>DASXGC010000415.1:0-17447 GCA_036489235.1 Vicinamibacterales bacterium
GGCCTGACCGGGCACGCGCGGCGTCCGCCCCGGATTGAAGCCGGTCAACATCGAACCCAGCGTCGCCGCCAGCGCGCTCGACACGAAGCTGTCGGTGTTGTCTTCGATCAGCGCGACCTTCGGTTCGTTCTTGGCCAGCACGCGCCTCGAGAAATCCGGCGGAATGGTCAGGATGCCATTGACTCGTCCGTTACGCAGATCGGTGAGCGCCGCGCCCTGGTCCGAGTATTCGAACGTGTCGATGGTGCGGGCGCCGGACGAGATCGCCGACGCCAGCTCGCGAATCTTCACTGCCGGCACGCTGTGATCCTGATCGACCACTGCCAGCTTGAGGTGCTTGACGTTGCCACCAAAAGCGTAGCCCAGCACGACCAGCTGCATGATCGGCATGACCATGGTCATGACGATCAGGATCGGGCTGCGGCGGAAGCGGCGCAGTTCGCGCTCGATGATTGCCCAGGTACGTCCCATATCAGCCTCGCCTCATCACCGGGCCGGTCTCGAGCGGATTGGCCGCCTGCAGCGCATCCCGCAGCGCTCGGCCGGTGTAATGAACGAACACATCGTCGAGCGTCGTGCTCTGGACCGAGAGCGAGTGAACGGTGACACCCGCCGCCGCCGCCATTTCCATCAGCGCCAGCGTCGTACCCGGACCGTTGCTGGTCGCGATGCGGAAGATGTTCTCGTGCGCCGACACCGATTCGACCTCCGGCAGCCTGCGCAGGCGCTCTTCCCAATCAGGCGGCGTCGCCGAGAACGCCACTTCCAGCGAGTTCTTCCCCGGAATCGATGCCTTGAGCTTGAGCGGCGAATCCAGCGCCTTCAATTCGCCGTGATCGACGATGGCGATGCGGTCGCAGAGCTTGTCCGCTTCGTCCATGTAGTGCGTCGTGATCAGGATGGTGAGATCGCGCTCGCGCTTGATCTTCTCGAGCATCTCCCAGACGTTGACCCGCGACACCGGATCCAGACCGGTGGTCGGCTCGTCGAGAAAGAAGATCCGCGGCTCGTGAACCAGGCCGCGGGCGATTTCGACGCGGCGGCGCATGCCGCCCGACAGGTTCTTCACCTGCGCGTCACGCCACTGCGTCAACTCGACCGATTCGAGCAGGTCATTGATGAGGCGCTCGCGCTTCTGCCGCGGGACGCCGTAGAGCTTGGCGAAGATGATCAGGTTCTCCTCGACGCTCAGTTCGAGGTCGCTGGTCATCGCCTGCGGAATGACGCCGATGGAGTGCCGGACGCCGTCAGACTCCTTGATCACGTCGAAACCGTTGATGATGGCGGTGCCGCCGCTCGGCGGCAGCAGCGTGACCAGCATCCGGATCAAGGTTGACTTGCCGGCGCCGTTCGGCCCGAGCAGACCGAAGATCTCACCTTCGTCGACCTGGAAGGTGATCCCTTTGACGGCGGTGAAGTCGCCGAATTTCTTGATGATGTTGCGAACGTCGATGGCGTACATCAGCGGACTCTGCGCTAAGAGACGGGCATCATCACGTAGGCCGTCATGCCGACGGCGAGCTTCCGATCCGAGTTGTCGACTCGCAGTCGAATCTCGAAGGTCTTGATATCGCGCTTGGTGCGGCTGACATCGCGCTGCGTGGCAAACCCTGCGTCGGCGCCGCGATAGAAGATCGTCCCCTGACGCTCGACGCCGGACGGCAGGCGAACGGTCAGCTTGTCGCCCATGCGGAGACGGTCGATGTAGCTCTCTTCGACGTCGGCGCGAATCCAGAGGTCGTCTTCGTTGATCAGCGTCACCACCGGCTGACCTGAGGTGACCACCTCGCCCACGCGAGCCGCCCGCACGTCAACGATGCCGTCAATCGGCGCATGAAGCTCGGTGTACTTGAGCCGGACGTCCGCTTTCGCCTGCTGGGCCGACGCGGCGGCCTGCATGTGCTCGTTGGTCTGAATCTGGCTGCGCTTGACCGCGCTCTGCTCGGCGGTTGAACGCGCGAGCGCGACGGCTGCGCGCTGCGCTTCGACCTGCCGTTTCAACCCGTCCAGCTTCGCCTGGGCGGAGCTGGCTGAGGTTCTCGCCTGGTCGAGTTCCTGCTGCGAGACGACCTTCTGTTGTGACAGGTTTTGCGTGCGGGCGTACTGCAGCTTCAGATTTTCGAGATCCGCGGTCGCGGCATCCACCTGAGCTTCGGTGGACGCGAGCATGGATTCCGCCTGGCGAATCTGGTCGCGCGTCTGCTGTTCCTGGAACCGCAGCGCGGCTTCCGACTCGCGAACCTGCGAGGACAGGCCCTGCACGTTCTGAGCGAAATAGGTGGTGTCGGCGCGCAGCTCGTCAGGCGTGAGGACGGCGATCAGCTGATTTTTCTTGACCAGGTCGCCCTCGGCGACCGGAAGCTGACTGATCTGCCCGGTAATCTGGGGGCTGACGATCACGTCGTTGGTGGTGACGATCCCGGTCAGCATGACCGGCGCGGTCGGCAGGTGCAGGTAGACGTAGGTCCCGCCACCAACGGCAAGCGCAAGAATCAGGAGAAAAACGGCGCGTTTAGGCTTCATAGCAAAGGCTCAGTCGCGAATCGGTCAAACATATGTATAAAACAGTTGTTTGATATTTGTCAACACAGCAATTTGCCTTGCTGCGCTGAATGTGGGGCGGGCCTTTTAGGCCCGCCAGGGCTCAGCGACGCCAGACGGGCGCGAAGGTTTGCAGAATCTCCTGCGCAGCCCGACGGTTGGCCATGGCGTTCGGGTGCGCATCGAACTGACTCACCCACATCGTCCGCGGGTCCTTGATTTTTGAGAACGCCGGCAGGAGATCGACACACGGGATTGATTCGTCCGTGCAAATCGTCCGGACGCGATCGTGGAGGTAGCCGAATGGGTACGATCCGTCCGGTCCCATCGCGTCGGCCGCTGGAAACAGCACGATGCCGCACGGAATCCCGGCATGACGCGCGGCGTTGATGAACGCGTGAATCGCCGCGACGGATTGCTGCGCGTTCGGTGACGCCGGATCCTTCAGGTTGCGCGACAGATATTGCTCGTAACTGTCGACGATCCCGAGCTGGGACTGCAGCAGAGAAAACTGCAGATTCAGTAAGTCGTAAAACAGCGACGATTCTTCAAGATCGTGATGCAGCGATGGCGGCAACAGCGGATACGGCCGCGGCCGCTCCATCTGCGGTGTCTCGAAGTCGTTGACATAGAGCTGCAGCAGGATGAAATCGGGCGATGTCTGCAGGACCTGCTTCAACTGTTCGAGGTGATCAGGCGTGCCGGGCTGGCCGAAGTTGAAGACTTCGTAGCGTGGACCGAGCAGGCCGCCGACGACGTCCGAGAACCGCTCGCTCGCCTCGATCCCTTGCCCCCAGGAAAACGAGTCGCCGACGACGGCGACGCGATAGCGGTCGGGACTCCTGGGAGGGATCTCGCGATCGCGAAAACCGAGACTGTTGTTCACGATCGCCGGCCCACCGCCATGGCGGGCCACGAAATCGCCGGCGTTGCCGCTCGAGTGCTGCTGGCGGTAGACGAAGCGAAGCACGTACTCGGCCCCGATCAGGGCGAGGACGATCACCAATGTACGAAACGCCAACCGCAGCGCCAGGTCCGGCGCCGAGGAGGCTGGACGTCTCGCCGCAATCCTGCCGGCGATGACTCCGAGGACCGCGAGCAGAAACGCGGCATCGAGCGCGACGTCGTGAGGCTGCAGCCAGGCTACGCCGTACTGATCGCGAACGACCAGCAGCGCCCAGGCGATGATGACCAGAACTTCACAGACACGGGCAAACCGGCCCGCCGCCGGCCACCGGATCGCAGGCGCTTCAGCCGGCATGCTGATCAGCGTGCTCGCCGGCGATCGAACCAAGCTTCTTGACCGCTTCGGAGAGGCAAATCAGTTCGCCGTCCTCGTCGCGACGCATCTCGTAGCGCAAGGCCACACGCGAGGGATCGTCGGGCCGCTGAAACGCGAACACCCGCGTCCGTATGCTGTCGGTCGTAGACACGTTGCCGAAATAGGCGATGCGGCGGTGCTCGACGCAGCGACCAGCGATCGCATCACTCGAAAAATGTCCGGCGGCGATCAGGGCGGCGCGTTCCGCCCGGTCCATGACCGTCACGTAGTTCGCAAAGTAGAACAGCCCGGCACCGTTGGTGTCCCGGTCGATGTCGATGGCGTAGACGCTTTCATGGCCATCGAGCGGAGTGACCGCCGTCCACGGGTCAGCGGTCAGTCCCAACGTACCCATTTCGCGTGCGAGCCTGGTCAACTGGTAGGGATTGTCGTCGTTGGGCAGCGCGGCGATGCGGGAGAAGTCGATGCCCGCCGGACTCGCCACCTTCAGGCGACTGTTGCCGGTCTCGGGAGTGATGAAGATCGTTGCCATGCGGACAAACGGATGCGCACGAGCCGCCTCGTCGGACAGCGACGCTGGCGACGTGGCGATCCAGTCCCTCAGTCGATCCGCGTGATCGAAGACGATCTTGGTCTCGACCGAAATGCCCTTGTAGGCCCGCAGGAACACTGCGAACCGAAGTCGATCGTCGAGTTGGAACGTGTCGGGCCTGGCCTGATCGGGGAAACGCTCTTCGACGAAATAGAAAGTGGCGTAGACCTCGTGGCCGCTCGCCGTGCGAAGGGCTGAGAGCGGCGTGCCGATGGCGCGCGCGAGCGAAGTCCAGTGGTAGTGGCCCACCCACTGCAGAAGGAGATGCTCTGCCAGGCCCTGGTGATTGGTATGCGGCAGGCCGAGGATCAGCTCGTACTCGTTCATCATCCTTCGCCCGAACTACCCGAGACGCTCTGCACCAGGCCCGCGATCTTGCGCACGGTGTCGAAGTCGCGCACTTCGTGGGCGTTGGTGTCAATCTCGATCCCGAACGTGTCTTCGAGAAAGGCGATCAGCTCGAGCACACCAAACGAGTCGACGATGCCGCTCGAAAACAACGGCGTGTCGTCATCGAATGCCCGTCCGTTCCGGCGCGGACGAAATTTTGTCTCGACGAATTCGCGGACTTTTTCAGAGATGGGCATGGCGCCCCACCATTCTAGTTGACCAGCATCAGGCGAAGCACCCGCCCCGCGTCAGGCAGGTCGAGCCGGAAGAAGACCCAGCCGATGGTGACCAGCACGAAGGTGAGGCCCATGCCGGCGATCGAGACCAACCGGGACTGATAAAAGCGGCTCGATGCAATTCGGTCGGGCAGCGCGAGCTTATAAAAGTGAAACGCGGTCACCAACAGGCCGTGATATGCGCCCCACACCAGGAAATTCAGGGACAGACCGTGCCACCCACCGACGACGAGGAACGTCGCGAGGTAGCTGGTTCCGGCAATGATGCCAGGGCTCGCCTTGAGCCTGGTCTTGAACAACTGCCGGCCCGTGTTCGTGAACACGTAGTCGCGCACCCAGAACGAGAGGCTCATATGCCACCGACTCCAGAAGTCCTGGATGTTCGAGCTGAAGTACGGCCAGTTGAAATTCTCGGGCACCCGAATCCCCATCAGGCGCGACACTCCGATCGCGAAGTCGGAGTACGCGCTGAAGTCGAGGTAGAGCGACAACGAGTACGCGAACATGGCCTCCCATGCCTGACCGGCTGTGGTCGCCGCAGTGATCCCGGCCGAGGCCCGGGCCAGCGGATCGGCGAACACGCCCTTCTTGATCAGGCCGGACAAGATCCGGAAGCAGCCGTGATAAACCTCGAACGCGGAGCATTCGGCGGCCGCAACCGACACCGTGAAGTCGTTGAAGCGCTTGATCGGGCCGGCGACGCGGCAGGGAAAGAACAACGCGAACGCCGCGAAATCGACGAACGACGTGTTGCGAATGCGGCCGCGGCTGGTCTCGATGGCGTAGTGAATCAACTCGAGCGCCATATACGAAAAGCCGAGCGGCACCAGGACGCTGCCGCCCTGGAGATCGACTGCGCTGATTGACGCTGCGCCGGCGAGGCCGGCCGGGCGTTTGAAATATGCCAGGAGGCCGGAGACGAGGATGATGACGATCCACTTGCGGCGCCCGGCCGCAGCCAGATAAGTCAGGAGGATGGCGGCGCTGACAAAGATCAGCGCCTGCGGCGCATAGAGCAGATAAAAGACGATGCTCCAACCGACCAGCGCGTGCGAGCGTGCCCTCGCCGGTGTCAGCGCAAGCGTGACCCAGCAGAGCACGGTGACGAGCACGAAGCGCGGCTCGATGAACACTCTTGAACCTGGAAGTAAGTGTCTTGGACGCTAGAAACGGGAAGTGTGAGCTAAGGAATCGGAAGCCTGGAAATCGACATCAAAAGCCGGCGTAGACGAACGGCGCAAAACCTCGCCCGGCAAAAGAGACGAGCAATGTTCCAAGCACCACCAGCACGACGGCGATCGATGCCAGCGCGAAATCCTTCTCGGATTTGAGAAAGGCCCACAAGGCTCGAACGATCTGCGAGTCCGTCATCGGTTCCTCTCTTCGGGTCGCGATCTTACCGCAGGAATTTCAGAACCGGACACCGATCCCGACGCCCGCGCGGATCAGGTTGATGCCGGCAGGGTCGGCGAAGATACGGTCGTATCGCGCTTGTAAATCGATGAGGAGGTGGCTGAAAAGCGGGAGCGCGACGCCGCCGCCGAATTCGAACATCGCCTTGTTGGAGCTTCCCGACAGGTCGGATCCGAGCACGATGTTGCCGTATTGATCCTGGTTCAGGTTGGCGGTCACGTCGGCGCCGGCGACCGTGAACGTGGCCTCCCGCTTCAGGTGAGCGAGACCGAAACCGGTCTTCAGATAGGGCGTCGCCCTGCTGCCCGCGACGTTGACGCTGTACCTGATCCCGAATACACCGAAGGTCGCCGGTTCCTTCGCCGTGTAGCCGACGTTCGACTGGACCTGAGAGAGACCTCCAGCGATCGTGCCGGCCGCGTCCGAGAACGACGTCGGCGCAACGTCACGCGTGAACCCAATGTCGGCGTAGAGCTGCAGGTGCGGCCGCACGCTGAAGCCGGCCTCGACGCCGTAGGACTGACTGGTGACATCGCTGAACGCAGCCTGCCCTACCGCTTCCACATAGCCGGCATCGGCGGGCTGAGGACGCAGCGGCGCGGACGTCTGCGCGCTGGCAGCGCCGGCGAACGCAAGCGTCACGATCAGCGGCGCGACAAGTAATTTCATCCAGTTCTGCTCCTCGAACCAACGCGTGGCCATTGTGTGTCGCTACCCGCCGACCCGGATCACCAGTTCCCACGCGCCGTTGACGAGCGCCATGTAGGTGTAGGGGAACCCGATCACCTGCGGCCCGGGATAGTAGACGCCGACGGTCGGATACCCGTTGCTGTTCATCCAGTTGAGCGCACCCTGCGGATCGAATCCCCGGTCGAGCAGGTCGAACACCCGTTGTTCGTCGATTGGCGGACTGTCGAAGACGTGGCCGTCGAAGGACACCAGCGTTTGCGGCGCCCAGCCTGGGCCAAGGCGTGCATGACCGGAGGTTCCCGGCGGTAGCGCCCCCGGCCAGAGCGGGTTGACCGGCGTGAAGCTTTGCGTCGAGCTCGGAAGGCTCGAGATTCCGTTGGTGATGTCGAGCGCCGAGGCGCGCCAGAAGTACAACGTACCGTTGGTGAGATCGCTGGACGGTGTGAACCCGGTTTCGTTCACGCCTTCGGTGACGATTCCGGTCACCGCCACCGTCGAAAACGCCGCAGATGTCGCGATCTCGAACTTGTAGCTGATCGCGCCGGCGGAACCGGTCCGAGTGACATTGCTGACTCGCAGCGTCGGACGCGGCCCGGTTTGTGCGTTGGTGAGCGGAGAAATCGGAACCGGCGTGCTGAGGGTGATCGCGGGACCGATAGTGAATTTGTAGGTCGGGCCAAAGGCGCCGACGGTGCCACCGCTGGTGGCGCGCGCGTGCCAGTAATAGTCCCTCGCGGCCGCGAGCGAGTCGAGCTTCACGGTGGTCTGACCGCCGCTGCCCTCGGCGACACCGTCCTTGGTCTGTACCTTCGCCCCGAACGAGGCATCCCCACTCACCTCGAATGTGTAGGTGGTGCCGGTACCCGTACTGATGGCGTTCTGGACGACAAGCGACACCGGCTGGTCGCCATTCTTGATCTGCGCGCCGGTCGCCGGCGCCGCGGGTCGCGGCGCCACCACCGACGCAGTCACTGAATTACTGCTCGCGCTCGGCGCGGTGCTGCTGGTGCAGCCGGCCACCACCATCAGGCCGATCGCGATCGCCGAAAGAACAACTCGTCGGCTCATGGTTTCTTTCTCTGTCTCGCTGAACGAGCGTACACACAACGCACGGACACGGACCGTAGCATCAGGAACTCTTGGAGTGTCTCCAGTATACTTGAACTGTTTTGCTCCGGGATCTTCCACCTCGCGCCCGGTGGTACATCATGGCCGTCATCGCGCTTGGCGCATTGACGTTCTGTACTCTGCTGCCGCGCGCCGCTATCCTGCCGCTGCTGCCCCTCGTTCTGCTGGTCCTGCTGTCGTCACTGACTTCGGCGTTCAAAGTGCAGTTTCCGATCGCGAGCGGCTCCAACATGTCGGTGTCGTACGTCGTCGACATCGCGGCGGTAATCCTGCGCGGCCCGCACGCCGCGATGCTCGTCAGCGCGGCCAGTGGCTGGAGCCAGACGACGCTGAACTCGCGGGCGCCGAATCCGGCGTTTCGCACACTGTTCAACATCGCCATCCTGGTGGTGACGGTCCAAGCCGCCGGCCAGGTATTCCAGCGCCTCGGCGGCACGCCGGACGCCGACCCGTCGCACCTGATCATGCCGCTCGCCGGCATGGCCCTCACCTACTTCTTCGCCAATACCCTCCCGATCGCCGTGGCGATCGCGCTCACGACCAATCAAAGCGCGTGGCGGATCTGGAAATCGGACTTCGCATCGAGCGCACCGAACTATCTGCTGGGCGCGGTGGCGGCGGCGGTCGTGATCAAGGTGACGCAGACCGCCGGTTATGGATTGACGCTGCTCCTGACCGCCGCACCGCTCTACCTGACCTACAAGATGTATCGCGCCGGGCGCGAAAGCGACGCGCGGCAGGGCGCCATTCTCGAAGCCGCACACGACGCCATCTTCACGCTGGATCAGCAGCTGAACATCCGCGAGTTCAATCCGGCGGCGGAGCGGATGTTCGGCCACGCGCGGCTGGACATCCTTGGCCGCAGCGTCGAGGTGCTGCTGCCGCCGGCTGACCGCTCAGGGCACTTCAAGGCGCTCAATCAGTATCTGAACACCGGGGGCGGTCCGCTCGCGCGCGGCCAGTTCGAGCTGCGCGGCCTGAAGTCGGACGATACCGAGTTCCCGCTCGAACTGACGCTGGCCCGCATCGGTGCGGACAGCCGCGCGGTCATGGCCGGGTTCGTCCGCGACATCACCGAGCGGCGCGCCCTCGAAGAACAGTTGCGGCAGTCACAGAAGCTCGAAGCCATCGGCCGCCTCGCCGGCGGCGTGGCGCACGATTTCAACAACATTCTGATGAGCATCATGGGCGCCGCAGACCTGCTGCTGATGCAGCTGTCGCCAGCAGATTCGGCGCGGGAAGAAGCGTCCGAGATCAAGCAGGCAGTGGATCGCGGCGCCGGTCTCACCCGTCAGCTGCTCGCGTTCAGCCGCCGCCAGGCGACGCGGCCGCGGCATTTCGCCCTCGGCGACGTCGTGCTCGGCATGGACACGATGCTGCGGCGACTGATCGGACCAGAGGTCGATTTCGAAATCATCTCATCGCCGGAACCGCTGATGGTCCGGGCCGACTCGGGTCAGATCGAGCAGGTCGTGCTCAATCTGGTGGTCAACGGCCGTGACGCGATGCCGGAGGGCGGCGAGCTGACGATCCGGATCGACGAAGTCGAAATGGACGAGGCGGCGGCCGCGACACTGGCTGAAGGCAAGCCGGGCCACTATGCGCGCCTCAGCGTAGGCGACACCGGCACCGGCATCGACGAAAAGACCCGGGCAAAACTCTTTGAGCCGTTCTTCACGACCAAGGAACAAGGCAAAGGCACCGGCCTCGGCCTCTCGATTGTCTACGGCATCGTGCAACAGAGCGGCGGCTATATCACGGTCACGAGCGAACCGGGCCGCGGCGCCACCTTCCAGATCTATCTGCCGATCGCCGCGGCGCCGGCGCTGGTTCCCGTCACCGCCTGAAGCACGGCAAACACGACAGCGCAGAATACCGTTCAGGCGGCTACAGCTGTGTTTGTCCTACCAACAATGTGTCGGTATAATCCGCGCCTTGAGTAATCCGTCGGTGGCCAAGCATCGAAGCAAAGCTGAACGATCATCGACGCGCTCTCCCTCCAGACCGGGCCCGGGCCGGCCCGCTGTTCATAGTGAGAAATGGTCGAAGGTGTCGGTGGTGCTGTTCGATCGGCAGATCCACCATCTCGATCGGCTTGGCGCCGACATCCGCGGGTACAACGGAAAGGTTTTCAACCGCACCGAGATTATCCGCGCCTTGATCGACGGCCTCATCGACAGCGGAATGGACGTGACGCCCTCCAGTTCTGAGGCCGATCTGCGCGGCCGGGTCGCGCGCCGGCTCGGCACACCGTACCGCTAGCGCGTCGCGCTTTCAGGCGGGTTCGATCGGCAGGTCGGTCGTGACTTCGTGCTTCGGCACGTGAAATCCCGCCGTGATCAACAGCGTCAGCAGCAGGCAGGCCGCGGCGGACACGTACGGTGTCGAGTCGCCGAGGCGCTCGAGCGACGCATTGCCCCACACCGGGCCCATCGTCCGGCCCAGACTCTCGATCGCGCTGGCTGCGCCCTGCACGCGGCCCTGCTCGTCGCCACTGCCAACGAGGCTCACCAGACTCGACATCGTCGGATGGCCAAAGCCGATCCCCAGCGCGAGCGGCACCATCGAAATCGCGAACATCGTCACGGTGGTCGAAAACGCAGCCGCGAGCAGACCGACGATACCGAACCCGAGTCCGAGGATGAAGGTCGGCTTGTCTCCCAGTCGCCGCACCACCGGCCGGATGAAGCCACCCTGCACGATGACACCAAGCACGCCGAAGGCCGCGAAAAAGTAGCCGGTCTTCGGGGCGTCAAAGCCGAATCGTCTCGCCGCGAACAGCGCGAACGTCGTCTGAAACACTGAAAACGCAAACCAGTAGACGAAGTCGATGACCAGGACCCGACGCACCAGCGCACGCCGCAGCAGGGCCGGCAGGTAGCTGAACGGATTGCCGGTGCCGGCTCGGGCGCGATGCACCGTTTCCGGAAGCCACAACCACGCCATGACGGTGGCAACCAGCGTCACTGCCGCCGCGGCCCAGATCGGCGCCGTGTAGCTGACCTGCGCGAGGACGCCGCTGAGCGCCGGGCCGAAAATGAAACCAAGCCCGAACGCGGCGCCGATGAGACCGTAGGCACGCGAGCGATCCTTGGGCGCCGTAATGTCAGCCACGTACGCGCGAGCGGTCGAGATATTACCGCCCGAAAGGCCGTCGACGATGCGAGCCAGGAAGAGCATCGTGATGCTGTGCGCCATCGCCAGCATCACGAAGCTGACCACTGTGCCGGCCAGGCTGAAAATCAGGATCGGACGGCGGCCGTAGCGGTCCGACAGATCGCCAAGCGCCGGCGCCGCGGCGAGCTGGCACAGCGAGAACACGGCGAACAGCAGGCCGACGACGAGCGGCGATGCGCCGAAGGTTTCGGCATAGAACGGCAGGAGCGGGATGATGATCCCGAACCCGACGAGATTCACGAAGATCGTAAGGAAAATGATGAGAAGCGGGCGCGTCACGAGTCAGAACATTCTATACAATCGGCGACCATGACACCGCGCCCCACGCTCGTTGCCCTTTTGGTCGCCAGCACGGCCGTCACCGCCTTCGGCGCTCGAGCGGCGCTCCACGCTCAGAGCCGCGCGCAGGAACCGACCGCGGTCACCGGCCCCAAGCCCGAGCCGATGCGGCCGGAAATCCTCGGCACGCACGGCATCGTCGCTGCGGGCCGCCACTATTCGGTCGCTGCCGGGGTGCGCATCCTGCAACAGGGCGGCAATGCCGTGGACGCCGGCGTCGCCTCGGTGCTGGCGGCCTCTGTCTGCGAGATCTCGCACTTTGGTTTCGGCGGCGAAGCGCCGACGATGATCTACGACCCGAAGACGCGCGAGGTAATCGTGATCAACGGACAGGGTCCGGCCCCGAAGGCGGCGACGCCCGACCTGTTCAAGGTGCGCGGCTCGGTGCCCGGTAACGGTCCACTCGGAGCGACGATTCCGGCGATGCTCGACGCGATGTCGATCGCACTCGAGGCAAAGGGAACCATGCGGCTGGAGCAGGTGCTGCAGCCGGCGATCGAACTGGCCGACGGCTTCCCGATGTACGAGTTCCTGCGCAACTTCTTCGTCAGCGAACGTACGGCCACCGAACAGTACGAGTGGTCCGCGAAAACCTACTATCCCAACGGTCACGTGCCGGCGGTCGGCGAGATCTTCCGCCAGCCCAACCTGGCGAAGACGCTGCGGGCGATCGCCGCGGCCGATCACGCGGCGTTCGAGCGCACCCACGATCGACCACAGGCGATTCACGCCGGACGAGACGCGTTCTACAAGGGCGACATCGCCCACCGCATCGCCGATGCAGACAAGGCAGCCGGCGGGGTGTTCTCGTACGACGATCTCGCGTCGTACCACGGCGGAATCGAAAAGCCGACCACGACCAGCTTCCACGGCTACGACGTTTTCAAGGCGGGGTCCTGGAATCAGGGGCCGGTGCTGCTGCAGACGCTGAACATTCTCGAGGGCGTGGACCTGAAGGGTTACGGCGTCAATACCGCCGACTACATTCACCAGGTTCACGAGGCGATCAAGCTGGCCTACGACGATCGCAACGCCTACTACGGCGATCCCGCGTTCGCGTCGGTGCCGCTGACGGGCCTGTTGTCGAAGTCTTACGCGGCAGAGCGCCGCAAGCAGATCGGTCCGCAGGCGTCGCTCGAGCACCGCGTCGGCGATCCGTATCCGTTCGATCCAGCCGTGAAGCCGCCGGCAGCACGCTACTCGCCGCATTCGCAGGGCGTGAAGACGCCAGGGGCACCAGGCGACACCACGTGCGTCGATGTCGTCGACAAGGACGGGATGCTGTTCAGCGCGACGCCAAGTTCGGGCTGGCTGCTGGGCGGAGCGTTCATCGCCGGCGACACCGGCGTGCCGCTGTCGAACCGGATGACCGTCTTCGATCTCGATCCGATCAGCCCGAACATACTGGTCGGCGGCAAGCGGCCACGCACCACTCTGACACCGACCATCGTGCTGAAGGACGGCAAGCCGTTCCTGGCGATCAGCACGCCTGGCGGCGACAGTCAGGACCAGCAGATCCTGAACGTGCTGCTGGAGATGATTGTGTTCGGCAAGGACATCCAGGAAGCGATCGAGGCGCCGCGCATCAACTCCGACCATCCGTTCAGCTCATTCGACAACCACGAAAGCCAGCCCGGTGTGCTGCAAATCGAGAACCGGGTGCCGTCAGACGTTCGCGACGCGCTGATCGCGCGCGGTCACAAGCTGAAAGTGATCGGACCGTACGCCATGAGCACCGGCGTCGTCGCGGTCGGCGTCGATCCGGTCAGCGGCACGTTGCGCGGCGGTGCCGACGTGCGGCGCGAACGTTATATTTTTGGCTGGTAAGGGGTGGCTTCGCCTTCCATGGCTAATGGCTGATGGCTGATGGCTAACGGCCAATGGCTGATGGGTCGCGCCACCTCGCTCCTTAGCGTCTCAATCCAGGCAGCGGTCCGTCATGAGCCATTAGCCATTAGCCATCTTTTAAAGATGCGACTGCAGCGGTTCGTGCATCCGCCGGCCGTTTTCGAGTGACGTCAGGATGACGTCGGCGGTCACCGGTGCGCGACGAAAGACGTCCTCTCCCACCGCGTTGGCGATCGCGTTCATCAGCGCGCCGTAGCCGGCGCCGACCGGCGGCTCTCCCACGCCCCGCGCTCCGACCGGCGTCTCCGGATCGGCCATCTCCAGCACCTCGGTCGGCATCTCGGACGGGATGTCGAGGATGGTCAGTGGCTTGGTGTGATAGAAGCGCTTCGCGAGCACGACGCCGTAGTGCGGGTCGTAGACCCATTTCTGCTGCAGCGCGTGACCGATACCCAGGTTGATGCCGCCGAGCAGCTGACCGTGCAGGCTGCGTGGGTTGATGGTGATGCCGACGTCGCCGACGGTGAGAACATCCACGATGTGGACCTTGCCGGTCTCGACGTCCACCTCGACTTCGGCGAAGCCGATCACGAACGAGTAGGTGTCGCCGTCGTGCGGATAGGTGTCCTTGGCGACGCCCATCAGTCCCAGCCCCGCGAGCGCAGCGGCGGATTTCGCCGTCATCGGATGAATGTCGGTCGGCAGCTCGTGACCGTCGAACCTGCCGCCGAGCGCGATCGCGCGCGCGCCTGCCTGCGCATAGGTGAGGCCTCGCGAAGGGTTGTCGCGCCGATACACGCGCTCGTTACCAAGCGTGTAGTCGGTGGGCGCGCCGCCGAGGTCGTTGGCCGCAATCTCCTGCAGCTTCAGCCGTGCATCGACCGCACCCGCCAGATTGGCGCGCGTCATCGCGTGCGTCGTCTGGCTGCCGACCGACATCGCCGACCATGGAATGTTCTTCGCGGTGCTGCCCCAGTTGACGACGACCTGTTCCCACGGCATCTGCAGCGTCTGAGCCGCGACCCGCGCGAGGTCGATGCAGGAATGCGTGCCGAGATTACCGACGCCGGACTGCACGTAGAGCTTGCCGTCTGGTCGAATCGTCATCAGGCCGTCGTAACCGATCGATCCGGAGCCATGCGGTCCGACTGCGACGCCAACACCGCGGACCTTCGATCCCTGGCGCTTGCCGGCGCGCGTCTTGCGGTCGTCCCATTTGAACAGTTCGGCGCCGCGATCGAGTCCGGCTTTCACGAATGCGCTGGTGATGTGCGCCCTGCTGCCGTTCGGTCGAGGCGGACCATACAACGCCTTGCCTTCCGGGGAGTTGATCCGCCGGATCTCGACCTGATCGAGACCCAGTTTGATCGCGGCTTTGGTGACGACGGGCTCCATGATCGCGTTCGCCTGCATCGGACCGGGCGAGCGCTGCTGCGATCGAGGTGGCGTGTTGGTGAGCACCGCAACGCCTCGCCACCGCATCGCCGGGGGCTGCCAGATGAGCGACGCCGCGTTCGCCGCCGATCGGTAATCACCCATCGGCCCGTACGATCCGTTGTCCTCGACGATGAAGAGATCGAGCGCCGTGATGCGGCCGTCCTTGCTGAATCCCACCCGGGCGCGGCCGACCATCCCGGTGCGCGCGCGACCGATGTACTGTTCCTCTTCGCGGCTGATGCGCATCATCACCGGCGCACCGGCCTTTTTCGAGAGCAGCGCGGGAACGACCATCGAGATGGCGCCGGCGCCCTTGCTGCCAAAGCCGCCGCCGCAGTACTCGCTGACCAGCACGATTTTCGCGGCGTCCATGTTCAACCAGCTGGCGAGCGGATCGATCGTCCGCGCGACGCTCTGCGTGGAGCCGTGCAGGTAGAGCGTGCCGTTCTGCCAGTAGGCCATCGCGCTACGCGTCTCCATCGGCTGGTGACCGGTGGATTGCACGACGAAGGTCTGTAGCTGTGCCCGATGCGGCGGCCGAATTCGGTGGGAGGAAGCGCGCCGCTTGCGAACTGCAGGCGGGTGTAGGCGGCCTGGAGGCGCGGCACGGGCGGCAGGCGGTGCTGCGTGGGCAGCCCACCCTCTGGCGCGGGAGCAGATGCCGCGACAGCCTCCGGCAGCAGAGCGGCTACGGCATCCTCAGCGGTTTTCTCGTCGACTCTGGCTTTCTCGAATGTGCTCTTATTCAGCGTGATGTAGGGAAGGTCGGGAACGGGTATGAGGTATTGCTCCGTTGACTTCGGGGAGAAACGCCCGTTGAGCTTGTCGTTCAGCCTGGTGTAGACCGCGTTCATGTCGATGGTTGTGGCGGAGATGCCGAGCGCCGCGGCTTCGGCGGGAACAGGAGCGACACCATGGTCGGCGGTGAGGGCGAGCCAGACGTTCTTGAGGCCTACGGTCTGATCGAGCCAGGAGAAGAAGCTGTCGAGGTCGCTGTCGAGCGAGAGGACCATGCGTTGTTCCTGCGGGGAATCGGGACCGAAGGTGTGGCCTTCGATGTCGTTTGCGGAGAGGGAGATGGTGACCTCGTCGGTGACTCCGCTCTGGCCGAGCTTCTCGTTCTGAATCAGCGCGCGGGCGAAGTCGAGCTGGTAGCTGTTGGCGGCGGGCATGTGGCCCACCTGTTCGAAGAACTGGTCGGTACCGTCGGCAAGGGCGTCGTGCGCGGCCTGCTGGCGACGTGGGCCGGCGTTGAAGGCGCGCGCCCACTCGGGCAGGTGCTCCATGTAATAGGTGGAGGTGGTGAACTGGCCGCTCGACGGTTCGAGCCAGTAAGCCGCGTTGGCCGACTGGCCTGAAGGCAGAATCGCGGCGCGGTCCTTGAGCGAGATGCCGAAGACACGCGCCTTGCCCTGCGTGGCGAGACGGAGTTCGTCGCCAAACGTGGTGGCGCGCAGGTTGCGCGGCGACGATCCGATGAGGTACTTCAGAGCGCCGGGCTGCGCGTTGGGCAGGTTTGCAGGAATCACATTCGATGGCACGTCGACAAGCTGATAACGCTCGTCTTCAACGGAACTGACCTTGTGTGTGGTGCTGCGCGCGGTGTCCCACCAGTCGTTGGTCTCGATGCCGTGGCCGTCACTGTAAGCGCCGGTGCCGAGGGTGGCGTGTCCGGGCGCGGTCTTGGTGTTGGCGTAGTCGTAGTAGCAGTTGGTGAACCATGCGCCTTCGTCGGTGAAGAGGCGGAAGCCGCGGCCTTTGAATTCATCGTGAAAGCGGTTGAGGTAGTCGCCGCGAAACTGATCGATGATGACGATAACGATGAGTTTGGGTTTGCCGGAGTAGACCTGCGCATGAGCGGCGAACGATGCAGAGAGAGCGATGAGAGCGGCGAACAAAGAGAAGAATAGACGAGTGCTGACACAGCGCCGGAACGGGTTCATAACCGCATGATAGCGAAGCAGACAGCGTGGTTATCTCTCTGCAGGCAGGCCTGAGGGGCGAATTCAGTGCGCGATCGCGGATATTAACGCGACGTTCAATATTCGCTGTTACGGTGATCGCGGTTCTCGGGTGGCATTCCCCCACCAAACAAAAATCCAAGGAGCATTCCCGATGAATTTGTTGCAAGGTGCAGTTTCCGTGTGCCGGCCCTCAGCCGGTCGAATTCTCATGTCTCTGGCAATCGGCGTCATTGCGGCCGGCTTCGCGGCTCAGGCGCAGGAGCTTTCGCCCGGCAACCTGCTGGTGAGCCGGTCGGTTTACAAGGGCAGCAAAAAGACTGTGAGTCTCGGCGAAGTTCTGCCGCCAGGCTGCACGGGCACTACCGGCGGTTGCGCGGGAACTTCCGGAGCGATCGCAGACGGAAGCTATC
>DASXGC010000447.1:0-9863 GCA_036489235.1 Vicinamibacterales bacterium
CTGAACTACCTGCTGGACTCGCGCGGTTTCACTGTCAGAAATGACGGAACGTTCGCGGTCAACCCGGATCGGGTGAAGGAGGGCGTGACCGGCCTGACCCGCGAGATCATGATGATCCAGGCGGAAGGCGATTACGCCGCAGCCAAGGCGCTTGGCGACCGGCTCGGCGTGGTCCGGCCGCCGGTCCAGAAGATTCTGGACCGGCTCGCTGACATTCCTGTCGACATCGAGCCGCAATTCAAGACCGCGGATCAACTGACGGGCTTGACGAAATAATCACCCCCTCCTGCCGATTTTTCGACTGGCGCCGGCCGGTTGAATCTGGCAGTCTGAGATCCGCGTCGTTGTTCACGCGCAGCCCTCGTCCTGCCGAACCGCGCTTCCCCAGCGTTGGCCGGGGCGTCGCTCAGGTGGCGGAGTTTGGCGATCCCAACACTACGATTGCTCCTCATCGAAGACTCTGAGGACGATGCCGCGCTCGTCGTGCGGACTCTTGCGCGCGGCGGCTACGATGTCGCCTGCGATCGCGTGGACACGCCTGCGGAGCTAAGCGCGGCGCTCGACCGTCAGACCTGGGACATCGCCATCGCCGACTACACCATGCCGCGCTTCACCGGCACCGCGGCGTTGCAGCTGTTGCGCGAACACGACGCGGATCTGCCGTTCATTTTTGTGTCCGGCACGATCGGCGAAGATGCTGCCGTCGCCGGCATGCGCACCGGCGCGCATGACTACATCATGAAAGGCAACCTGGCGAGGCTGTTACCAGCGGTCGAGCGCGAGCTCCGCGAAGCCGGGGTACGCCGCGAGCGCCGACGCGTCGAACAGCGCCTCGCGTACCTCGCTTATCACGATGCGCTCACCGATCTGCCGAATCGGACACTGCTGCACGATCGTCTCGAGCAGGCCGTGCGGGTCGCCAACCGAGAGAACACGCCGCTGGCGCTGTTGCTGATGGACCTGAACGGATTCAAGGACGTCAACGACTCGCTCGGTCACCAGACCGGCGATCGCGTGCTGCAGCACGTCGCGGAGCGCATGCGCGCCACGGTTCGAGGCGCCGACACCGTGGCGCGGCTCGGCGGCGACGAATTCGCGCTGCTGTTTCCGATCACCGACATCGACGGAGCACTGCTCGCGGCGCAGAAGGTGTTGCAGGAAATCGAGCGTCCGTGCGTCATCGACCGTCATCCCCTGAGCGTGCGCGCGAGCGTCGGCATCGCCTGCCTGCCCGACCACGGCGTCTCCTCGGAGACGCTGTTGCAGCGTGCCGACGTGGCGATGTATCTCGCCAAGAGCGACCGCGTCGGCATCGCGGTGTACGACGCCGGCCGCGACCGGCAATCGCACCGGCGTCTCTCCCTGATCTCCGCCCTCCAGCAGGCGCTGGCCGAGCGTCAGTTCTTTCTCGAATACCAGCCGATTCTCCACCTCGCCAGCGGCCGGGTTGACGGCGTCGAGGCGCTGGTTCGCTGGAATCATCCGCAACAGGGAACCGTGCTGCCCGGCGACTTCGTCGAGCTTGCGGAGCAAACCGGTCTGATTGCGTCGCTGACCGCGATGGTGCTCGACACCGCGCTGGGCGAATGGAATGGCGCGGCCGCCGGGTCGATTGCCAGGATCGCGGTCAACCTGTCGCCGCGCGTTCTCCAGGATCCCGATCTGCCCGAGCGCATCGCCGAAATGCTGGCCCGGCACCGTGCGCGGCCCGAGACGCTGGCCTTCGAGATCACCGAAAACATTCTGATGTCGGATCCGGCCCGGTCGATGGACGTCCTCAAGCGTCTGCACGGGATGGGCGTGCGCCTGGTGATCGATGATTTCGGGACCGGCTACTCGTCGCTCAGTTATCTGCGCAGGCTGCCGGTGGACGAGCTCAAGATCGATCGCTCGTTCGTGACCGGGCTGGGCACGGTTCAGGACGAGGTGATCGTGAAGTCCACGATCGATCTTGCGCACAATCTGGGCCTCACCGTGGTCGCCGAGGGCGTCGAGACCAGCGTTGAACAGGCGCGTCTGGCGGCGATGGGCTGCGACGCGGTTCAAGGACTCTTCATCAGCCCGCCCGCGCGGGCCGACCGGATCCAGTGCTGGCTGAAGGAACGTGCCGCACTGAGGTCGGCATGACGTCCCGCCGCCGCTGGTTGACGCACCCGGCCATCCACACGGCCGCGTTCATCGGTCTGCTGCTGGTGATGGTGACGGGGCGGATGGCCTATCGGCTCGCACACGCCTTTCCGGAATATGCCGAGTGGATGGCGCGTACATACGACATCCCGGCCACGCCCGCCGAACACGAGCAGATGGTCCACCAGCGCATCACCCGGGCCAACATGATCGTGAGCCGCATCAGCATCTTCGTCACCGTCGGCGTGCTGCTCGGCGTCACCCTGATCGTGACCAGCCACGTGCTGCTGATGCGCGAGATCCGTCGCCGTGAGGACGTCGAGCGCATTTTGCAGAACACGAACCGCGAACTCGAGTCGTTCAGTTATTCGGTGTCGCACGACCTGCGTGCGCCGCTGCGAAGCATCGATGGCTTCAGTCAGGCGCTGCTCGAGGACGCCGGGCCTTCGCTGGCGCCAGAGGCGCAGGGACATCTCGCCAGAATTCGCCACGCCACCCAGCGGATGGGGCTGCTGGTGGACGATCTGCTGACGCTCTCGAAAGTCGCGCGCACCGAAATGAAGCGTGAGCGTGTCGATCTCAGCGACCTGTCCGCGCACATTGTCAGCGAGCTGCGCCGGCAGACCCCGGAGCGGGTCGTCCACGTGACGGTGACGCCTGGTCTCGCCGCGCGCGGCGATGCGCGCTTGTTGAACCAGGCGCTCCAGAATCTGATCGAAAACGCCTGGAAGTTCACCGGCCGTCGCGACGTCGGTGCGATCGACGTGGGCCAGACCCGAGACGGCTCGGGCACCCAGACCTTCTTCGTCCGTGACAACGGCGCCGGTTTCGACGCGGACTATGCCGACAAACTGTTCGGCCCGTTTCAGCGGCTCCACCCCTTGTCGGAATTCCCCGGCACCGGCATCGGCCTCGCCACCGTCCAACGCATCATCCATCGACATGGCGGACGCGTCTGGGCCGAGGGACAGGTCGAGCAGGGCGCCTGTTTCTACTTCACGCTGGCCTAGTCCGGACGGTTCCCGGTGCACGAGATCCTGCTGGTCGAAGACAACCCCGATGACGTCGAGCTGACGCTGCGGGCGTTTCGCAAGAGCAACATCGCCAACGACCTGATCGTTGCGCACGACGGCATCGAAGCGCTTGACTACCTGTTTTCGACCGGGCTTCACGCCGGCCGTCCGGGCGACCTGCCTCAGGTGATGCTGCTCGACCTCAATCTACCGAAGGTCGACGGTCTTCAGGTGTTGCAGCGCGTCCGCGCCAATCCAAAAACACGGCTCCTGCCGATCGTCATCCTGACCTCGTCAATCGAAGAGCAGGATCTGGTCAGCGGCTATCGCCTCGGGGCCAACAGCTACATCCGCAAGCCGGTCGATTTTCAGGAATTCGTCGAGGCGGTACGCCAGCTCGGCCTCTACTGGCTGCTGCTGAATCAGGTGCCGCCGATCCCTTGACCTTATACTTCACTACAGGGTCGATAATTCCTGTATGTGGATCAGCCAGACCGCCAAAGAAGCCGGCGTCAACACCCAGACATTGCGCTACTACGAGCGACGGGGATTGCTGCCCAAGCCGCCGCGCCGCGGCTCCGGCTACCGGGAGTATCCGGACGATGCGGTGCGGATCGTGCGGTTCATCAAGCGAGCGCAGGAGCTCGGCTTTTCGCTCGACGAGATCGAGGATCTGGTGCGCCTTCGCGGCGTCCGTCGCGCCGAGCGGCAACGGGTGCGCAGCATCGCTGAAAAGAAGATCGTCCAGATCGACGAGAAGATTGCACATCTGCAGGCGATGCGTCAGGCGCTCTCGACGTTGGTGGAGTCGTGCCACCACGGCGGCGCCGCCGAGTGCCCGATCATCGATGCGCTGAACGAGGCGAAGTGACCGCGCTCGATCCCGTCTGCGGCATGACCGTGAATCCGGACACGGCGGCAGCACATGTCGAGCGCGACGGCCAGACCTACTACTTCTGTTCAAAGGTCTGCGCGGAAAAGTTTCGGGGGCCGGCACTGGCCACCTCGCATGCCGAAGCTTCCGATTGGGTGTGTCCGATGCATCCGGAGATCGTGCGCGATCGACCGGGAGCGTGTCCGATCTGCGGCATGGCGCTCGAGCCGCGGGTTGCAACGCTCGGTGACGCTCCGAATCCCGAGCTTGCGGACATGTCGCGGCGATTCCAGATCGGGCTGGCGCTCGGCGCGCCGGTTTTTCTCGTCACGATGGGCGATATGGTGAGCGGCGGAGCGCTCGGCCATCGCCTTGGTGCAGGCGTCGTCAACTGGGTCGGGCTGCTGCTGGCGACGCCGGTCGTTTTCTGGTGCGGCTGGCCGTTCTTTGTGCGCATGTGGCGGTCGCTGGTGACCGCGAGCCCGAACATGTTCACGCTGATCGGCCTCGGCGTCGGCGCCGCGTACAGTTACAGCGCCCTCGCGACGATCGCGCCCGGCCTGTTCCCCGACGGCTTCCGGATGCATGGTGCGGTCGAGACTTACTTCGACACCACCGTCGTCATCGTCGTGCTGGTGCTGATGGGACAGGTGCTCGAACTGCGAGCCAGGGATCGAACCGGCGCCGCCATTCGACAGCTGTTGGCGCTCGCGCCGACCACCGCTCGAATCGTGCGCGACGGCCGGGAGTACGACGTGCCGCTCGACGCTGTTCAACCGGGAGACGTGCTGCGGGTGCGGCCAGGCGAGAAGGTTCCGGTGGATGCCGTGATACTCGATGGTGGCGCCGCCGTGGACGAATCGATGGTGACGGGCGAGTCCATTCCCGTGGACAGACAGCCAGGCGACCACGTGATTGGTGGAACGATTGCCGTCAACGGGACCTGCACGATTCGTGCGGAGCGAGTCGGGCGCGACACGCTGCTGGCGCAGATCATCCGCATGGTCGGCGAAGCGCAGCGGACGCGGGCGCCGATTCAACGAGTGGCCGACCGCGTCGCCGCGTATTTCGTGCCGGCAGTCGTTGTTGCCGCGGTCGTCGCGTTCGTGGCGTGGGCCGCGTGGGGACCGCAGCCGCGCCTCGCAAATGCGCTGGTCAGCGCGGTGTCGGTGTTGATCATTGCCTGTCCCTGCGCTCTCGGGCTCGCGACGCCGATGGCGATCATGGTCGGCACCGGGCGCGGTCCCCGTGCCGGCGTCCTCGTCAAGGA
The DNA here is from genome assembly GCA_036489235.1 of Vicinamibacterales bacterium. Lineage (GTDB taxonomy): Bacteria > Acidobacteriota > Vicinamibacteria > Vicinamibacterales > CAVVIG01 > CAVQFC01. The sequence goes on from DASXGC010000447.1 coordinate 5,285, forward strand.
CGCTGAAGCGCTCGAACTGCTCGCGCGCGTGGACACGCTCGTCGTGGACAAGACGGGAACGCTGACCGAGGGGCGGCCGCGGGTCACCGCGATCGACGCCGTATCCAGTTGGCGTGAGGAGGATCTCCTGCGGCTCGCGGCCGCGGTCGAACGGGGCAGTGCCCACCCGCTCGCAGCGGCAATCGTCGACGCTGCCGACGAAAACGGCGGCGTGAAGGGCGAGGCGAGCGAGTTTCATTCGGACACCGGTCAGGGCGTGACGGCGCGGGTCGAAGGAAAACTGGTGCAACTCGGCAACGCCGATTGGATGGGTAGCCGCGGCATCGCGACCGCCCCGCTCACTGATTGGGCCGACCAGCGGCGCAGAACCGGTCAGACGGTGCTGCTGATGGCGGTGGACGGGGAGGCCGCGGGCGCCATTGCCGTCGCGGACGGTATTCGGCCAGGCGCTCGTGAGGCGATCGATCAGCTTCGGCAGGAAGGACTGACGGTCGTCATGTTGACCGGCGATCATCACCTCACCGCGAATGCGATTGCCGGAGAGCTTGGGATCAGTGACGTCAGGTCGGATGTCTTGCCGGCGGATAAGCGACAGATCATCGCCGCCTTGCAGTCCGCCGGACACCTGGTGGCGATGGCTGGCGACGGCGTCAACGATGCCCCGGCCCTGGCGCAGTCCACCGTCGGCATCGCGATGGGCTCGGGAACCGACGTCGCGATGGAGAGCGCCGGGGTCACGCTCGTCCGAAGCGATCCCCGCGGCATCGTGCGTGCCCGACGCCTGTCGCGCGAGACGGTGACGAGCATCCGGCAGAACCTGTTTCTCGCCTTCGTCTACAACATCATCGGCGTGCCGATCGCGGCAGGGTTGCTGTTTCCGTTCATCGGTCTACGGGTCAGCCCGGTGTGGGCCAGCGCAGCGATGACCTTGAGCTCGCTGTCAGTGATCCTGAACACTCTGCGGCTGCGGAACCGACCGCTGTAAGGGCTAGACGCCTTCGAGACAATTCGTTACATCCTGCCGCCGCCTAATGCACGCGTAGTATTCTTTCCGCGTCCCTTATCGGAAGGCTCTCCGTTTCCTTATGCGTTTCTCAGTCATTTTGATCAGCGCAGCGCTGGCGTCCAGCGCGTGTGCGAAGAGCGAAACTGCGCAGGCACGAGGCCGCGATGGCGCCCCCAAATCGGTCAAGACCGAAATGGTTCGCCAGGAATCGATGAAGCGCTCGGTCGATCTGGTGGGCACGCTCGCCGCCGTCGACGAGGTGACCATCTCCTCTGAGGCGGACGGCAAGGTCGGCAAATTGCTCGCGGACCTTGGCGACCGCGTCAAGGCGGGCGGTGTGCTGATCGAACTCGACAGCGAGAAGCAGCAATACAACCTCGACCAGCAGAAAGCGACGCTGGCGCGCGCGCTGGCACAATACGGCGCGGCCGACTCCCAGCACCTGCCGGCGGTGGAACGCACGCCCGATGTGCAGAAGGCAAACGCCGATCTTGTGCAGGCGAAGCAGGCGCTCGATCGAGCCAGTCAGCTGTTTACCCGCAAGCTCGTCCCCCAGCAGACGCTGGACGATGCCAATGCGGCATACGAGTCGAAGAAGGCCAGTTACGACTCATCACTGCAGAACGCCCAGAATCTGCGGGCGAGCATTCAGGTGTCGGAAGCCAACGTCAGGCTGGCCGACCGGCAGCTGCGCGACACCGTAATCCGCGCGCCGTTTGACGGCATCGTCGAGAAACGCATGGTCAACCTCGGCGAACTGGTCAAGACGCAGATGCCGGTCATGGCAGTGGTCCGAGTCGATCCGCTGAAAGTGGTGGCGGAGATTCCCGAGAAGATGGCGCCGTGGATCAGCGGTGGTCAGCCAGTGGAACTGCACGTCGACGCCTATCCCGACAAAGTTTTCACCGGCAAGATCTCCCGCATCAGTCCCGCGGTCAACACCGCGACGCGCGCGTTCCCGTTCGAGGCGCTGGTTCCGAACGGTGAGACCGTGCTCAAGCCGGGTACGTTCGCCCGCGTCCACATCCAGAGCGGCAAGATCGACGACGTCATGACGCTGCCGTATACAGCGATGCAGTATCGCTACGGCGTCAACCGCGTCTTCGTCGTCACCAACGGCGACACGCTCATCGCTCACGAGCTCAAGGTCGGCGATCGTCTCGGCGATCGGATCGAGATTCTCACCGGCGTGAAGGCGGGCGATCAGGTCGCGATGACCGACATCGAGAAGTTGACCGACGGCCAGAAGGTAACGACCAAGTAGGGACGCCTTCCGGCTGTCCCGGGGATCCGCAACATGTTGTCTGAACTGTGCGTGCGCCGTCCGGTGTTCGCCACGATGCTGGTGATGTCGTTCGTGGTGCTGGGCATCTTCTCGTTCCGCGGTCTCGGCGTGGACCTGTTTCCCAAGGCCGACCCAGCGACGGTCAACGTCCAGCTGTCGCTGCCCGGCACCAGCCCGGACGAGATGTCGACGTCGGTGGTCGAGCCGATGGAGGAGACGCTCAGTGGCGTCGCCGGCATCGACGAATTGTCGGCGCGCATGTCCGAGGGTTCGGCAACCATCACGGTCCGGTTCGTGCTCGACCGCGACATCAACGACGCGGCCAACGACGTTCGCGAAAAAGTGGCGAGCGCGATGAAGAACGTTCCGCCGCAGCTGCTGCCGCCGGTCATCACCAAAGTGGACCCCGACTCGGATCCGGTGATGTCGGTGGTGGTGTCGTCGAAGGACATGAGCCTGCGGACGCTGACCGAGATCGCGGACAAACAGATCTCGCGGGTGATTCAGACCGCTGATGGCGTCGGCCAGGTCAGCATTTCCGGCGGCCGCGCCCGCGAAATCCACATCGTCGTGGACATCGAGAAGCTGAATGCGTTCGGCCTGTCGCTCGACCAGGTGAGCAATGCCCTGGTCAACGAGAACATCGAGGTCCCGGGCGGCGCAGTCGAGCAGGGTAAAGGTCAGATGCTGCTGCGGACCCTGGGCCGCGTCGACCTGACCGAGGACTTCAACAGCATCGTCGTCGCGACCAAGAACGGGACGCCGATCCGCATCTCCGACCTCGGATACGCGGAGGATACGTCGGAGCGCCCAGTGTCGGCGGCCTGGATGGGCGGCACGCCCGCGGTGATTCTCGACATCCGCCGCGCCATGGGCGAGAACACCGTCGATGTGATCGAAGGCGTGCGGACCAAGCTCGATCGGCTGCGGCGAACCCTGCCCAAGGCGGTGGTGCTGACGACCATCCGCGACGACTCCAAGTTCATCTATGCCTCGGTCGAATCGCTCGAGGAGCACCTCATCTTCGGCAGCCTGTTCGCGGCGATCGTCGTGATGTTCTTCATGCGTAACATCCGCGCAGTGATTATTTCCGCGCTGGCGATTCCAGCGTCGATCATCTCGACGTTCACGCTGATGCGGATCATGGGGTTCACGCTGAACAACATGACGCTGCTCGGCATCACGCTGGCTGTCGGCATCGTGATCGACGATGCGATCGTGGTGCTCGAGAACATTTTCAGGTTCATCGAAGAGAAGCACTGCACGCCGTTCGAGGCGGCGATCGAAGGCACGCGCGAGGTCGCCCTGGCGGTGATGGCGACGACCCTGTCGCTGGTCGTGATTTTCCTGCCGATCGCCTTCATGACCGGTTACGCCAAACGCTTCATCAACCCGTTCGGCTGGACGATGGCGTTCTCGATTCTGGTGTCGATGCTGGTCAGTTTCACGCTGACGCCGATGTTGAGCTCGCGCTTCCTGAAGCTCGCCGACGCCGAGGCCGACCACAAGACCAAGGAGCAGGGCTTCTTCCATTGGCTGGACGAGACCTACACCAGACAAGTGCGGTGGGCGCTCGATCACTCGTGGGTGATCATCACCATCTCGGTCGTGACGCTGGCCATGACGGTTCCGCTGAACCGGATGGTCGGGCGCGAGTTCGTGCCCAACGAAGACATGGGCGACTGGACGATCCATGTGGACGCGCCTGAGGGCACCTCGCTCGAAGGCACCAGCGAGCTGGCGTTCCAGCTGATGAAGGAACTGGGGGGGATCGAGGGCGTGGCGCAGATCGAGCCATCGATCGGCGTCACCGGCGGCGGCGCCTCGACCCACATTCATTTCCTCTGTCAGGCCCTGCCGCTCGACGCTCGGAAAAACACCCAGGCGCAAATCATCACTGAAATGCGCAAGCGGCTGGCGGCCCATCCCGGCAACCGGCCGGCGATCACCTCGCGCAATGCACTTGGCAGCGGCGAAGGCGTCGGCGGCTACGCCATTTCGGCGAACCTGCTCGGGCCTGACCTGGATCAGCTGACCGAGTACTCGCTGAAGGCGGTGGCCCTCTCGCAGAAAATCCCGAGCCTGGCCGAGCCCAAAGTCTCGTTGAATGTGGCGAACCCCGAGATCCACGTGACGGTTGACCGGCGGCGCGCCGCCGACCTCGGCGTGCGGATGGCGACCGTCGGCAACACCTTGCGCCTCGCGGTGGCCGGCGACGACGAGATCTCGAATTTCCGCGAGGGCGCCGAGCGCTACCCGGTGAAAATCCGAGTGCTCGAGAGCCAGCG
>DASXGC010000143.1:0-1837 GCA_036489235.1 Vicinamibacterales bacterium
AGTGATCCGCCGCAACTTTTTGGCCTCGATCACCGGCACCTGCCCTGCCTTGATCGCCCCGCGCCAGGACAGGAATTCCATGGTCGGGATGATCGACACGAGGCTGACGATAATGAACAGGCCGAATTTCAACAGGAACGCATGACTGTGCCAGTAATAGCTCGCGCCCTTTTCGAAGACGAACACTCGCGCAAGGCCGATCGCCAGCAACAGGCCGGCGGCGACGCCGAGCACGAGATCGGTGACCTGAAGCCTGCGCGCGGACGAAAGCGTCAATTCTTGTCTTATCAGCGCGAATTCTATCGCGATCGCTGCAACGAGCGTGAAGGCGCAGAGGTGATGGAGGAAGGCGAAGAGCGTGGACATGACGGGAACCCAGTTTGGGCAGGTGTTGACACTATAGCTGCCCCAAACGCCTTCGTCATGGCCGGCATAGCCGTTCGAAGAACGGCGTCGCTTACGCTCGCCTATGCCCGGCCATCCACGCCTCATTGCGACTACTCTTAAAGGAAAAACGTGGATGCCCGGCACAATGGCATGTGCTCGGGCCGGCGGAGCCGGACCCGAGTGCCGGGCATGACGAAATCCACAACAAACCGGCGCGTCACATCAGCTTTGTCGGCGCATCGTGAACCACCCGGAGGTCGATCCTGCCTATCAGGTCCGACCGGGTCGCTTCGGCGGCGCTGATGGCGGCAGCAGTCTGGCGGAGTGTGCTGAGGTTCGATCCGAGCGACACGATTCCGCCCAGCACCAGAGCGATCGACCCGAGCAGCGCGACTAAACCGGCTCCTAACAGGCCGAGCACCGTGACGAGCAGCATCGCGAATCCGCCGGCGATCGCTATCCGGGACGCCAGAATAAACTTCCGGCATCCTTCGGCAATCTCGGCAAGAGCCTCGATCCGCTCCTCGATGTCCGAAATCTCGTCGGTCGGATCGTCCTCGTCGGTCATCGGACTTGAGAACATCTCACCGCATCCCAGATCCACCGCTGCCTTTTTTACCATGCTTACAACGGCAAATTATCGTGCTTCTTGACGGGCATTTCGACGCGCTTGTCGCGCAGCATGGCGAGCGCCCGCGCAATACGGCGGCGAGTCGAGTGCGGCATGATGACGTCGTCGATATAGCCGCGCTCGGCGGCGACGAACGGCGACAGGAAACGGTCCTCATATTCTTTTGTTCGCGCGGCGATCTTCTCGGGGTCGGCCATGTCGGCGCGGAAAATGATCTCGACCGCGCCCTTGGCGCCCATCACAGCGATCTGCGCACTCGGCCAGGCGTAGTTCATGTCGGCGCCGATTTCTTTAGAGGCCATCACGTCGAACGCCCCGCCATAGGCCTTGCGCGTGATCACGGTGACCAGCGGCACCGTGCATTGCGAATAGGCGAACAGCAGTTTTGCGCCGTGCTTGATCAGGCCGCCATATTCCTGCGCCGTGCCCGGCAAGAAACCGGGCACGTCGACGAAGGTGACGATCGGAATATTGAAGGCGTCACAGAAGCGGACAAAGCGCGCGGCCTTTCGTGAGGCGTCCGAATCGAGCACGCCGGCCAGCACCATCGGCTGGTTGGCGACGAAGCCAACCGTGCGGCCGGCAATGCGGCCGAAACCGGTGACGATGTTCCTGGCGAACATCTCCGAGATTTCGAAGAAATCGCCTTCGTCCACGACCTTGAGGATCAGTTCCTTCATGTCGTAGGGCTTGTTCGGATGGTCGGGGATCAGCGTGTCGAGCGAGGCGTCGACACGCTCGATGTCGTCGAAACTCGGCCATTCCGGCACGCCGTCGGTGTTGTTGGCGGGCAGGAAGTCGATCAGGCGCCGCATTTGC
>DASXGC010000010.1:0-2904 GCA_036489235.1 Vicinamibacterales bacterium
CCGGACAACGACCTCAGCTTCACCGGCAACTTCCTGAACATGCTGTTCAGGATGACCGAGCTGAAGTATCAGCCCAACCCGGTCCTGGCGCGGGCGCTGGACGTGTTGTTCATCCTGCACGCCGACCACGAGCAGAACTGCAGCACCACGACGATGCGAACGATCGGCAGTTCGCATGTGGACCCGTACTCGGCCTTGGCCGGTGCGGCGGCGGCGCTGTACGGTCCGCTGCACGGCGGCGCCAACGAAGCAGTCCTTCGCATGCTGCACGAGATCGGATCGGTCTCGAAGGTTCCGGAATTCATCAAGAAGGTCAAAGCTGGCGACAACGGCGTCAAGCTGATGGGTTTCGGTCACCGCGTCTACAAGTCGTACGACCCGCGCGCCAAGGTCGTCAAGCGCATCGCCGACCTGGTGTTCAGCGTCACCGGCAAGAATCCGCTGCTCGAAATCGCACTCGAGCTGGAGCGCATCGCGCTGCAGGACGATTACTTCGTGACGCGCAAGCTCTACCCCAACGTCGATTTCTACTCCGGCCTCATCTATCAGGCGATGGGCTTTCCGATGGAGATGTTCCCGGTCCTGTTCGCCATCCCGCGGACCGCCGGCTGGATGGCCCAGTGGGAAGAAATGCTGCTCGACCCCGAGCAGAAAATCGCCCGCCCGCGGCAAATCTATACTGGGGCCGCGCATCGGGACTACGTCACGAGGGACAAACGCGGGTAGAATCGGGGCACCATGGTGAAAGCGCTGCTCGTGTTCGCGCTCGCGGTGCAGGTCGTCACGCCGGTCCCGAAGTTCGACGCCGGCCGGGCGTGGGAACATCTCCGTCAACTCGTCGCGATCGGGCCGCGTCCGTCCGGCTCGCCCGCGATCGAGCAGACCCGGCAGTACATCAAGGACCAGCTGTCGGCGCTCGGGGTCGCCACCACCGAGCAGACCTGGGAAGACCAGACGCCGATTGACAAAGTGAAGATGGTGAACCTGGTCGCCACCATCCCCGGCGCCCACAAGGACCGCATCGTCTTTGCCGGCCACTACGACACCAAGCTCTATCGCGAATTCCGCTTCGTCGGCGCCAGCGATGGGGGATCGAGCGCGGCGTTCCTGCTCGAACTCGCGCGCGTCCTGAAGAACCGCCACAATCCGCTGACCATCGAGCTGCTGTTTCTCGACGGCGAGGAAGCGCGCATGCCGGATTGGCACGGCACCGACAACACCTACGGCAGCCGTCACTACGTGGATCTCGCCAAGCGTGATGGCTCGTTGACGTCGCTGAAGGCGATGCTCCTGATCGACATGATCGGCGATCGCGATCTGGACATTCGCCGCGACACCAATTCGACCCCCTGGCTGACCGACACGATCTGGGCCGCCGCGCGGCACCAGAATCTCGACGAGTACTTCATTGCCGATTCGACCCGGATCGAGGACGACCATCTGCCGTTCCTCGCCGCCGGCGTGCCGTCAGTGGACATCATCGATCTCGACTACGAGCAATGGCACACCGCGAAGGACACGCTCGATGCGGTCTCCGCGCGCAGCCTTCAGGTGGTGGGCGACGTGGTCCTGGCGGCGCTGCCGCAAATCGAAGCGCACATTACGAAGGTCACGCTGACCGGACGCCGTGTCGTTCGCCAGGCCCCGTACCGCACGCTCAAGGCGTCGTATACGCCGGCGGCGCCGGCGCGGAAGATCGCCGCGAAGAAACTACAGACCAAAAAGGCGCCGCGCCTGCCGCTGTTTCATCGGCAGTCGTCGCCGACCGTCACCGAAGCGCACTGACGCATCGCGCGCGGTTTTTTGCGCCCCGGCGCGATTCATCCCTGATAGCCGTTGGCGCCGAGCTGGACGCGCGTCTTGTCGAACGGATCGTTGAAGTACAGCTGATCGCCGCCGCTGGTCCGGTTTGCCGGATTGCGATCGACGGTGGCCTGAATCCCCTGTTCTTTCAGCTTGTCGGCCATCGCGTCAGGATTGAAGTCGTCCACGCCGATGCAGAAGTGATTGACGGTTCCCGGATTCGCCAGCTTGTAGCATCCCAGAAAGCCGTTCCCGAGACCGAGATTGATCCCGCCGTTGCCGGGCCGGCTGACCTCTTTCAGGCCGAGCAGCTTGGAATAGAACGCCGCTGAGCGCTCGACGTCAGTGACCGCCAGCGACACGTGGTTGATCGTCCGACCTTGCGCGATTTGCACGACCGGCGCTGCCGCCGGCGTCTGCGCCGATGCGGCCGAGGCGCTCGCTGCCACCAGTCCGGCGAGGGTCGCGACCAGTTCCCGCCGCGACAGTGTTCTGGCTTCGAACCGTCCAACCAGCTCCTCGATGTCTGCGCTCATGGATAGCCTCCAGGGCGATTCTAAGCCCGGTCTTCGAACAGCTGCCGCGGGGCCAGTTCAAATCACCGCGGCGCGGGGTTTTCTCTGTGGCGCGAGGACTTTCGGCCCCGTGAAACGCGATCCTGAAAGGGTCGTGCGTGCGGTCGGAGCGAGGGAGCCGTAAGCCCTATCCGATCAGCCATTAGCCGTCAGCCCTCAGCCATGACCAGGGCAGTCCGAGAACTAACCGCCCGCCCCCATCCCCGTCTAATCTGTGCAGATGGACGCGACCGAAGCATCAGCCGTCCTGGCCCGTGCGCGCCAGGGCGACAACGACGCGTTTCGCGCGCTCGTCGAGCAGCATAGCCGGAGCGCGTTCCGGCTGGCCTTCCGGATGATGGGGAACGAACAGGATGCCGAAGATGTGGTCCAGGAGAGCTTCCTCCGCGCCTACCGACAGCTCGGACGCTTCGAGTCGCGCGCGAATTTCGGCACCTGGCTCTATCGCATCGTCGCCAACTGTTCGGTGGATCTGATGCGCTCGAAACAGGCCCGCCACGATCAGATCCGCGGTGACAGCCTCGAT
>DASXGC010000022.1:0-1674 GCA_036489235.1 Vicinamibacterales bacterium
TGTGAGAGCAGTTCTTCGGGAGCTGGCGGGCAACACGGCAACTACGGATCCGCGCTCGCAGCGCATCCGGGCGAGCCGCAAGGGCGGCCAGATAACGGCTCGGGCTCTCAGCCCATGGTTCAAGCGTCGGCCTGCCCGCACTGACGTGCTCCCGGCGCCCTGATTCCCGGATGGTCACACTATAGCGCCGACTCTCGGTCAGCGGGACTGCAGGACGCTAAGGATACGCCGAACAATAAGTGCTCCGGTTGTCACGGTGGCCGGGGTTTGATCGTGTAGTTCCATTTAGGGTGGAACTGATCGCCGATGATGTTGAGCCTCCGCATCGCGGCCTTGGTGACTTTGATGCCCTTTTGATAGCTGCGCGTATCGAGCACGCTCTCAACTTTGAGGCCGGCCTTGGTGGTGGTCGCGCCGATCAGCTCGACCACGGCAAGGCGGTCGGTGAGCGGGCGGCCGCGCCAGTTTTGCGTGATGTGGCAGAACAGCCGGTGCTCGATCTTGTTCCACTTCGACGTGCCCGGCGGATAGTGGTGGACGTGGATCACCAGGCCGGTGTCATCGGCGAGCTTTTGCAGTTCGACCTTCCACAGCCGCACCCGTGGGCCATTCGAACCGCCGCAGTCCGCCGTGATCGTCAGCTCTCGCGCCTGCGGATAGCGCTGGCGTCCCATGCGTTCGCGCCAGCAGCCGATCGCCGCCACGGCGAACTCGGCGGTGTCGCTGGTGATGCCGACGCTGACGAAGCCGGCATTGGCGGTCACGTCGTACACCCCATAGGGCACCACCTTGCCGAGCTTCTTGTCCGCGAAGTCATGCACGTTGACGCGCCGCGGATCGCCTTTCGGCCGATAGTCGGTTCCACCGTTCTTGAAGTTGCCGATCAACTCTTTCTTCTTGGTATCGACGGAGATGACGGGCTGTTGTTGGGCCTGCGCCGCAACCACTCTCGCGTTGATGTATTCGAACTGGGCGTTGCGGTCGGGATGGTGCGAGCCTTCATCCGTCTTGCGATTGAACTGGCGCGAGAAGCCGAGTTTCACCAACTCCGCGCGGACGGTATCGGCACTGATCGGATGTCCCATCTCGGTCAGCGCCACCGCGAGCTTCGCCATGCTTTTCGACACCCAGATCAAGGGTCGCATGGGATCGCCCAAGGTCACCGGTTCGACCAGGCGCTTGAGCGCAGGGACGAGCCCGGGATCGGCTTCCGAAACCGCCCGGCGGCCGCCGCCAGCCCGGCGCACCCGCCCCTTCGCAAGCGGCTCGCCGTCGAGGTCATCTTCGCCGCGGTTGATCGTCGAGCGGGCCAGCCCGGTGATCTTCGACACCAGCGCGAGACCGCCACGACCGGCGCTACGCACTTCCGCCGCCGCAAACAGGCGCCGCCCACGCTCGTCAAGCCGCGAGCCGACCGTGTCCCACCGCAGCCGAATCGCGGCCTCGTCGATCATCTGACCGACCTACGCTCGTTTCCCCCGTACCGGAATCCGCAATACCTGAGTCATTCAGACGCACAGCAGTACCGCGATTCAGTTATTGTCCGGGGTGTCCTAAGCGCGTCATCACCGACGTGGTGTTTGGGTCTGTGGCTGCCAAACAGCGGAACGGCTTCGCTCGCCTCCTCGACCGACTTGAGGACGGGGATGTGCTCGTTGTCAGCAAGCTCGACAG
>DASXGC010000083.1:0-10464 GCA_036489235.1 Vicinamibacterales bacterium
GTGAACGCCGCGTTGCTGGCCAGGATGATGGCCGCCGAACCGAGACCGACCAGGGAGGCTGCCTTCACGCGCCGATTGTATAATCTCTCCTGGAAAGAGGGTACCCGCCGTTGAAGAAACTCGTCGCCCTGATTCTCGTTATTGGTGCCGGCGGCACGATCGCGGCCGCGGCTGCACGCGTTTTTACGAACCCGCACCCTGACGCGCACCTGAAGCAGCTCTTTCCCGCGGCGGTCGCGTTCTCGCCACTCGCGGGCGAGCCGCTGCACTTCAATGCGTACGCAGCCGACCCGAAAACGAATCCATCGGCGACGCCGATCGGTTACGCCTTCTGGACGACCGATCTCGTGCCGGACGAGCACGGCTACCACGGACCGATTCACATCCTGGTCGGCCTCAACCCAACCGGCAATCTCGCGGGTGTCGTCGTCGACTACGATTCCGAACCGTACGGATACTTTTCGGTGGAACCGCCGAAGTTCGCCGAGCAGTTCAAGGGCAAGAGCATCCGCGATGCGTTCCGCGTCGGCAGCGACGTCGATGCCGTGTCACGCGCCTCGATCAGCATCGCCAGTGCGACGCGGGCGATCCGGGATAGCGCGCGTCTCGCGGCGAAGTCGTTCACCCCGGATGCGGTGAAGTAGTGGAGATCGGCGAGAGCTGGCGCGAGATCCTCGCGCCGCAGGCGCTCGATCTGGTCCTCCTCGGGGCGTTCCTCACGCTGGCAATGGTCAGCTTCTTCCGCAAGAGCGTCTGGCTGAAGTACGTGACCTTCGTAGCGTCAGTCGGCTACATGGGCTTCATGAAGAGCAGCCTGGTGTCGATCAGCGACGTCTTCCGGCTCACCGACCTCAGTGTGCCGCCGTTCAAATACACCCTCACCTGGTACGCGTTTACGTTGTTCGTGGTCGGATCGACGATCCTGTGGGGACGGGTGTACTGCGGTCGAGTCTGCGCGTTCGGGGCGCTGACGCAGCTGATGGATCCGATCATTCCGAGAAAGTGGCGATTCGAAATCCCGGTACGCATCGAGAAGTACGCCAACCTGATCAAGTACGGCGTGCTGGCGAGCGTACTGGCCTACTACCTGCTGACGAAGGATGTCACCGGACCGATCCGCTACGCCGAACCATTCTGGATGTTCGGACTGTTCGGCAGCACGGCGATGTGGATCGGCCTCGGCGCGCTGCTGATTGCCACGCTGTTCGTCCGCAATCTGTATTGCCGCTTCCTCTGTCCGGTCGGCGCCACGCTCGGCATCCTGTCCAACCTGACGGTGTTCAAGATCAAGCGGTGGTCTGAATGTAAGACGTGCAAGATCTGCGAAAAAACCTGCGAATGGGGCGCCATCCGGGGACCCGTGATCGTCAAGAGCGAGTGCGTGCGCTGCGACGACTGCGAGCGGCTCTACATGGACCAGAAGAAGTGCCCGCACTGGCTGATCCTGTTCAAACGCAAGGGCAATAGCGCGGTGCAGTCGGCCACTCTCTAGATCAAGACTTCTTCACGGCGCGTCGGTCGGCGCAGTCCGTATTGTCACCCGCCCCTGCAGTCCGTTCGAGATCGTCACTTCGTTTTTCGCCGAGACGATCACGGCATCGACGTGTGGCAGCCGTTCGACCATCGCCATCCCGGCGGTTGGACCGAGGATGAACACGCCCTTCGCGAGCGCGTCCGCGATCACCGCCCGGTCGGTCACCATCGTGACGCTGCGACTGGCTCGCGCCGGCTGACCGGTTCGCAGATCCAGGATGTGGTGATACCGCACTCCATCCTTGATGAAGAAGCGTTCGTAATCGCCTGACGTGCTGAACGTGCTGTCGGACAGATCCACCGTCGCGAACGGCTGGTGCGTGCCGCGCGGATCGGCAATCCCGAGCCGCCAGGGTCGGCCGTCACGCTGGCCGCCGACGTACATGTCGCCGCCCGCCTGGATCATGAAGTCGCGCAGCCCGCGATCGCGAAAGATCCTGACCGCGCGATCGACCGCGTAGCCCTTGCCGATGCCGCCGAGGTGGATGCGCATGCCTTTCCGCGCCAGGAACACCGTCCCGGCGCGATCGTCGATCTCGATGGCGCGGTAGTCGACGAGCGCGAGCCGGCGCGCGATGGCCGCCTGGTCCGGCACCGTGTCGTCCTGATCCTGATCGAACTTCCAGACGTCGGTCAGCGCGCCGAACGTGACGTCGAAGGCGCCGTCGGTCCACTCGCTGACCTGCCGGGCGATGTGCAACACCTCGCGCACCTCCGGCGCGACCGCCACTGGCTGCTCGCCGGCGGCCGCGTTAATGCGCAAGACGTCGCTGCCTGGACGCCAATTGCTCATCTGCGCCTCGAGGCGCTCGAACTCCGCGAAGACCGCGTCGAACGTCGCTCGCGCCGCCGCGTCATCGCTGGTCGAAGCAGTCAAGTGCAGCTCCGAGCCCATGGCGACGCCGACGCGCTCGACCATCCGGCTGCGCCCGGGATCGGGCAACTGTCGATCTCGACAGGCAGCGATCGACATGATCGCGATCGAAAGCAGGAACACGCTGCCGCGCTGGAACATTCTCCGCATCGTGAGCTGCAAGTGTAGCGGTATCATTGGCGGTCGATGGAAGCGCCGCGATCGGTTCCGGTCTGGGTACGCACGCTCGATGTGCTGCTACTCCTGCTGGCGGCGATCGCCGCCATCGTCGCCGTCTCCGGCGGATTCCGTGTTCACCTGTTCAGTCTCCGTGTTGCTGTCACGTCACCGTGGCCGCTGCTGCTCTGGTGCGTGGCGATCGCTGCGGTCCGCCACTTCGCGGCGCCGAGTCAGCCGCTCTATCGCGAGCTGCCGTACCGGCTCAGTGCCTGGTCGCGCGCGCCGGCGATTCGACACGCCGCCACCACTGTCATCGGCACGCGGCCGGCAGTGCTGCTGGTCGGCTACTTGGCCGTGTTCATGTTCGGCTTCGCAAACGGTCGCGCCCCCCTGCGTCATTTCAACAACGAACTCCTCAATTTGCCGGTCCGCTGGGATGCCGGCTGGTATCTCGACATCGTCACCAACGGCTACCGCCATACCGCCGGCGACGAAACGGTTCAGCAGAACATCGTCTTTTTTCCGGCCTACCCGATGCTGACGCGGACCGTCGGGCGCCTGATGGGCGGCGACATGATCGGCTACGTCGCCGCTGGAATGACCGTGTCGATCGCGGCGTTTTTTGGCGCGCTTGTCTATCTCTACCAGTTCGTCCGTGAACGCTACGACCAGGAAACGTCGGAGTACGCGCTTTGGCTGATCGCTGCGTATCCGTTCGCGATTTTCTTCGGCGCGCTCTACAGCGAGTCGCTGTTCCTGCTCGGCACGCTCGGCGCCTTCTACCATTTCACGAAGGGGGAGTACGGCCGATCGGCGCTGTGGGGCGTGGTCGTCGGCCTGACTCGCCTCAACGGCGCGCTGATGGCGCTTCCTCTCGGCTGGATCGTCTTGTTCTCGAAACCGGCGTCACGCCCGAGTGTGAAGGCGCTGTTCGCCGCTGCAGCACCCGCTGCGGGCCTTGCGATCTACGCGCTGTTCATCTGGCGGCTCACCGGCGATCCACTCGCATTCTTCAAGGGCCAGGTCGCGTGGGGACGAACCTATCAGGGACTCGGAGCGCTGGTCGCGCAGCAATACAACATCATCGCGAACGCCGGCATCAGCGGATACGTCGGCACGCCAGGCTATGACGTCCTGAACGCGATCGGTGCGGTGTTTGCAATCGTGACAATCTGGCCGGTGGCGCGCCGTCTGGGCCTCGCGTACGGCATCTTCATGCTGATCAACATCGTCCCGGCGCTATCGACCGGTGGACTGTTATCCGCGGGACGCTTCTCGTCGGTCCTGTTTCCGGCGTTCATCTGGCTGGCGACGGCGATTCCGACGGCGCAGCGAAGCGGCTGGATCGCCGTCTTTGCAATGCTGCAGGCATTCAACGCAGCTCTCTTCTACACGTGGCGACCGCTCTTCTGACCAGGCTGACCCGCTCTCCGCTGCTCGGCGCAACCGGGCTACTCGTCGGCCTGACCGTGTTCATCACGTGGCCGCAGGCGCTGCATCTCTCCACGCAAATCGCGGGTCACGACGATGGGTTGTTCAGCATCTGGAGGCTGGCGTGGATTGCACATGCGCTGCCGGGTGGCAGCCATTTGTTCGACGCAAACATCTTCTATCCGCACACGCGCACGCTCGCGTTTTCCGATGCTACGTTCCTCGAAGGCCTGATCGCGGCGCCATTTCTCTGGCTGGGCATGAACAAGGTGCTCGTCTACAACCTCCTGCTGCTGACCGGCATCGTGAGCTCCGGCTTCGGCATGTTCGTGCTGGTGCGGTACCTGACCGGCCACATCAGCTCGGCGTTGATCGCTGCTGCCGTCTTCACCGTCGCACCGTACCGCATCGAGCATTTCATGCACCTCGAGCTGCAGTGGACGATGTGGATGCCGTTGTCGATCTGGGCGCTTCACCGCACGTTCGACGAAGGCACGCCGAAATGGGGTGCGCTGACCGGCGTCTTCCTGTGGCTGCAATTCATCTCGTGCGTGTACTACGGCGCATATCTCTGCATCATCGTCGCGGCACTGGCGCTGATGCTCGCCGCAATTCGGCCGCATCAGGCGGCGCGCGCCGTCGTGCCGCTCGGTCTCGGCGCAATCCTGGTCGCCGCGCTCACGCTGCCCTACGCGCTGCCTTATATCGCTAACGCCAGAACGCTCGGACCTCGAACGACGGGCGACGTCCTGTCATTCAGCGCCGACTGGCTCAGTTATGCCACCGCGCCAGGGCCGAACTGGTGGTGGGGATGGAGTGGCGCGGGCATCGAAGGCAACGAGCGCCACCTGTTTCCGGGACTCATTCCACCGACGCTCGCGATTCTCGGCCTGCTGCGCCGGCCGCGGCAGATGGCGTGGCTGTATCTGGCGTTGATGGGTCTGGCCGTCACCCTCTCCTTCGGACTGAACGGCCCGCTCTATCGCTGGCTATATACGCACATTTCGGCGTTTCAGGGCTTTCGCGCGCCGGCGCGCTTCGCGATCCTCGCCTGGTGCGCGTTGTCCGTCCTGGCCGGCTTCGGTGTCGAATGGCTGCTCCGCGGCACGATGGCGCGGACGGCCAGGGTGGCGCTGCTGGCGACGCTACTGGTTGCGTTGTGCGTCGAAGCCGGTTCTGGGCCGCTGCCGTTGGTTCGTCAGTCGACCGTCGTGCCGCCGATTTACCAGTTCCTCAAGAACACGCCGCCGACCGTCATCATCGAACTGCCGCATCTGGACTACAACCCGACGTACATGTTCTGGTCCACCTACCATTGGCAGTCTCTGATTAACGGCTACAGCGGCTACAAACCCGCCGACTCGCTGGACACCCTCGCGCTGATGGATTCACTGCCCGATGATGAATCGATTCAGCGCTTGCAGGGGCTGAATGTGCACTTCATCCTCCTGCACCAGGCGTTCTACCGGCAGGACGACTACAGCGAACTGCTCGCCGCGATGGCCTCGCGTCCCGAGTTGATACCGAGCGGTCAGTACCGGGACTGGGTCGACGGCAATACGCAGATCTTCGAATTGCAGCCGCAGCGGCGCTAGTCGCCGTCAGAACGCGTGCGGATGCGCGCCTGGGCGCCGGCCGAGCCTCACCAGATCCTGGTAAATGTCGCGCGGCTTCGGATCGCCTTCCTCGTCGATCGCGAGAAACATCACGTGCAGGTGCGTCGGCGAACGTGGAGCGCTGGCATTGCGGCCGGAACGGCCAACGTACGCGATTGTCTGGCCTGCCGTCACGATCTCGCCGGGGCTGACCAGCACCGCACGGTTGTGCGCGTAATAAAACATCCCCCGGGCGGCGGGGTCGTAGACATACACGTAGCGGCCGCCGCGCAGAAGGCTGTCGGAGGGCCAGTCGGCGGCAGTGGCGACGACCACGCCGGTTGAAATGCTGAACACGGCGACCGGCTTTCCGGTCTTGTCATCCAGCTCGTCGCGGTTGCGATCGTGGATGAAGAGGTCGTGACCGGGATGACCGCGGCTCTTGTAGCCGTCGAAGTAGTCATAGCCGGTCGCGACGTAGCCGCTGCCGTTCGTACCGCCGATCGCCTCGGCGCCATACCCTTCGAGCGGAAAACGCCACCGTTCGGGCGGCGTCGGCGTAGCGCGATGGTCCTGGAAGTAGGCGTCGATGCGTGGCAGCAGCGATCGCACCCGTGCACGCGCCGACGTGTGATCAATTTGTTGATCGCGAATCTGCGCGTAGAGGCGATCGAACTCGAGGCACGGATTGGATGTGGACGACTGTCCGGCGATAGCGGCGAGCGACCAGACCGTCATCGCCACGCACAGCGCGCGCATCATGTTCTCCTGCGTTAGCGCAAAGAATTGTGCCTATCTGACCAGGAACTTCTGGACCCGCCGGCCCGTTCCGACCTCCGCCGTGTAGACGTTGCCCTTCGAGTCGACCGAGACGTTGTGCAGGAAGACGAACTCTCCAGCGTAGTGGCCGATGCGTCCGAAGCTGCCGACTTCCTCCAGCGACTTTCGATCGTAGATATGCACCTTGCCATTGCCCGCGTCCGCGAGATACAGGTACTGCTGCGCCGCATCCGGTGAGAAGGCGACCGAGAACGATGTGCCGAGCAGCTTGGTTTTACGCTCGATGAAAATCTCGCGCTGGAACTTGCCGTCGATCGTGAACACCTGCATCCGGTTGTTCATGCGATCGGCGACGTATACCAGGCCATCGGTCGAAACCCGGATGCCGTGTACGAGGTTGAACTGTTGCGGTCCCGGGCCTTCGGGCTCGAGCCGGTTGGGCGCCGCATCGTCCGGTACGTTGCCGTACGCGCCCCACATCCGCTTGAATTTTCCGGTGTCGGCATCGAGGACCATGACGCGGCGGTTGACGTAGCCGTCGGCGACGAACGCCTCGTTCGTTTTCTGGTAAACGAAGATGTCGGCGGCGTTGTTGAAGTTGTCGGTGTCGAGGCTGCCCCTGCTCTTGCCGCGCTGACCGACCTGAAAGATGAACTTGCCCGCCTGGGTAAATTTCAGGATTTGGTTTTCGGTACGCTCGCGCAGGCGCGGGCCGCCGGCCGACGAAATCCAAACGTTGCCTTTGTAGTCCACGTGGATGGTGTGCTCGTCCTTCGGCCACTCGTAGCCCGGCCCTTCGCCGCCCCACCCCTGGATGTAGTTGCCGGCGGCGTCGAATTCCATGACCGGCGGCGCCGGAGTGCAGCACGCGGCCTCGGGATTCTTCGCTTTCTCGTCGTCGTTGAGCGACCAGGGACGCTGGATGATCCACACGTGGTCTCGGGCGTCGACGTCGAGCCCGCTCACCTGTCCGAGAATCCATTGCGGCGGCATCTTGGGCCACAGTGGATCGACCGCGAAGCCCGGGGCCTTGCGCTGGGCGACAGCAGTGCGTTCCATGAAACGCTCAGTACCGGCCAGCCCGGCCAGTATCGTCACGAAAATGATGGCTTTCGACATCCGATGCATCCAACGGCCTCCGCGCGATTACTCTACATTCTTTTGAACTAGACTTTTGGCGGGCCGACCAGAAATCAGACCCTGCGAGCCCGCAACGAATCACGAGGGTGACATGCGCGTACGAAATCTTACGTTTGGAACATGGTGTGTCGCGATGAGCTTGTGTGCCGCGGCAGCGGCGCAGACGGCTCCGCCCGATCCGATCAAGACGATGGTCGATCGGCTCGAGCTGGAAAAATACAAGGCGACCGTAAAGGGGCTGACCCAGTTCGGCGATCGCCGGCAGGGCACGGATCGCAATCGCGCCGCCGTGGACTGGATCGAGGCACAGCTCAAGGCCTACGGGTGCCCGACCGAGCGCATCAAGTATGTCTATGATCCGCCGCCGCCCGACCCGTCCGGCGGCGGACGCGGACGCGGCAACACCGGCCTTGCCGTCGGCGGTGGACGCCCGCGCGGCGTCAAGACGCCGACCGGCGTGAACACCGATCCGATGAAGCAGCCAGACGAGCGCATTCGCGCACTCGACATGCAGCCGGCGACCAACGGACCCCGCGAGGCGGTGTACTGCACCAAAGTCGGCACTACTCACCCCGACGAGATGTACATCGTCAGCGCTCACATGGACGGCCATGGCTGGAACGAAGCGGCGAACGACGATGGCTCGGGGACGGCGCTGGTGATGGAGCTGGCAAGGGTCTTCAGCAGCCCTGACGTGCAGACCGAACGCACCATCCGCTTCATCCTCTGGAACAACGAGGAGACCGGCTCGCAGGCAGCACGCGCCTACATCCAGCAGCGACAGCCGTTGCAGGGGAAAGAAGATCCGCCGGGATCGAAGCGGTTCCCCGAACCGAAGTGGCTCGGCCTGGTCCAGCACGACATGATGATGTTCGACCACGGCGCGCCGAACGCAGACGGCACGATGCGCAAGGAGCAGCGTCCCGAGGCTGACGTGAACATCGAGTTTCAGGTGAACTCGAAGATGGCGTCCGAAAGCCAGAAGCTGGCGTGGATCTTCGAAGTCGCCAACGAGAAGTACGCCACCGACTACCCGGCCAGTGTCGGCAGCCACATGACCAACACTGATTCCGGTCCGTTCATCGACATCATCCCCGCCATCAGCCTTCGCGAGAACGATCGTGGCACGCAGATCGGCAACGGCTGGGATCCGCAGTGGCATCAGCCGACCGACGTCTTCACGACCTACAACGACGCCGATTTTCGCCTGGGCTTGAACGCGGCGCAGACGACGCTGAGCGCCGTCGCGGGATTGACCGGAGCCAAGCTGAAATAGGGCCGAGCAAGCTCGGCCCCTACGTAAGGGTGGTCTGGTGTAGTGGCCGAGCTTGGCTCGGCCATGGAGCTCGGCCTCTACGGGGGCGAGATGACCCGGCGAATCTCCTGCGCGAGGTTCACCGGGTCGATCGGTTTCGGGAGGTAGCCGTCCATGCCGGCCGCGAGGCAGCGTTCGCGATCGCCGCTCATCGCGTGCGCGGTCATGGCGACGATTGGCAGGTGGCCTCCCGCCGTCTGCTCACGCGCGCGAATCTGCGCGGTTGCCTCGAACCCATCGACCTCCGGCATCTGCACGTCCAGCAGCGCGACGTCGAATCGTTCCCGGTCGAGCACGTCGAGCGCTTCTCGTCCGTTCGATGCCACCCACACGGTATGACCCTGCTTCTCGAGCAGCCGGGCGGCGAGGCGCTGGTTCACGAGGTTGTCTTCGGTCAGGAGAATCCTCAAATGGCGGCTCGCTACGACAGCGCCGTGCGCCCGATCGCGTTCGCTCGCAGCGGCGACGGCGGCCTCCGGTTCGCCCAGGGTGACGCGGGTGGTGAAGTGAAACCGACTGCCGAGGCCCAGTTCGCTCTCGAGCCAGATACGGCCGCCCATCATCTCGACCAGGGTGCGCGAGATGGTCAGGCCCAGGCCGGTGCCCCCGTAGCGGCGAGTGGTGGAGCCGTCCGCCTGCGTGAAGGCCTCGAACACCGCGTGCTGTCGATCCGCCGGGATGCCGATGCCGGTGTCGGCGACCTCGAAATGCAGAAGAATCCGCCCCTGCGATCGCTCCTGGACATCCACCCGAACCGCGACGCGCCCGCGATCGGTGAACTTGATGGCGTTGCCCACGAGATTGGTCAACACCTGCCGAAGCCTGGGCCAGTCCGCGACCAGGTCGTCGGGAACATCGGCGCCAACGTCGCTGGTGAACTGCAGGCCCTTGTCACGAGCCGTCACCGATAGCGTCTTCATCGCGTGACTGAGTCGGTCGCGCAACGGGAACGCCGCCGGCTCCAGCTCCAGCCGCCCGGCCTCGATCTTCGAGATGTCGAGGATGTCGTTGACAATCTGCAGCAGCGCCTGGGCCGACATCTGCACCATGGTGAGGTGCTCGCGTTGCTCTGGATCGAGCGGCGTATCGAGGGTCAGGCTGGTGAGGCCGATGATGCCGTTCATCGGCGTCCGTATTTCGTGGCTCATGTTGGCGAGAAACTCGCTCTTGATCCGGCTTGCCTTCTCGGCCACACGCCGCGCCTCCTCGAGCTCGGTCGACTGGGCCTGGAGGCGCTTGACCAGTTCGCGCGCCACGTGGATCGCATCGATCATGCGCGCCCGCAGCCGCTCCGCGGTCCGTGCCGTCAGCGCAACATAGGCATTTGCGCCGAACAGGATCAGCAGCTTGAAGATTTCTGGCGGCCATGCAATCGCACGATGCTCGACGAACACGAGCTCGGCGAGCAGCAGGGCGTAGGCGGCAACCGACAGCTGTGCGAATCCGAGCGCGCGCTTGAATGTGGTGTTCGCCTGATCGGCGGTGCGGATGAAGAGCAGGAAGAACAGCCAGCTCTTCTCGGCGCCGGTGAAGTAAATGGCGAAGATGAACGCGAACACATCGAGCGAGAGAAACAGCGTGCCGAGGCGGACGCGCGTTTTGTCGAACCACTTGTAGAGGACCGCCCACGACACCAG
>DASXGC010000104.1:0-10493 GCA_036489235.1 Vicinamibacterales bacterium
ACCCTGGCGATCCATCTACGCCCGATCGTCCGTCGAAGCCAGGCGTCGAACGCCTGCCGATGGACAAGATCGAGACGTTCTCTCCGATCCCGGTGCAGCCGATGTCCTACCGCGACGGCGTCGAGCTGTTGAAGCGTTTGAAGGGACCAGTGGCGCCGCCGGAATGGCGCGGCGCTCTGCCGATCACCTACCGCATCGGTCCTGGACCGGCGAAGATCCACATGAAGCTGGACATGGACTACGGCCAGCGCCGCCTGATCAACGTCGTCGGCACCATCAAGGGCGCGGTCGCACCGGACGAATGGGTCGTGGTCGGATCGCATCGCGATGCGTGGACGTTTGGCGCCTCGGATTCGGTGAGCGGTCACGTGTCGATGATGGCGGTGGCGCGCGCGATGAGCGAGATGATGAAGAAAGGGTGGAAGCCGCGGCGCACCATTGTCTTCATCAGCTGGGACGGAGAGGAGCAGGGCCTGCTCGGATCGACCGAGTGGGTCGAAGACCTCGCCAGCGAACTGCGGGCGAAGGTTGCCATCTACGTCAACCGCGACGCCGGCGCCGGTGGGCCGAATTTCAGTAGCAGCGCGGTCCATTCGCTGACCCCGTTCGTCTACGAAGTCGCGCAGTCCGTGCAGGCCGACGGCGCCAGTGGTTCGCTCTACGACGGCTGGCTGGCACGTGCGCGTGAACAGACGCCGACGGCGACCAAACCGAATGTCGGCGCGCTCGGATCAGGATCCGACTACACCGCCTTCCTCGATCACATTGGCATCACCTCGATGGACATGGGGCTCGGCGGCCCTGGCGGCGACGGCAGCTATCACTCCACCTACGACAACCAGACCTGGTTCAGGAAATATATCGATCCGACGTTCAAGTACAGCGTGCTGGCGACGCAGACCACCGGTGTCGCACTTCTTCGGTTGGCCGATGCGGACATGCTGCCGCTCGACTACGAGGTCTACGGCCGGCAGATTCTCGAATACGTGAACGAGATCGAGCAGCAGGCCACCAAAGCGTCAGCGGCCGGCGCGGAGAAGGTCGATTTCGCCGGGATGAAGGCAGCGACCGAAGCGTTCACGCGCGCAGGCGCAGAAGCGCGAGAGCAGGGCGAAAAACTGCTGAATGGCGCAACCGTGGACGACGCAGCCCTCGCCGCGCTGAATCATCGCCTGATGATGACCGAGCGCGATCTGATCGAGCCTGCGGGCCTGCCCGATCGGCCGTGGTACCGTCATCTGATTTACGCGCCCGGTCTTTACACGGGCTACGGCGTGAAAACCATCCCCGGCGTGCGCGAAGCGGTGGATGCCGACAACTACCAGCGCGCCGCCGAGCAGGCCGCGATCTTCATCCGCGCCCTGCAGCGGGCGACCAGGACACTTCAGGGAAACGGAATCTGATTCATGGCGATCGATCGACAGGGCACCGGGCTTGCGATTCTGCGCGTCTTCATCGGCGTGTTTTTTCTGTTCGAGGGCATCGGCAAGTACCGATGGATGGCCAATTCGTCGTTGCTGACAGGCCAGTTATCCGGCTGGATGCAGACAGCGGCGCCGGGCTCGATGCAGCATCAGTATCTGGACCGGTTCGCGATTCCGTACGCGATGATCTTCGCGCGCCTGGTTCCGCTCGGCGAGATCCTCTCGGGCCTGGCGCTGATTGTCGGCTTCTGGACGCCGATCGTCGCGTTCGTCGCCTTCTTGATGGCGCTGAACTTCGCGTTCGCGAGCGGCGCGCTGTTCAAGTACAGCTTCCTGTCGAACGGCTACGGGCTACCGGTGCTCGGCTCTACGCTGGCGCTGATGTTCGGCGGTATTCGACTGCCTTTGAGCTTTCGCGGCGTAGGACTGCCGCGTGCCAGCAAAGCGCCGCGCAGTTGACCACCGACAACAGGACCGTGGCATCGATCACGGTCAGCGATCGCGGCAAACCGTAGCCCACGCCGTCGCCGAACCCGTAGAACAGGTTCAGGTTCAGCGCGACGATGGCACTGACCGTGAGAAGAATCGGGCGAAAGGCGGAACGTCCCGCCGCGGCCAGCACCAGCAGCGGCACCGCTCCGAACATGTGATTCTCGTGCACCTGCGCTGACAGCGTGGCGTAGGCGTGAATCGTGAACCCGCCGACGCCGGCAAGCAGCCACAGATCGTCCCGTTTTCTCGCCGTCCAGAGCGCCCACGCCGTCGCCGCGACCGTCAGCACGATGCCGATCGTCAGCGGATCGGGATAACCGATTTCGATGATGCGGGGAATTCCCAGAATCTTCGCGGGCGCAGTGATCGCCGCCCACAGGCCGAGGTCTGCCGCCGAGTAGCGAACGCGCAGCACGTAGCCGACGATCCACCACAGGTTGCATGCGTTGGCGGACACCATGTCGTGATGCGCGCCACGGCCCATCGCGAACAACAGATGCGGGAGGCCACCGGCCATCGCGATCGGTCCGAGCACGACGGCAGTGACGATCGAGCCGCCCAGCGTCGCCCATGCGAAACGCGTCAGGCGCCGATCCGGCGTCCCGGCCGTCCACAACGCGAGGGCGACCGCCGGTGCGATGAACAGCCCCTGAGGCTTGGTCAGGATCGACCCCGCCACGAGCGCCCCCGCGATCGTCGGCCAGCCGAACGCGGCGGCGGCAACCGCCGCCACTGCTGGAAGCGCGAACTGTGCATCGAGATAGCCGAGAACGCTGGCGTTGATGAGTGCGGCGGGATTGATCCAGTACGCGGCGACGCTCCACCGCGCCGCTGCCGTCCCCAGACGCTTGCGCGTGAGTCCGAACAACAGCAGCACCAGACCGATCTCCGCCAGGAACGCGGGAAGTTTGACGAACGCGTTCAACGCAACCGTGTTTGGAAAATGATGGTGCGACCAGAGCCAGTACAACTGCCCGGCGGCGGCCAGTTGGTACAGCGCCAGCGGCGGGTAGACGACGTAGCCGACCACGCCGGCGTATTCGACAGGATGCCACTGGTCGGCCGGCCCGCTGGTCCCATACATGTCGGCGACACCGTGGCGCGCGGCATTGTAGGTCCAGACTTTGAAGACGGTCAGGTCGCCGGTGCCGGGACCAGGGAGCGCGATCGCGCGGAGCAGTAGACCAGCCAGGATGACCGCGAGGAATTGCGAGCGTGACAAGAATCAGCCGCGCTTCAGTGGACGCGGCGGTTCCAGTCGTTCGAGCGACCGCCCGAGTACACGTCGAATTTCTTGCGGCCGCGATTGATCTTCCATTTGAGATAGCGGTACTTCACTTCCGCGATCGGATGCATCCGCGGCCGCTTGAGATACAGGTACGCGACGAGCAGCCCGCCAAGGTGGGTGGCGTTTGCGACGCCGTTGGTCTCGGCAATCGACGAGTAAAAGGTGATCAGGCACAGGATGGTGACGGCGATCCTCGCCGGGACCGGAAAGATCACGAGGAGGATCGGCCGATCCGGAAAATACATCGCGTACGCCAGCAGCAGGCCGTAAATCGCGCCGGACGCGCCGACGATGTTCGAGTGCCACACTTGCTCCGCCATGCCGATCGGCAGGAGCGAGAACAGCACCGTCAACACACCGGCGCCGATGCCGGTGACGAAGTAAAACTTCAGAAAATAGCGCGTGCCCCACACCCGCTCGAGCTCGGCGCCGAACATCCACAGCGCCAGCATGTTGAACAGGATGTGAAAGATCCCGCCATGCAGGAACATGTAAGTGGCGAGCTGCCAGATCCAGAAGTAATGGAGCACCCACGCCGGGTGCAGACCCAGCGTGTCGGTGATGATCGGAAAGATCCACTGCGCCACGAACATCACGACGTTCGCGCCGATCAGGGCCTTGAGGACCGGCGAGACAGGACCGGGGCCGAAGGAAAACGAGGAGCCGTAGGACGAGTACCTGCGAGGCATGGCGCGCGTCAGAAATCGTACTATACACGCAACTTTCTGAGTTCCCGCCCGATCGTTTCGATGACCTCATCGAATTCATCGATCGCCAGCAGCGTCGCCGCCGCGGCCAGCGCGACCAGACCGCCGCTGATCGAGACGACGAGCCGTACCACCTGCGACGCGAGGTGCGAACCGGGCAGCGCCCGCTGCATTCCGGCCTGGACGACGAGCACAGCGACAGCCATCGCCGCGGTGGACAGCGCAACCTTGCCGAACGTCAGCGACAGCCGCGGCAGCTCGAGACCGTCGAGCCGGCCGCTCAGCAGCCAGACCAGCAGGGCCGCGTTCGCGACCGCCGCGATCGAAGTGCCGAGAGCGAGACCGCTGAACCCGAGCCATCGCACCAGCAGCAGGCTGGCCACCGCATTGATGGCAATCGCCGCGCCGCTGACCATGACGGGAATCCGGCTGCGGCCGATGGCATAAAAAGTTGGTGATGCGATTCGAACGGCCGAGTATCCGACCAGGCCGAGCGAGTAGAAGCGGACCGCCGAGGCCGTCGCAATCGTGTCGGACGGCTGGAAGCGGCCGTGCTCGAACAGCAGTTGGACGATTGGAGTCGCCAACACCAGCAGACCGACTGTTGCCGGGACGTTCAACATCAGCATCAGGCCGAGCCCGCGGGAAACAGTCTGCCGGATGCCCGCGGTGTTGTGGCTCGCCGCATGCCGCGACACTGCCGGCAGCACCGCTGTTCCGATCGAGACCCCGAAGAGGCCGATTGGCAGGTACATCAACCTGAACGCATAGGTCATCCACGAAACCGCACCGATCCCCTGGCTCGTCGCCAACAGGGTATTGACGAAGAGGTTGACCTGGGTGGCGGCGAGGCCGATGGTGCCGGGGCCCATTAGCAGGAGCACCTGCAGCAGACCGGGATCGCGCCGATCCAGCACCGGCGCATAGCGAAAGCCCTCACGCCGCAACGACGGCCATTGAAGCGCCACCTGACCGACGCCGCCGATGAGGGCGCCAATCGCGATCGCCATGATCCGCGGCTCGCCGATTCGCGGCATCAACGGCACCAGCACGACTGCGCAGACGATGGTCGCGATGTTGAACATCGCAGGCGAGAGCGCGGGGAGAAAATAGTGGTGCAGCGAATTCAACATGCCCATCGCCGCGGCGGCGATCGCCACGAGGGTCAGGAACGGCACCAGCACGCGCGTGAGACGGACGGTGAGCTCGATCTTGCCGGCGACATCGCCGAAATGGGGCGCCAGCGATTGGACGAGTGGTCGCGCCGCGACGCCTGCGATCAGGACGACGATGCCAGTGACCACCAGCAGCGCGTTCAGTACGTTGTTGCCAAGCCGCCACGCGTCAGGCTTGCCGCCAAGCGTGAGCTGCCGCGTGAAGGTGGGCACGAAGGCGGCGCTCATCGCGCCTTCGGCGAAGAGATCCCGGACAAGATTCGGGATGCGGAAGGCGACCACGAACGCATCCATTTCATTGCCGGCCCCGAACAGTGACGCGAGCACCTGGTCGCGGACCAGGCCGAGCACGCGGCTGACGAGCGTGGCGCCGCCGGTGAGGCCTGCCGATTTTGCCAGTCGGCTGTCCTCAGAGGCGCGCGGCGGGGACAGAGGTTCCGCGGCGGACACCACGTCCGGAGTCATGTCAGGCGGCGAGGGTAGCACACGAAAAAAAGGCTCTCCCCGCTTTCACGAGGAGAGCCTAAGGAGGATGGATGAGACGCATCTTGTAATGTGTCTCACTGGGTTAGACGGCCGGAATCGAAGAAAAGTTTAGCTGCCCGACAGTTTGCCGCGGACCAGTTCGCTCAGCACTTTGCCGTCCACGGTCTGACCGTTCAGTTTGGCCATCGCCGCTTTCATCACCCGGCCCATGTCTTTCGGGGACGCAGCGCCTGTTTCGGCAACCGCAGCCGTCACTGCCGCGTCAAGAGCTGCAGCGTCGGCCGGCGCCGGCAGATACGTTTCGAGTATGCCGATCTCAGCCGCTTCCTTGTCGACCAGATCCTGACGGCCGCCCTTGGTGAATTGCTCGATCGAGTCTCTTCGCTGCTTGACGAGCGTGTTCACGACCTGGAGCGACTCAACACTGTCGAGCGCGTGGCCGCGCTCGATCTCCCGGTTCATCAGTGCTGCCTTCAGCATCCGCAACGTGGCCAGCCGCACCGAATCGTGCTGGCGCATCGCTGCGGCGATGGCCGAGCTCATCTCGTCGACGAGAGCCATCCGTTATTGACCGCCCGGCCGAATCGTACCCGGCACCTGTCCAGGCACCTGACCCGGCACTTGACCAGGCTGCGGTGGCGCTGGCGCGACCATGCCCGGGACGGCTACGCCGCCATACGGCGCCGTCGGAAACGCCGAGGGCGCAGGCTGTGCTGCCGGCTGCATGTTGGGCGTGTTAGCGCCCTGCGGGTTGACTATCTGCTGCGGCTGCGGAAACGTGTTGAACACCGGACCGCGATTTTGATTCGGGTTGGCGACGCCATTTGGCGCAGCGCGATCATCGTCATCGTCAGCCGGCGGTGGCATGCGATTGAACTGCGGCTGCTGCTGGAAGGTGGGCGGTTGCGCGGCGACCGCCGTGACCGGCACACGCGCTCCGGCAGCCTGCGGCATGACGACGACGCGGTCGAATACCGAGAGGCTGGAGACGGCGACCGCGCGCGGCGCAGCCAGGTAGCCGGCCACGGATCGGAGCACCACGTCGAGCGCCTGCGATTCGGGCACGTCGTGCAATTCGATCGAGATCGGTCCGCCCACGATGCGTTCGAGATTGACGATCTTGGTTTGGCCGACCCTCGCCCACTCGGTGAGAATCTGCCGGATGGTCGCGTCCGTCGCAACGATCGACACGCGGCCGTCGTGGATCGTGACCTGCACAGACGCGAACGCAGTCGAACTCGCGAGCAGGAAGCTGGCGGCGCCGAGCATGAGCGTCTTGAAAATCTTCATATGACTGACCCGATTATACGCCTCTCGCCGCGTCCTGGCCGCAGCCGGCTCGACGGCGCTTTCAGCCGGGCTCGGCCTGAAATGGCCTATTTTCGCCGGAAATAATCGATGACCTGGGTCAGGATCGAGTCGAGATCGTGCTTCGGCTGGTATTCGATCAGTGACCTGATCCTGCTCAGATCCGGCACCCGTCTGGGCATGTCCTCGAATCCCGATTCGTAGGCCTCGTCGTAGGGAATGTGCTTGATGGGGGACTTCGAGGCGGCCAGTGTCCGCACCCGCTCCGCCAATGCCTCGATTGAAATCTCTTCGACATTGCCAATGTTGATCACCTGGCCGATCGCCTTGGGTTCGTGCACGAGCTTGACCAGCGCGCCGACCACATCAGCGACGTGGGTGAACGCGCGCGACTGAGTGCCGTCGCCGAACACGGTAATCGGTTCGCCGGCAAGAGCCTGGCGCACGAAGTTCGGAATCACCATGCCATATTGCCCGGTTTGACGTGGGCCGACCGTGTTGAAAAAGCGCACGATGATCACCGGCAGCTTGCGCTCCTTCCAGTAGGCCAGCGCCAGGAATTCGTCGATCGCCTTGCTGCATGCGTACGCCCACCGGTGTTTCGGCGTCGGCCCGAGCACCAGATCGGAGTCCTCGCGGAACGGCACGTCCTTGCTCTTGCCGTAGACCTCGGAGGTGGAGGCGATCACTACCAGCTTCTTTTTCTTATTCGCGTACTTCAGCACCACTTCGGTGCCGTGCACGTTGGTCTCGATGGTGTAGACCGGCTGCTCGACAATCAGCTTCACGCCAACCGCGGCCGCGAAATGGAAGACCACATCGCTGCGGTCGATCAACTCTGCCAGCAGCGGTTCGTTGTTCACCGTGTCGATGAAATATTCGAAGCCGGGTCGGCCCTTGATGTGGGCGATATTCTCGATCGACCCGGTCGAGAGGTTGTCGAGAATCAGGACCTCGTGGCCCTGGTCGAGCAGTGCTTCGGTGAGATGGGAGCCAATGAATCCAGCCCCGCCGGTAATGAGCGCTCGCACGCGATGTGTCCTTTCGATCAGGAAATAACGGTGCCGTGCGCAAACGCGCGCACGGCGTCAACGACCTCGTCGATGTCATTCTCTCGGAGGCCGGGGTGCAGAGGCAGCGACACTACCTCGTCGCATGCGTGCGCCGCCACCGGGCACTCGCGCGGCTGCGACGCCGCCAGCGCCGGCTGGCGGGGAATCGGCACGGGATAGTGAATCAGGGTCTCGATACCACGCTGACCCAGAGACTGCTGCAACGCCTGGCGCCTGCCGGCCTCAGAACGTACGACGAACAAGTGATAGACGTGGCCGGGTTCGCGTTCGGGTGGCACACTGACCGGCGCGTCGGCCAGACGCCGGCGGTAATGCGCGGCCAGCTGCCGCCGTCGCCTGGTCCAGTCGCGCAGCCGCGGCAGGCGCGCGCGCAGGATCGCGGCCTGCATTTCATCGAGCCGCGAATTGATGCCCGGCTCGCCGTGATGGTAGCGGTCGGTCTGCCCGCCGTTGCGCAGCCGTTTCAGTCGTGTCGCCAGCGCCGTGTCGTTGGTGACGATGGCGCCGCCGTCACCGAGGGCACCGAGATTCTTGGTCGGATAGAAACTGAATGCGCCCGCGATGCCGATGGTGCCGACCGGACGAGTCTCCGATGTGGCGAGATGCGCCTGACAGCAGTCCTCCACGATCGCGAGGTGGTGCCGCGTCGCGATACGCTCGATCGCGGCCATGTCCGCCGGCTGCCCGTAGAGGTGAACCGGCATGATCGCCCGAGTCCGCGGACCGATCAGTTCCTCGATTCGATCCGGATCGATCGTCAGCCGATCGCGATCGATGTCCGCGAACACCGGACGCGCGCCAGCCATGATGATCGCCAGCGCTGAGTAGGCTGCCGACAGCGGCGTGGTAATCACTTCGTCGCCGGCACCTATGTCGAGCGCGCGCAGGATCAGCGCCAGCGCGTCGGTCCCGGTACCGACGCCGACGGCGTGGGCGGCGCCGCAGGCAGCGGCGAATTCCTCTTCGAACGCGCTGACCTCGGGACCGAGCACGAACCAGCCGGACGCGATCACGCGGTCAATGGCTCGCCTGATGTCGGCCGCATCGTCGCCAGGCACGAGCGACATGAAGGGAACCCGGAACGCGTTCACGCCCGCACCTCGGTCGTCGCGGCGTCGACGTAGCGGGGCCAATGCTCGCGGTAGAACGCAATCGTGCGGCTGAGTCCATCGCGCAGCGCGACCGTCGGCGACCAGCCCGTCGCGTTCTTGAACTTGGTCGAGTCGGTGTAGAAGCTGCCGATGTCGATAGCCTTCTTCTCGGCCGGCCACTCGACGTATTCGACGCGGCCGGCGCCGGCGACGTCAATCAGCAGCGTCGTGAGTTCGCGGTGACTGATCGGCGCGTCGCCGCCGACGTTGAACGCTTCGCCGTTGCACGCGTCACTGGCGCCCGCCCGCAGGAACGCGTCAGCGGCATCGTCCACGTAGACGAAATCGCGGAGCTGCGAGCCGTCGCCGAAAATTTGAATCGTCTTCTGCTCGATCGCCAGGCGGATGAACCAGCCGATGAAACCCTGGCGGTTGTGTTTGACCAGTTGACGCGGCCCGTAGACGTTGGTGAGACGCAGCGAACAGGCGCGCACGCCGAAGACGTTGTTGTAGACCAGGTGGTAATACTCGCCGGCGGCCTTGTTGATGCCGTTGACGTCGGTGGGACGTACCAGATGAGACTCGTCAACCGGCAGCGAGCTCGGGCGGCCGTAGATCTGGCGCGTACCGGCGAACACGACTTTCGCGCCGGGGTTGTTGTAGCGGCAGGCCTCGAGAATCGTGAGCTGGCTGCGGCAGTTGATCTCGAGATCGGTATACGGATCCCGCATGCTGTCGATGTGGCTCACCTGTCCCGCGAGGGTGAAGATCACCTCTCGATCGCGCACCAGGTAATTCATCGTCGACTGCTGGCGGATGTCGGCGATGTTGACGTGGAGTCGATCGGCGACGCCGTCGATGTTGAACAGGTTGCCGCCGTAGTCGGGGATGAGCGAGTCGACGAGCAGGACGTCGGCGCCGAGATCGACGAGCGAACGCGCCAGGTTGCTGCCGATGAAGCCGAGTCCGCCGGTGACCATCACCTTGCGGCCGCGATAGAACTGGCGGTAGTCCACGGCTACGCGCGCCGCCGGCCCGAACCACGCCGGGCGAGGAAGGTTGACATGTGCAGAGAGCCTCTCAACCGTAGCACGAACCGCATCACCGCGGCGTCGGGCGCGCCGTTTCGCGCGAGCCAATCAGCCGCCACGGTGTGATCGCCGATTCGATGAGCACGCCCCGTGTCAGCTTCGACTCACCGAGGCGGCGCTCGACGAACGTAATCGGCACTTCGGCCGTTCGCAATCGCAGCGTCGCCGCCAGAAACAGCATCTCGACGAGAAACGAATAGCCGTCGGAACCGATGCGGTCGAACGGCAGCGAAGCCAATGCGGTCCGCCGCCACGCGCGATATCCGCTGGTGCAGTCGCGCGGACTTATCCGGGTCACCGTGCGGATGTAGATGTTGGCGAAGCGGCTCAGGATGCGGCGCCGCAGCGGCCAGTTCAC
>DASXGC010000112.1:0-7817 GCA_036489235.1 Vicinamibacterales bacterium
AACGGCGAGCGGGTCCGGATCTCGAAGTCGATGGGTTACGTCGCCGATGTGTTCGATGGCGAGACGCTGTCGCAACTAGCCGGGCCGATAGCCATCGGTCACGTGCGCTATTCGACTGCAGGCGAGAGCAAGCTGCTGAACGCGCAACCGATCCTGATCGACTGCGCGCACGGCCAGATCGCGCTTTGCCACAACGGGAACATTGTCAACGCGCGCGAGTTGCGCGACGAGCTGGTCCAGCAGGGATCGATCTTCCAGTCGAACAGCGATACCGAAGTCATCCTGCATCTCTACGCGCGCTCGAAGGCGGGCAGCGTCGAGGGCGCCATTATCGAATCGGTGTCGCAGGTCCAGGGCGCGTTTTCGCTCGTGATGCAGACCAGAGACAGCCTGATCGCCGTCCGCGATCCGCATGGCTTCCGTCCGCTTGCGCTGGGTCGCCTTGGCGACGCGGTCGTGATCTGCTCGGAAACGTGCGCAATGGATCTGATCGGCGCCACCTACGAACGTGACGTGGAGCCCGGCGAAATTCTGATCGTGAACCGGGACGGCGTTCGCTCGTTCAAACCGTTCCCGCCGGCGCCGCTCGCCCATTGCATCTTCGAGCACGTCTATTTCGCCCGGCCTGACAGCTACGTCTTCGGCCGGAGCGTCAACGAAACGAGGACCGAACTGGGCCGTGTGCTGGCGCGCGAACAGCCGGTGACCGCGGACGTCGTTGTTCCGGTCCCCGACTCGGGGGTCTGCGCGGCGATGGGCTTCGCGGAAGAGTCCGGGGTGCCGTTACGGATGGGACTCATCCGGAACCACTACGTCGGCCGGACGTTCATCCAGCCGCAATCCTCGATTCGCCACTTCGGTGTCAAGGTCAAGCTGAACCCCGTGCGCAGCATCCTCGACAGCAAGCGGGTCGTGCTGGTGGACGATTCGCTGGTGCGCGGCACCACCAGCCGCAAGATCGTCGGGATGGTGCGGGCTGCCGGCGCGAAAGAAGTACACGTGCGGATCAGCTGTCCGCCGACGATTTCGCCGTGTTTCTACGGCGTCGATACGCCGCAGAAGTCCGAGCTGATTGCTGCGACGCACACGCTCGAAGAGATTCGCGAATTTCTCGAGGCCGACAGCGTCGCATATCTCAGCCTCGAAGGACTGATGAGCACTGTTGGCCGCGATCGCGGCTCGTACTGCAGTTCGTGTTACACGGGTGAGTATCCCGTGCGAATCCCGAGCGATCAGGCCAGTTATTTGCAGCTCGCGTTGAAGCTGGACAAAAACGAGCCGGTCGCCAGATGAGATCGTGATGACCCGAACGAAACGTTTTCCTCGCGGTCGAATTCTTCTTTGTGTTCTTTGCGGCCTTGCGGTGCTCTGCCTTCGCGAGATGAAGGCCAGCGCACAGGAGCCGGCCGCGCCCCAGACCGTTTCGCCGGCGCAACTGCAAGCTGCCATCGACAAGCTCGGCGACCTCGACTACAACACGCGGACGACGGCGTCCCGCACCGTCCGGCGCACAGCGACGGCCCAGGCCGTGGTGGCGCTCCAGCGCGCGGTCTCCGATCACGCCGATGGATATGTGCGCTACCGGGCGCTGGTCCTGCTGACCGGGTTCAACGACCCGCGTGCGAAGGACGCCATGCGCGAGTCGCTCGCCAGCCCCAACGATCGGTTGCGCGCCGTCGCGTACAGCTTTTTCGAACACAACCCCGACCGCACGCTCGGCGCGCAGTTTCTGGCCGCGCTGAACAAGGAACAGGCGGAGTTCGTCCGGCCGGCATTAGTCCGCGCGCTGGCGGCGCTCGCCGCCCTCCCGCCGGCCGAAGAAACGCCGCGGATCCGGCAGGCGTTGCTGCAGGAGGTCAAGCGAGGTGAGGATTTCTTCCGCAGCGCCGTCATCGAGGCGCTCGGCGACTACAAGGCCACCTATGCGGTCGACGCGCTGATCGCGGTGGCCAAACTCGACGGTCCGCTGCAGGACGATGCGGCGCTGTCGCTGGGAAAAATCGGCGACAAGCGCGCGCTCGATACCCTCGCCGGCCTGCAACGCTCCGCGCCGCGCCAGTCGCAGCCCGCCGTCGCGACGGCCATCTGTCTGCTCGACGTCAACTGCGGATCGCACGAAGGATTTCTCGTCGAAACGCTGAAGTTCTCGGACAAGAACACCGGATTCCAGGAACTGTTGCGCGCCTCTGCCGCAGGGCTCGGTGTTCTGGCGGTGGCCGGACATGCTGCGGCGCTCGATTCGTTGATCGAAGTCGGAGTCCCATCCAGGGATCCCACCCGCGCCCCGGTGTCGCTGGCGCTCGCCACCGTCGCGCTGCGCAACACGCCGCTGGTGATCACGACGCTGCAGAAGCGCGCCGACCGCAACGATGCGATCGTGCTCATCGCCGAAGGCTTCGACATGCTCGAAGAAGATCTCGACAAGGAGCGCTTCTTCGCGTTGGTGAGGCGCACCTACTGGGATTCTCCCGCTGCCTCGCCGCAACGCGCCCTCATGCAGTCGCTGATCGCCAAGCTGGACTTCTGAGGATGAGCGACTACAAAGCTGCCGGCGTCGACATCGAGGCCGGCAACGAGACCGTTCGGCGCATCCGCTCGTTGGCGCGATCCACGTTCACGTCCGGCGTGCTTTCCGACATCGGGTCGTTCGGCGGACTCTTTCGTCTCGACAGCGCCCGGTTTCAGGAACCAGTGCTCGTCTCGAGCGCCGACGGCGTAGGCACCAAGCTGAAAGTCGCCTTCATGACCGGTCGGCACGACACCATCGGCGCCGATCTCGTCAACCACTGCGTCAATGACATCCTGGTGCAGGGCGCCGAACCGTTGTTTTTCCTCGACTACCTCGCGACCGGCCGGCTTTCGCCCGACGTGGCGGAGCAGGTGGTCAAAGGCGTGGCGCACGGCTGCCGCGAAAACGGCTGCGCGCTGATCGGCGGCGAGACCGCCGAGATGCCGGGATTTTATAGCGAAGGCGAATACGACATCGCCGGCTTCATCGTCGGCATCGTCGATCGGTCCAAGGTGATCGACGGAAAAAACATCCGTCGGGGCGATGTGCTGATCGGCCTGCCGTCGGCCGGCCTCCACACCAACGGGTATTCGCTGGCACGCCGGGTGTTCTTCGATCTCGCAGGGTGGAAACCCGACACGATTATCCCCGAGCTCGAGGCCACGATCGGCGAGGCACTGCTCGCGCCGCATCGCTCATATCTGTCGCTCGTCCGGCCATTGCTGGAGCGCGGCTGGGTGAAGGGCCTGGCGCACATTACCGGCGGCGGGATTACCGAGAACCTGCCGCGCGTGCTTCCCGACGGCTGCGGGGCGGACATCGACTTGTCGTCGTGGACGGTTCCGGCCGTCTTCCGACTGCTCCAGGAGCACGGTTCGATCTCGAGAGACGAGATGTTCCGTGCCTTCAATATGGGCATCGGCCTGGTGCTCGCATGCGCAGCGAGCGATGCGAGTCAGGTGCTCGACCAGTTGACGCGTGCCGGTGAACCCGCTGTTCGAATCGGTGTTGTCGCCGCGGGCGATCGTATCGTGCGTTACGCCTAGGCATCATCCGTGATCGGACCCTCTGGCAAGCGGCTCGCGGTGTTGATTTCCGGCCGCGGTTCCAATCTCCAATCGATTCTCGACGCCACTAAAGCCAGGGACCTCGATGCGGCCGTTGTCGTCGTCGTCTCGAACCGCGACGCTGCCGCCGGGCTGCAGCGCGCGCGCGAGGCTGGAGTCGAAGCAATCTGCCTCCCATCGCGTGGCCGCTCGTCCCGTGACGAGTACGACCGCGCTCTAGCCGAGATGCTGACGGCCCGAGGCATCGATCTCGTGTGTCTGGCCGGTTTCATGCGACTGGTGGGCGCGCCACTGCTCGAGGCCTTTCCGCAGCGCGTCCTCAATATCCACCCGTCACTGTTGCCCTCGTTTCCGGGGCTCGACGCACAGCGGCAGGCGATTGACCATGGTGTTCAGTTCAGTGGCGCAACCGTGCATTTCGTCACACCCGAGCTCGACGCAGGTCCGATCGTGCTGCAGGCGGCCGTCCCCGTGCTGCCGGCCGACACGGAAGCGACGCTGTCCGCACGCATTCTGATCGAAGAGCATCGCCTGTATCCGCGGGCGATCGGAATCGTGCTTGCCGGCGGCTGGACAATCAACGGCCGCCGGTTTATCCCGGCGCAAGCCGCTCGGACGACATAATCCGCATGATCCCGACCTTGATCTCTCTCGTTCCGTTCGGGCCAGACGACCCGGTGAAAGTGATCGAATTGGGCGCCGGCGATGCCACGCTGACCGACGCGCTGTTGACGCAATTCCGACGTGCCAGTGTGACGGTGCTCGAGCAGGACGAATCCGTCCGTCAGGCGGTTACGGAGCGGTTGACCGGATTCGGCGATCGGGTGCGTCTCGTGGCCTTCGACCTGTCCGCTCTGGACTGGTGGGATCGCATGTTCGGCGCTGACCTCGTCGTGTCGTCCATGCACATCGGTGCTCTCAACGACGCCAAGAAGCAGTATCTCTACAAGGCGGTCGCCGATCGTCTGTCGCCGCGCGGAGTGTTGCTGATCGCCGATCGTCTCGAACCCGGCCAACTCCTGCACCACCTCGTGTGGCTGAAACACGCCGGCTTCGCGCTGGTCGACTGTTTCTGGCGGAACGGCGCGCGGGCGATTGTCGGTGGTCTCAAGCAGGTTGCAGGGTCAGCACCGCGACCTCCGGCGGACAGTTGATCCGCACCGGTACGTAGATCGTTCCGACACCACGGCTCACGAACAGCGTCGTACGATCGCGGCGCCCAATACCTTGGACGACCGGAAATTTCTGCGCCGCAATAGCGCCGACCACCGGCAGCACCACTTGGCCGCCGTGGGTATGTCCCGACAACACCAGCGGAACACCAAGCGCCGCCGCCTCTGTCAGTCTTCGCGGATCGTGCGCCAGCAGCATCGTCATCGGTGCGGTGTCGCGCGTGAGCGCGGCGATGTCAATCTGCCGCTTGGTCCAATAGCGGATGCCGACGATGTCGATGGGTTCGTTGTGGATGGTAAGGCGGGTGCGTGCATCCTTCAGCATCTGCGCGCCGTTCCTGCCAAGGGCAGCCGGCATGTCGTGATCGTCGTCGTGGTTGCCGAGGATGCCGAACACGCCGTGCGGCGCCGTCAGCGGCGCGAGCGCCTCTGCTGCGGGTCCGACGTACTGACGATCGCCGTAAGTCACGTAGTCTCCGCCGAGGACGATCAAATCCGGTTTCTCGGCGTTCAGTGCGGCGACCGCATGCGCGACATCGTCGTGAGAGACGAACAGGCTGCGATGCACGTCGGTGATGAGGCCGATGCGCAGCCCGGCGAGCGCAGCTGGCAGGCCAGCGACTGGCAGCGCGGCGCGGGTGATTGAGAACTCGTGACGGCCGTAGAAAAATCCGTACGCTCCCGTTCCGGCGACGCCGCCGACGCCGGCGGCGACCATCGTCTTCAGGACGGCGCGGCGGGTCACAGCCATCGACTGGTATAGTAACCCGTTGCAAACAATGGCGAATCTCTTCGACGAACTGCAGTGGCGCGGGCTGATATTCGACGCGACTGAAGGCTTGAGCGATCTCTTCGCGCGCGAACGCGTGACCGCGTATATCGGGTTCGATCCGACCGCCTCGAGCCTGCATATCGGCAGCCTGCTGCACATGGTGACGCTGGCGCGCATGCAGCGCTTCGGTCACTCGCCGATCGCGATCGCCGGCGGTGGCACCGGCATGATCGGCGATCCGAGCGGCAAGGCAAAGGAGCGAACGTTGCTCACGCCCGACGAAATCAACGCCAACGTCGAAGGCATCAAGGCGCAGCTGGCGCGTTTTCTCGACTTCGATCGGGCCGCCAATCCAGCGCGCCTCGTGAACAACGCCGACTGGCTCGCCTCGTTCGATCTGCTCGGGTTCCTGCGCGACACCGGCAAGTACTTCACCGTGAATTACATGCTGCAGAAGGAATCGGTGAATCGGCGGCTCGAGAGCGAGGACGGCATTTCCTACACCGAGTTCAGCTACCTGCTGCTGCAGGCGCGTGACTTCCTCGAGTTGTTCGATCGCTACGGGTGCACGCTGCAGATGGGCGGCAGCGATCAATGGGGCAACATCACCGCAGGCATCGAGCTGATTCGCAAGCTGCGCGCGAAGAAGGCGCACGGCCTCGTCACGCCATTGGTCACGATGGCGTCGGGGGTGAAGTTCGGGAAGACCGAGGCGGGAACGATCTGGCTGGATCCAGAGAGGACCTCGCCGTTCCGCTTCTATCAGTTCTGGTTCAACACGGACGATCGTGATGTGGTGGCGTACTTGAAGTACTTCACGTTTCTCGAGCGCGCGGCGATCGACGCGCTCGAATCGACGCTCGCCAGTGCGCCGGACAAACGCGAGGCCCAGCGCGTCCTCGCGCGGGAGGTCACGGCGCTCGTACACGGCGCCGATCAGGTCACGCGCGCCGAGCGCGCATCAAGTGTTTTGTTCAGTGAGGACATCGCCACGCTCACCGCCGACGATGTGCTGGCGGTGTTTGAAGATGTGCCGTCGACGGAAATTCCTGCCGACGAGTTCGGCGGCGCCGGTCTCGCAATGGTCGATCTGGTTGCGCGCGTGCAGCTGGCCGCGTCGAAGAGCGAAGCGCGCCGGCTGGTGCAATCCGGTGGCGTCTACATGAACAATCGTCGCATCGCCGATTTGCAGGCGCGCATCACCATCGCGGATGCGATCGGCGGACGGCTCGTGGTGTTGCGAAAAGGGCAGAAGCAGACGCATATTGTCCGGGTCGCTTGACGTACTCGAATCGGTACGAGATACTCTCTGAACGTTCGGTCGCGAGAAATTCTGCCAGGGAAGTTCGAGCAGGTTTACCTCCGTCGAAGCCAAGAAGGACCCCCGACCAAGTAATCCCAACCGTTGAAAATATTTCTTCGGTTTTGAAATTTAGGGGTTGACAAGGTCGGAAGTCGTTAGTAACCTCAGAAGGTTCCCCTAAACGCGCCGCGACTGACATGCGGCGAGGCCGTCCAAGCCAGACTTGGACCGGTGGGAGCGAGCGGGCAGCAACGCTGCCTGCGATGTCGGGATGGGGCGCCCAGGGCGTTCCAGCAGTCGGTTCTTTGAAAACTAGATAGTGCGTGCAAGCACACACAGCCCGTCAAGAGATGGAGGGTCCGCAAGGACAGCTCGTCTTAAGACAATGAAGTCAGCGAGTGGCGTTGCGGAATCAGTCGACCGGAGTTGTTAGTCCGTGCGATGGCGACTGGCGACGACCACTTCAGAACGACAAACGGATTAAACAACGCAGAGCCAAGAAATCGGCCTCGCGTTAATCGGTTGTGTTGTTGGAGAGCGAGCCTTCGGGCGAGTTCGACGGCAACCGACGAATTTAACATGAGAGTTTGATCCTGGCTCAGAATCAACGCTGGCGGCGTGCCTAACACATGCAAGTCGAACGCGAAAGTCCCGCAAGGGATAAGTAGAGTGGCAAACGGGTGAGTAACACGTGGGTGACCTGCCTTCGAGCGGGGGATAACGTCCCGAAAGGGACGCTAATACCGCATAACATCCTGCCTTTTAAGAGGTGGAGATCAAAGCCGGGGACCGCAAGGCCTGGCACTTGAAGAGGGGCCCGCGTCTGATTAGCTAGTTGGTGGGGTAATGGCCTACCAAGGCAACGATCAGTATCCGGCCTGAGAGGGCGGACGGACACACTGGGACTGAGACACGGCCCAGACTCCTACGGGAGGCAGCAGTGGGGAATTGTTCGCAATGGGCGCAAGCCTGACGACGCAACGCCGCGTGGAGG
>DASXGC010000159.1:0-7353 GCA_036489235.1 Vicinamibacterales bacterium
CACGGGCGTCGCCGGCGCATCGGGCGGATCGTAGCGGAAGACAACGACTCGCGGCGGCTCGGCGCTGCCGCGGGCGACGCCAAGCAGCATTCCCATGCCCAGTTTCTCGATCTGCTTTTCGTCGAGCACCTCGACCGCGACACCCACCTCGCTGGCGAGCGTCGCGGCACGCCTGGCGAATTCGGTCGGCGTCAGTGTATTCCCGGGCTCGTTCGCCAGCTCGCGCGCCAGGTTGCTGCACTCGCCGAGCACGCGGCCGCGATCGACCGCGGCGGCGATGATGTCCGCGCGATCGCTCGGCCCCTCAACGGCGGCAACTGTCCATACCGGCGCCGGACCTATTTTGGCGTCACCGGTTTTGTAACTGGCAGCCGAAAACTCAGCGAGGGTCAGACCCTCCGCGATTGCTTGCGCCACCGCGGTCTCGCCGCCGCGGACGACGAATCCAACTCGCGCAATCCGCTTCTGTCGTGCGGTGGCGCCGGCGGACGCCGCCAACCGCCGCGCAATCTCGCCTCCCCAATCGCCTTTGCGCCCCGCGCCGATGAGCGCGACACGCTTCGCGCGCCAACCCGCAACCGCGGTCAGAAAGACTTCGTACGCCTTGGCCTGAAACTCCTTCGACGCCAGTGCGCGACCGATTTCTCCGTTGGTCGCGGCATCGAGCGTCGGCACCTCCGACGCAGCGTCACCCTCGAACCAGGGCACGAACAGGAGATCGGTATCGACGAGCGACAACGCGCCCGTGGCACAAGCAATCGAGCTTGCGGAAGCGGCAGACGGCATGGTGACATTATGGCCGATGAAACTTGTCCGGGCCCATCCCCGACGGTACAATTGCGTGCAGTCCTGTTGGGTGAGGTGGTTATGACGCGGACACAACTGCGGCGACTCGCTCTGGCTGGCGCGCTGGCGCTGGCTATACCGGCCTCGCTGGTCGCGTCCGAGGACGGCCAGAAATCAGGCAAGGACGCGAAAGACAACCCCAACGCAAATCGGCCGAAGATCACGTTGAAGGCCCAGCCTGTCATCGCGATGTCGCCCGCTCGAGTCGTGTTGACCGCCGAGTTGGTCGGCGGCGCCGACGACTTCGAGGACTTCTACTGTGCGACTGTGCAGTGGGAATGGGGCGACGGCACGCAATCGGAATCCACCAACGATTGTCCGCCGTACGAATCCGGCAAGAGCGAATTGAAGCGCCACTTCACGGTCGAGCACGTGTTCAACACCGGCGCCTGGCACGTGAACTTCCGACTCAAACGGCAAAACAAGACGCTCGGCGTCGCGACCGTCAGTCTCCAAATCCGTCCCGGACTGCGCGATTCAGGGCAGTAGCGTCCCACAAGCGGACAGCTTCGCAGGATTACCGGTCGCATCGATCGATTTCTCCGGGAAATCTGCGGCTTGCGGGTGTCCAGTTGTGGCACGAGATTGGCCTAGACGCTGGGCGTGCATCTCCGACATCTGGTCGGTCGGGCCACTGCGGCCGTCCTGATCGTGCTGACCGCGCTGGTGTCGGTTGGCCTGACCGCTCCGGCTGACGCGCCGTTCGCGATTCGCGTCCACGCGATGCTGCTCGGCGTGGATGTCGACGTCACCATCGGCTCGACCCATCTGCACGCCGCGTGGTCCGCGATTCCCGTGGACGATCCGTCAACCAACCACGCACCGCCGGGACTCTAAGACTCCATGGATACGCTGCTGCAGGACGTTCGTTACGCGCTAAGAATGTGCGTCAGGACACCGGGGTTCACGATCGTCGCGATCGTGGCGCTGGCGCTCGGTATCGGCGCCAACGCGACCATCTTCACTGTCGTCAATGCCACGCTGATTGAGCCGCTGCCGTACCGCGAGCCGGCGAGGCTGGTGGCGCTGTGGGAAACCAACGGCCGCCGGGCCGGCCGCCCGAACACGATTGGCCCGGCGAACATCATCCGCTGGCAGGAACGCGCGACCTCCTTCGAGCGCATCGCGCCGTTCTACGATTACCGCGTCAACCTGACGGGCGGCGGTGCGCCGGAGGAAATCGTGGCGCTCGCGGTCACGCCGGACTACTTTCCTGCGCTCGGCGTGGCGCCCCTGGCGGGACGCGTATTCGCGCCGGACGAAGGGCCGGACGGGCGGGACGCGCTCGCGATTCTCAGCTTCAGCCTGTGGCAGCGCCGCTTCGGCGGCGACCCGTCGATCGTCGGGCGAAGCGTGCAGATCGACGCGAAGCCGGTCACGATCGTCGGAGTGATGCCCCCGGAGGCGCGGCTGTTCGTCAGTCGCGGTTCACTGGTCGGCAAGCCGGCCGAATTGTGGATGCCCTTTGCTTTTTCTGAGGCCAGCCGGACGCCGCGCGGCCGCTACCTGAGCGCCATCGCTCGAATCAAACCCGGCGTCAGCGTCGAACAGGCCCAGGCCGAACTGGCGACGATCGCCAGCGGCCTGACCCGGGAATTCCCGGCCTTCGACACCAACTGGAGCACGCTGGTGGTGCCGATCCGGAACGAGTTGTCCGGCGACTTGCGTCCCACATTGTTGATTCTTTTTGGAGCGGTCGGATTCGTTCTGCTGATTGCGTGTGCGAACGTCGCCAACCTGTTGCTGACACGCGGCGCCGGGCGGCAGCGTGAGATCGCAATTCGCGGTGCGCTCGGCGCGGGGCGCGGCAGGATCGCGCGGCAGCTGCTCACTGAAAGCCTCGTCCTCTGCTCGCTCGGGGGCGCCGCCGGCCTGCTCGTCGCGGAATGGGCGCTGTCGGTGCTGCTGGCGATCAGTCCAGCCGACGTGTCTGACCTCGGCCCAGTCTCGCTCAGTTATCCGGTGCTGGCATTTACCGCGGCCGTCTCGATGCTGACCGCGATCGCCTGCGGCGTGGCCCCAGCGTTCGAGGGATCGCGCGCGGCCGCACAGGAAGCGTTGCGCGAAGGCGCCCGTCAAATCGGCGTGGGCGTGCGCAGTCGGCGGATCCGCCAGGCGTTCGTCGTATCCGAACTGGCGTTCGCCCTCGTCTTGCTGATCGGCGCCGGCCTGACGCTTCGAAGTCTGGCCGGCCTGCGCGCCGTGAATCCCGGGTTCGACTCGCACAACGTCCTGACGGTCCGGATGACCATCCCGTCGGCGCGCTATCCCACCGACGCCAGCAGGCTGTCGTTCTTCGCCGACGCCGTGTCGCGCATCAAAGCCCTTCCCGGTGTCGAAAGCGCCGGCGCCATCAGCTACCTGCCGCTCGCCG
Source organism: Vicinamibacterales bacterium (assembly GCA_036489235.1). Taxonomy (GTDB): domain Bacteria; phylum Acidobacteriota; class Vicinamibacteria; order Vicinamibacterales; family CAVVIG01; genus CAVQFC01. The sequence goes on from DASXGC010000159.1 coordinate 3,221, forward strand.
GCCTAGGCGCCGCCACTGACTTCACCATCGTCGGGCAACCACCGCCGGCGCCGGGCCAGTCGCTGCTGACTGACGTCCGCGTTTGCGACGATGGCTATTTCGAGAGCATGAAGGTCGCGTTGCGCGCGGGACGGCTGTTCTCCGAGCGCGAGATGCACGAAAAGTCGAACGTCGTGATCGTGAACGAGGCGCTCGCCCGGCGATACTTTCCCGACGGCGACGCGCTCGGCAAGAGCCTCGTGATTTCGATGACCAGCCCGAACCTGCCGACCACAATCATCGGGATTGTTGCCGACTCGAGATTCGCGGACATCGTGACCGTGCCGCGCGCGATGACGTATTGGCCACATCCACAGCTCGCCTACAGCGCGATGACGCTGACGGTGCGCACGGCAGCCGATCCCGCGGCCATGGTGCCGCTGGTCGAGCGCGAAGTTCACGCCATCGACAAGGATCAGCCGCTCGGCGACGTCCGCACGATGGATCAATGGCTGGCGCGATCGTTGGCCCAGGCGCGATTCAGTTCGACGCTGCTGAGCGTCTTCGCCGGTCTGGCGCTCCTGCTGGCCGCGGTCGGCGTCTACGGTGTGGTCGCCTATGCGGTGACCCAGCGCACGTCGGAGATTGGCATTCGCCTTGCACTCGGCGCCGAAGCCAGGGACATCCGGCGGATGATCGTCGGCGACGCCGCACGGCTCGCCGGCGTGGGGCTTGGCGTCGGCGTCGTGCTCGCGCTGGCGCTCGGCCGCGTCATCAGCTCGCTGCTGTACGAGACGTCGAAGACCGATCCGCTGACCTTCGCGGCGGTCGTCGGCATCCTCGGCGCAGTCGCGATTGTCGCCGGTTACATTCCCGCGCGGCGCGCCTCGCGCATTGCGCCGGTGGAGGCGCTGCGCTGCCAATGATCAGCACCCTGCTTCGGGATCTCCGCTACGCCGGTCGCACCTTCCGCCGCTCGCCAGGCTTTCTGGCGCTCGCCGTCCTGACCATCGCCGTCGGTGTGGGCGCCAACGCGGCCATCTTCAGCATTGTCAACGCGGTGCTGCTGCGACCGTTGCCGTTCCCGCGAGCGAACGATCTGGTCCTGGTCTCGAACCAGAACCGGCTGACGAGGCAGTCCTCGTTCGACGCATCGCCTGCGAACTTTCTGGACTGGCGCAGGCGGCAGCGCAGCTTCACCGGCATGGCCGCGTTCCGCAACGAAACGTTCGGCCTGTTCTCTGCCGATCGTCCAGAGCGGATGGCGGGCGCCATCGTCACTGTGAACTTCTTCGACGTCCTGGGTGCAACGCCGGCGCTCGGACGAGTGTTTCAACCTGCCGACGAACAGCCCGGCGCGCCCCGTGTCGCCGTGCTCAGCGATCGCCTGTGGCGGCGTCAGTTCTCGGCCCGCCCCGACGCGATCGGACAGACGATTCGGATCAACGACGAGCCGCACACCATCGTCGGGGTGATGGCGCCCGAAATCGAATATCCCAATAAAGCCGCGCTGTGGGTTCAATCTCACTGGCGAGTACCGGAAGACCCGTTGGCGCCAGCCATCGATCCGGTCACGCAACGCGATCATGCGTTCATCACGGTGATGGCGCGACTGAAACCGGGCGCGACGCTGGCCAGCTCGCGAGCCGACATGGACGCCATCGCCGCAACGCTCGAACACGATTTCCCTGATGAAAACGAGAGTCTCGGCGTACTGGTTCTGCCGTTGCGGGACGATCTGGTGTCCGATCTAAAACCGACGATCCTGCTGTTGTTCGCGGCTGTCGGCCTATTGCTGCTCATCGCTGCCGCCAACGTGTCCGGCCTGTTGATCGCGCGCGCTACCGCCCGGCACCAGGAGATCGCGATCCGGATTGCGCTCGGCGCCAGCCGCCGGCAGATCCTCACGCAACTTCTGACCGAGAGCTTGGTCTTGTCGGTCATCGGCGGCGCCGGAGGCGTGCTCCTCGCGATGTGGCTGATCGGCCCGCTGGTCGCGCTGAGCCCGGCGGACCTCACCGTCGCCGGCGCAGTGACGATCGACCGGTCGGTTCTCGGGTTCGGCCTCGCCATCTCGACGGTGGCGGGGGTCCTGTTCGGCCTCGCTCCGGCGCGCCAACTACTGCAGACGAACCTCCACGAGGACCTGAAGCAGGGCGCTCGCGGCGGCAGCACTCCTGGTCAGCGCCGCATCCGCGCCGCCATCGTCTGCGGCGAAGTGGCGTTGTCGCTGGTCCTGTTGGTCGGCGCCGGCCTGACCATCCGCAGCTTCGTAAAACTGCAGCAGCAATCACCCGGCTTCGACCCCGATCACGTGTTGACGATGAGCGTGAGTCTCCCGGCCGCGCGGTATCAGACACCGGCCCAGAAAGCGGCATTCTGGGAAATGGCCATCGCCAGACTCGGCCAGATTCCGGGCGTCCAGTTTGCGAGTGCCACGAGCCGGCTGCCGTTGCTGCCCGGCAACAGCACGCGCGGCATCTCGGTCCCTGGACTTCCTCCGGATGCGCAGGCGAGCGCGTCGTACCGCACGGCGTCGCCGAACTACTTCCGCGCGATGGGGATTCCACTGCTTCGTGGACGCTTCTTCGAAGACGGCGATCGCGAAGGCCGCTCCCCTGTGGCAATCGTCAGTGCGTCGGCGGCGCAGCGCTTCTGGCCCGGGCGGGATCCGATCGGACAGCATTTCTCGATCAACGAACCCACCATCACCGTGGTTGGCGTCGTCGCCGACATTCACGCCGCGGCACTCGACATGCCACCGGTGCCGACCATCTATGCGCCGTACCGGCAGGACGCGTGGCCGTTCATGGTCTTCGCGATCAGATTCGCCGATCCCGGTGGCAGCCGGGCCGGCGCCTTTGAGGCGCCAGAGAACCTTCAGGCCAGCCTTCGCAACGCGATCTGGTCCATCGACAAGGACCAACCGATCGGCGCAGTGAAGACGATGGACGAATGGCTGTCGAATTCGCTGACCCGCCGCCGCTTCAGCGTGACGTTGTTGACGGTGTTCGGCGCGGTCGCCGTCTCGCTTGCCGCGATCGGGCTCTACGGCGTCCTCGCCTTCATCGTCGCGCAGCGGCGTCGTGAGATCGGCGTGCGGATGGCGCTTGGCGCTCAACCGCGCGACGTCATCCTCGATGTGCTCGGCCAGGGACTCAGGCTCGCGGTTGTGGGCATCGTGGTCGGCCTCGCGCTGGCGTTCGCGCTCACCCGTCTGCTGAGCAGTCTGCTGTTCGCCACGAGCCCGACCGACGCGCTGACCTTCGCGTTCGTTTCAACGCTGCTCGTCGTCATCGCGATTGCCGCCAGCCTGATACCCGCGCTGCGCGCGAGTCGGGTGGATCCGCTGACGGCGCTCAGGGACGAATAGATACTCAGATACTTGAGGATTTAAGCAGTTAAGGACTTGAGGATCTAATCTGCGGATCTAATCTGCAGATCAGATCTGAGGAGCGAGCGAATCTACTCGAAGCGTTGAATAGCCACCCGCGGCGAATCGGAACATCCTCACGACTGGAGTGGCGCCGGCGAGACTGACGATGGCGTGGATGACGCCGGGGTAAGAGTTTTCGGCGATGTCGGTTTCTGATGGCGTCGCGGCGGTGCGCGGGTGGGAATGGTAGAAGCCGATCACGTTCAGGCCACTGGCGCGCGCGGCTCGACGGGCTTTGATGTGATCCTCGGGCTCGATCGTGAATCGCGTTGCCGGATCGGACGCGATGTTTCGCGCCGGCACAGCTTCGGTAACCTCGAGGCCAGCCCCAATCAATAGCCCACAGCATTCGAGGGTCGCGTCCTCGCGTGAGTGACGGATGAGCGCGTCAAAAACGCCGGCGGCCACCCGCACACAATCCGCGTCGGCGCCGGCGGCCTGCTCGGCGAACGTCTCACCCCTCATTTCGACATCGCACCCAGAAGATCGCATTTCTCAGGTCGCACTTCGCACTTTGCACTTCGCACCGCACTTCGCACCTCGCACGCAGCACCCCGAACCTGTTCCGTCACATCGCCTCAACGACCATCGCAATCCCCATCCCGCCGCCGATGCACAGCGACGCGACGCCCAGCCGCTGCTTTCTCGCGCGCAGCGCGTAGACCAACGTCGTAAGAATCCGCGCGCCGCTGGCGCCAATCGGATGGCCGAGCGCGAT
>DASXGC010000164.1:0-11374 GCA_036489235.1 Vicinamibacterales bacterium
CCGCCGTAGTGTCCGGCTTCAGCCGGACCGCCCTCAGTATCCCTTTTCAAAGTCAACGATATGCTGCAGCGGTTTTCCCGAGGCCCAGCGGCGATAGTTATCGACGAACACCCCGACGATGTCGGCCGGCACGTTGAGCGCGGCTGTGTGCGAAGTGATCAGCACATTGGGCGTGATCCAGAGCGCATGATCGGGCGGCAGCGGCTCGGTCTGGAAGACGTCGAGGACGGCGCCGGCGAGGCGGCCGTCCCGCAGCGCCGACATCAACGCAGTCTCGTCCACCACGCCGCCGCGTCCGGGATTGACGAACACCGCCCGAGGCGGCAGCGCGCGCAGCAGCGTCTCGTCGACGAGATGGCGCGTCGCCGCGGTCGCGGGCATCACCGACACCAGGTAGTCCAGCTCTGACGCGAAGGCGGCCAGACCGTCGCCATGGAAGTAGGCATCGACGTCACTGCACTCCTCGCTGACGCGCGTATAACCGTGGACGATCATGCCGAAGTGCTTGGCGGTTCGCGCCAGCACCGCGCCGATCGATCCGACGCCGAGCAGCCCGATGCGTTTGTCGAGCAAGGTGCCTGGCCGTGTCGGATCCCATCGACGCTCCTGTTGCGACGCGTACTTCTCGAGTATGCACCGCTCGTGGGCCAGCAGGTACGCGAAGACGTACTCCGACATCAACCGGCCGAAGACTCCGCGCGCGTTGGTGAGGACGTAGTCGCGGCGTAGCGCGGGATCGAGCAGCGGCTCGACGCCGGCCCAGGTGGACTGCGCCCAGCGCAGCGATGTCATCTGCGGCAGGACCTGCCGCAGCAATGAAGGTTCGCCGAACGCGACGTCGTACGAAGCCGCCTGTTCCCGCGCCACAACCGGATCGTCGGTAGCGGTGAGGGTCAGATCCGGAAGGCGCGCCTCACCGATCAGCCGACGGTACTCGTCCGTCCTCCTCGTCAGAATCAACAGCGAATGCGTCATGGTCCGCGCGAATGCTAGCACGCGAACTCACACACCGTGGCCGTAGCCCGGCTCGTCCGGAGCGGGCGCTTCGTCGGGGTGCGGCGTCGGATCGGTCGGGCCCGGCTCATCGTCTCTCTTCGTAGTCACGTCGTCCTCGCAGAAAATAAAAAAGGCCATCACCGGTGAAAGTGATGGCCTGTGCCTGAACGCGTTGTCGATCTGGTGCGGCTACATCACCCGGTGGCGGTCGGCACAGCAATGCCGACGCTGATAAGGAGCAGGTTCAGTAGCAGAACAGACGCCGACACCCCGGCCGCACTGGCGGTTGCGCGAATTCTCCTGCTGCGCAATCGGTTCGATGGGGTGGCAAACGAAAACATGCGATAACTAGGACAACAGAAAATGTGGTTGAAGTCAACCGCCATTGCGGCCGCGGCCATTTCAATCCTGACGATGTCCGTTGCAGCGGCGCCGCCGATTGACGAGCGTCTGGTCATGAAGTTGCTCGGCGACCTTCGCAGCGCGATCGGCCGCGACGACCGGGCCGCCGTCGCCGCGATGATCGAGTATCCAATCAACGTGCTGGCAGGGGGGATGCGGATTCCGATGCCGACTACTGCCGAACTGATCCGCAACTACGACGTCGTGTTTTCGCCGTCGCTCAAAGCGGTAATCGCGCAGGCGGCAATCCCGGCAGCCGGACGGCCGTCTCCGGCCTATCGCATCAACATCTCCGAAACGGTGGCCACCGTTGCCGGCGACCTGCTCTGGCTGCAACCGGTTGGTGGATCGCTGAAGATTACGAGAATCACCGAACCGCTGACGCCGCAGGCCGCATCCGCGGCCGACGCTCCGGAGAAATCCGAGCGCGCGCCGAGGCGCCTGACGCTCTCCGTGGGACAAACCCAGTTGTCGGGAACGCTGCCATCCGGCGGGCGCGACTCGTACATCATCGCTGCCGCCAGGAATCAGCTGATCGACGTGAGAATCAACGGGGTCAATGCTCGCGACATCGTGATCCACATCGCCGACCTGAAAACGCAGGCGCCGCTCGACGCGCGCGCACGCGACGGCGTCCGGGTGTGGACCGGCAGGGCGCCGGCGGAAGCCGATTACCGGATCGACGTCGTTCGACTCGCCCCAGCTGGAGAGCCGTTGCTTCCGTACGTGCTGGTCATCAGCATGCGCTGAATCTACCTCGCGCTTTCGTTCTTTGGCGCGCAGAGTCATCGTCGAACAACGGCGCAGCCCTGCGAGAGTCTTGTGCGCGGATCAGGCTGCTCCTGCGCGTGGAGCAAGCCTGTGGCGCCAGAACAGCAGTTACTGGTTGACCGCCTTCGGCAGGCAGTCTTCGTCAAGTTCCGCATCGAGGTCCAGTTCGTGGACCACGACATCGCTCACGCTCTGGGGCGCAAAGCTCTCGGTCTTCGAATCGGGCTGGCTGGTCAACCGCTTCAGCTTGTTGACGTCGCCGACGATTTCGATGAGCCCGCAACCGCGGCACATCCGCGCTTTGGTCATGACGTCGCCGGTTTCGAGCGTCAGGAATTTGGAATCCTGGGGACGAAAGGATGTCCGCATCGCCGACAACAGCGAGCCGGGCGCAAACACGTCACCGCCGCACCGATAGCATGTCTCCATCACTGTCTCCCTGAATGAATGACTGTAACTGACTCTTTGAGACATACTAGCACAACATCGCGACTTTTACAGCTTTTCGCGGAACTGCACAGCTGGCCCTGAGGGAGACTCGAGGAACTCAGCAGTCGACGGCTATTGTGCCAGGCTCAGTTGGACGTCTTGTGGGCCCCCAGGTCGAAGACGAGGTTCTCGGGAGCGGGCCCGAACGACGCCCACGGCACCGTGCGCGTCTGGTTCACGCCAGGCTTTGAGAAGTCACACACGCCAGAAGGAAACGTCGCGCGCAGCCGCTGCAACTCCGCAGGAGTAAACGATGCGTATTCACCGGCATCGACGGGCTTGAGCTGGCACTTCAGGATGTTGGCGTCGATCGGCCCACCCGCGACGTAACGCGTGAACGCCGCCGACGGATACTCCTGGTTGCACTTCGAGTCCGGCTTGCTGCTGAAGGTCTGTGGCTCCGCGACGAATGTCAGCCCGGAGGCGCTGCTCCAGCAGCCGTCCACCGCCCTGTCAGGTTTGTTTCTGATCGTCTTCTCGCGCTGCGAACCCGATGCGTTGTCCGCTTTCGCACGCCCGACCCACGAGACGAACACAGGCCACGCCTCGTCGGCCTGGACGGGGCCGCGCCACATCACGTGGTTGTCCGCGTTGCCGTTCTGTTTCGCGATCCGCGCGCGAATCGCGAAATGAAACCACTGATAGTGATAGCCGCCGGCATCGTTGTACGCGCCATCGTCGAACACCGGGATGGATCCGAGGCCGCCGCCACCGCCGAGCGTGACGCCGCCCTGATAGGCGCGGCGAATGGCGTCCGGATTACCGACTGAGCGCGCCGCCGTGTAGTTGGAGTCCGCGTCCAGACCGCCGACTTTTTCGTTCAACGCGAGAAATTGCGCGGGCGTGATGGTTCCGGCACGCAGCGCGCCGAGGCCGTACTCGATGCCGACGTTGTCGAACACGCGGAGCGCGAATCCGGTTCTGGGATCGACGCCGTAGATGTTCTTCGCGGCGTCGTACACGGTCGGACGCGCGCCGTGCGGGTTGGCCTTGGCGTCGTAGCGGAGGTTCGCAGGCATCGCCTCGTTCCATACCGCCGGCTTGTAACCATCGACATCAGTCCGCCCCGCGACCGGATCGGTGCGCTGACTCTGGTTGGCCGCGTCCAGAAATGCTTTCATTCCGGAGAATCCCGATACCGCAATCTTCTGCGCGTCTGTGAAGCCCGACGGATCAGTCGCGGCGAAGTAGTGCGTCAGCAGATGGGCGTCGCTGCCCGAGAGCGCGATCGACAGCGCGTCAGGAAACGTCGCGTTGACGATGATGCCGTCGAAGAGGCCGGGGAACTCGTCGGCGATCTGGAGGCTGGTATACGCCCCGCCCGAGGTCCCCATGCTGACCGTGAACTCCGGCACGCCGAACGTCTCGATGACGTGCTCCTTCCCCATCATCGTCGTCTCGCCGGCGAGGAACGCGTTGCAGCTGTTGGTCGGATGATTGAGCGTGTTGGTGAACAGCGCGTAGCCTTCGCCGAGGCGCTTGAGGCTCGCACCGGTCAGCGGATTCACGCCCATCACGCCGCCTTGGCGATACCAGCCACTCGGACACCCGACGCCGTGAATCGCGATCAACCTGCGATTCCAGGCGGGCGGCGGCGTGAACGGGCTCGGCGGTGCGTCCCTGGTCGGATCGTGGAGCACGACGGTTTGATAAATGCCCCGGTTCATGGTCCCGGTCTCGACCCTGACCACAAAAGGAACGACCTTGCCGGCGGTTGTCGTGGTTTTTTCAGCGTCGGGTGGGATTGCACCCGTATCCGGCATCGGCTTGAAATCCTTCGCGCCGATGGGAAGGTAGGCGTATTGAATCCTGGTCGCGGCGCTGCAGTTTGCATCGCTCGCGGCGCCAAGCGTCGAGCCGTCGGGCAGTTTGAACGTCTCGGTTTGACAGATGAACGGCTGCTGCGGCGGTCCGGAAATGACCGGCCCGGTCAGTGGATAGTTCGTAACCGACAGCGATTCGTCGTTGACGCCCCAGGCCTTGCCACGCACCGTCAACACGTTCTGGCCGACCGCCAGGCCCGCCACCAGACCGATGATCTCGTCGGAACCAGCAACCGTCTGGAAGGCCGCCGACACGTCGCGGCCGTTGACGACTACGACTGGCGCGCCGGCGCCGGGCGGCCGAATCCCGATCAGCACGTCGCCGCCGGTCACCCGGTCCGGCCGGGTGGACAGGGTGCGGATCTCGAGTTTCTTCGACGATGTCTGTGGCGCGCTGGCAACGCCGACGGTGGCCAGAGCAGCGATGCCTGCGAACGCGAGCAACCGGCAGATCTTCATGGCAGCTCCAAGTGTGAAGGCGGCGACGGCCGATTATAGTGTGTCCATGCCCACCGGACGTCTCGAAGCGTTCAGCGACGGCGTGTTCTCGATCCTGATCACGATCATGGTGCTGGAATTGAAAGTTCCGCACGGCACCGGCCTCGAGGCACTGCGCCCAATGGTCCCGTCATTCCTCACCTACGTGCTCAGCTTTGTGTTTCTCGGCATCTACTGGAACAACCACCACCACATGCTGCACCTGACCGAGCGTGTCACTGGCGGCATCATGTGGGCCAACCTGCACCTGCTGTTCTGGCTATCGCTGGTACCTTTTGCGATGGGGTGGATGAGCGAGAACCATTTCGATTCGTTGCCCACCGCCGTGTACGCCAGCGTCCTGCTCTGCGCGGGACTCGCCTTCACGATTCTGTCGCGCACGATCATCGCTTCTCAGGGTCCCCAGTCGCGGCTGCGCCAGTCGGTCGGGCCGGACACCAAAGGCAATGTGTCGCTGGTCATCTACATCGCCGCGATCCCGCTCGCGTTCGTGAATCGCTATATCAGCGACCTGCTGCTGGTCAGCGTGGCGCTGCTGTGGCTGGTCCCCGACCGCCGCATCGAATCGAAACTGAACACACCTCAGTGATGGGCCGGCCGCTTCAACACGCCGCCATCGGCATCCGCCAGCACGTGTGACACCACGAAGGCATCCGGATCGATAGCCCGGACGATCGCCTTCACCTTGCCGATTTCGAGACGTGTGACGACACAGTAGAGGATGTCCTGATCGGCGCCGCTCAGGCCGCCACGACCTTTATAGACCGTCACGCCGCGCTCGAGTTCGCCGGTGATGCGCGCCCGGATCGCGTCGCTGTGCGACGAGACGATGTTGATCGCGGTGTATTGCTCGAGGCCGTAGAGGATGAAGTCAAGCGTTCTCGCCGCCGAGAAATAGGTGAGGATGGAATAGAGGGCTGGCTCGATGCCGAGCACCGACATCGCCACGATGAAGAGGCCGATGTTGAACAGCAGGACCACCTCACCCACCTTGAGGACCTGCGTCCGCTTGCTGATGAGCAAAGCGGCGATCTCGGTACCGTCGAGCACCGCCCCTCCACGAACCGCCAGACCGATGCCGGCGCCGAGAAAGAATCCGCCGAACACCGCCGTCAAGAGCAGGTCGTGGGTGGGGTTGGGAAAGCGGACGGTGGCCAGCACGATCGCGAGTCCGCCGATGCCAAGGGCACTGCGGATCGCGAACGCGCGGCCCAACTGACGGTAGCCAAGAATCACGAACGGCACGTTGACGACCGGCAGCCAGACTGCGAGCGGCAAACCGGTGACGGTCGCAAGCAGCATCGACACGCCGGTCACGCCGCCGTCGATGAAATGGCTCGGCAGCAGGAAGCCTTCGATGCCCGCCGCCGCAGAAGCGATGCCGAGCGCGATCAGCAGGAGATCGGCAAGTCCGTGACGGAAGCGCCTCACTGACGGACGGCCATCCGCGCAAACAACGCGCTCGGCACGCCCACACCGAAGGCATGGATGAGGATGCCGTTGATGAAGACTGGCCAGACGAAAGCGCCGCGAGTGGTCGCCGACAGCGGAATCACGACGTAGTTCATGACGAAATAGACGGCGACGCCGTAGACAATGCCGGACGCAATCGGGTGCTCTACAAGCGCGGGAAACTGACGGCTGATCAGGCAAAACGCGGTGACGATCAGAAACGCGATGATGAAATGGAACGCGATGCCGAGCGCGGCAGCGTGCCACCCGCCCTGAAACGCCGCGCGGCCGTGCGCGCCGGCGGCGATGCTCTGGAAGATGCGGATAGGCGCCGCTCCCCGGGCGCCGAAAAAGATCACCGCGTCGAGAAGGTCGAGCGCTCCGACCACCAGGCCGCCGTAGAGAATCGCACGAAGCATCGGCTTCACTCGCTCACTCCTGAGCGCATCTGGCCGCCAGCCGGGCGACCGTATTCACGCCGCGAAAGGTCACGCTCGCCTTCACCTGTTTCTCGAAGCGGACGTTGCTGAAGGTCGATTCGTGCTGCCTCTTCGTGCACAGCCAATACACCTCCTTGCCCTGGACGTGGAAATCGTCGATCTCGGTCTTCAGCGCCAACAGCGTCTTGACCGCGGCGGGGCCGAGCGGGTCGGCGAGAAAGCCGACGCACAAGGCGCCAGCACCCGCGATCGCCCCTGCCGGGAACGGCTTGTAGCGAGCGATCGCGCACACCTCGGCCTCGGTGCGCACAAAGGTTCGCACCTCGTAGCCCAGCGCCTTCTCCAACCGCGTCTCAATTTTCTTTTCGATCGCGGCCAGGTTCGCAGTCCGTGAGGTGAAGAGGACGTTGCCGCTGGCGATGAACGTCTCGACGTCGGTCAGCCCCAGCGCCTCGAACTGCTTTCGCAAGGCATCCATCTTCACCACATGACCGCCGACGTTGATGGCGCGGAGAAAGGCAATCAGGCGAGGCATTCAGCGCGATTGTAAGCCGACCGCCTGGGGCCGGAGCGAAAACAACTTCAGCTCCGGGCCGTCCGGAACCAGGCGGACCGGTCCGATGGATCGAAAGCCGAGCTTCTCGAGCAATCGGATCGAGCTGACATTGCCGGGGTCGGCGATCGCGACCACCTGGGCCAGACCAAGCGGGCCGGTCGCGTGCTGCAGCACGGCCTCAGAGGACTCGAAGGCGTATCCGCGCGACCAGAACGGCGGCCTGAACGCAAAGCCCAGATCGACATCAGACAATGCGTCGCGCTTGACGAGCCCGCAGATGCCAATCGGAACGTCATCGTTCCTGCGAACAGTGAGATAGAGGCCGAACCCTAACCGCTCGTAACTTCGAACCTGACCGGCGATGTAGTCGCGGGCCCCGTCAAGCGTCCGGACGCCTTTGTCGCCGATGAACTCGAGGAACGAGGGTTCGTTCAACAGGCCGAGGATAAACGGGGCATCGTCCGCACAAAGGTGCCGGAGAGTCAGCCGCTCGGTTTCGATGACTACCGCCGGCGGGGTCGTCACGCCAACGCCGCGGCGATCGCCCGGGCGAGCGGCGCATGTTCCGCGACGACGAATGGCGGAGCGAGGGCCCAGTCGTGCAGCCACACCGGCGTGAGGCGGCTGGCATCCGGCTCGGTGGCGTAACGGGGAATCACGTGCGCATGCAGGGCTGGCTCGAGGTTGCCGAGGATTTCATAGTTGATCCGCGCAGCACCAGTGACCGCCAGGACCGCGTCACCGAGCCTCGCCATGTCGCGCAGGAAGTCCTGGCGCGCGGATCCATCGAGCGCATTCAGATCGGGCACCACCGGGTCCGGCAGCAGCAGGCTGTAACCGCGCAGAATCTGCGGATCGCCCAGCACCGCCCATCCGGACCCCATGCGCGCAATCACGCGTCCGAGTTCGCCGCGCTGCGCTGCAAGTACCTGGCGATGAATCGCCGTTTCCAGGACGGTCAGCGTTCCGTCACGTTTCATCGTGAGCTCGTAGCGGCCATCGCGTGTTCGAGCGTGAGCCCGACCCACGTGCGCGGCGTGAATCCCTTCAAGGCGCCGGTTGGCGTCGCATCGAAGTAGGCGCTCTTCGCCTCGTCGCCATTGAGCCGCCAGTCGAAGTAGGCAGTCGCGAAGTGCGCGAGGATGTTGTTCATCCGCGTCGTGTCCCAAACCGCGTCCGCGTAGTGGCTATAGACTCCCGCGTCGTGGTAGGTCTCCACCGGCGCCGGCATCGGCGCCGCGGCATTGTGGCTCGCATTCTGAAACGTCAGCAGATAGCGATCGGCATTGACCGACGCCTGATAGATCGCGCGGGTGCCCTTCTCGTAGCCCGCCACCGTGTCAGCACTGCCGGCGATGAACAGCATCGGCGTGGTGATGCCTTTGAGCGTGTCTGCATCCCAGAAGCCGCCAACCATGCCCCACGGCGCAATCGCGATGGCGGCCTTGATCCTCGGGTCGATCGACTTCCGGTAATTCGGATTGGACGCACCCCGGTCGGCGAGCATCTGGTTCGGCGGTGCGGCCTCCAGCGAGGCGCTGGCGGCGGTGTAGCCGCCGCCGACGACGTTGACGACGCCGTAACCGCCCATCGAGTAACCGACGATCCCTGTGCGGCTGTCGTCCACGAGGCCGGCCAGGAACTGCCCCGACCCGGCCTTGCCCAGGCGGCCGATCTCGTTGAGCACGAACAACTGGTCGAACGGACGGTTGTACAGCGTGCTCGCAAACGGCTTCAGGTCGTCGTAGGTACTGTCCTTGTGGTCAATCGACACCGTGACGAAACCCTTGCTGGCCAGGTTCTCGCCGAGATGACTCATCAGGTAGCGATTGCCCGGGTAACCGTGCGAAATGATCACCAGCGGAAACGGTCCACCCGCCTTCGACGGCGCCGCATCGCGAACCGCCCTGCCGTACAACGTCACCGTGATCGACGGGTCGCGCGCGATGGCGTGGTACTCGCCACCCGACTTCTGCCCGGCCGCGAGCGCCGCCGGATACCAGACCTCGAGCGTGAGCGTACGATCGTAGGTCGCGGTCGAACCGCCCGGCTTCGTGTTCAGGACGTCGGGGCGATTCCGATCGGTGACCTGAATCGTGCGAACACCGACATCGAAGCTGCCATAGGCCGCCAACTCCGGCGCCATCGGCGTGATGGTGTCGATACGGTTCTGCTGCGCGAGCGCGATGGCTCCACAGGCAACCACCGCACACACTGATCCGGCGATCGCGATGCGACGCTTCATGATTCTCACGTCAACACCTCCGTCACACGTTGAACTTGAACAACAGGACATCGCCGTCGGCGACGATGTATTCCTTGCCTTCCATTCGGTAGAGCCCCTTGTCGCGGGCGGCGGGAACCGACCCGCAGCTCACCAGATCGTCATAGGCGACGGTCTCCGCCTTGATGAACCCGCGCTCGAAATCCGAGTGGATCACCCCGGCAGCCTTCGGCGCGGTGTCGCCGGCGTGTATGGTCCAGGCGCGCACTTCTTTTTCACCGGCGGTGAAGTACGTCCGCAGCCCGAGCAGGTGGTAGGTCGAACGAATCAGGGCGCCGATCCCGCTCTCCGCGACGCCGAGATCCTCGAGGAACGCCGCGGCCTCCGCGGGATCGAGATCGACGAGGTCGCTTTCGATCTGAGCGCTGATCACCACCGCCTCGCAGGCGAGATGCGTCCGTACGTAGTCGCGCACTTTGATCACGAACGGATTGCTGTCGGCGGTGGCCAGATCGGACTCGACCACGTTGCACGCGAAGATCGTCGGTTTGTCCGACAACAGGAAGAACGGCGCCGACAGTTGACGCTCCTCCGCCGTCAGTTCAACGGTCAGCGCCGGACGGCCGGCGTCGAGCGCCGCCTCGATTTTCGCCAGCACGGATTCTTCGGCGACGGCGGCCTTGTCGCCGCGCTTGATGTCCTTGGCCAGACGCTCACGCCGTTTCTGGACGACGTCGAGGTCGGCGAGGATCAACTCGGTGTTGATCACCTCGATGTCGCGGACCGGATCGATGGTGCCCGAAACGTGATGGATATCGGCGTCCTCGAAGCAGCGCACGACCTGGACCACCGCATCGACCTCGCGGATGTGGGTCAGAAACTTGTTGCCGAGTCCCTCGCCCTGACTGGCGCCCTTGACCAGCCCGGCGATGTCCACGAATTCGATCGCGGCCGGAATCACGACGTTGGTTTTGGCGATGCGCTTCAGTTCGGCAAGACGCGCGTCGGGAACGGTCACAATCCCGACGTTGGGATCGATGGTGCAAAACGGATAGTTGGCGGCTTCGGCGTTGCGAGTGCGAGTGATGGCGTTGAACAACGTCGACTTGCCGACGTTGGGAAGACCGACGATTCCGGCTCTGAGCATGGATCTACGTTACTTCAGACGAGTCGTTTCGGCTCGTTCGCGGCGCCGGCGACATCGGAGTGAATCCGGATACCGCCGGTCAGTTGGCTAGGCGCCGAGCGTGTAATCCAGCACGTACGAGTGCTTGCCGTCCGCGATGATGATGTCCAGTTTGCCGGCGATGCCGACCAGCTCGCCGGTGCCGGAGTCGGGCAGGACGGTCACGGACAAGTGCTGCTGGCCACGCGTCATCAACCCGTTGTGGTACAGGACAAACGAGCCGCGCAGACCGTGCAGCGTCCCGTCGACGCGCTCGATCGCCACATACACGCCTGACCCCTCGATGACGGTCATGTTGGCGAGCATTTGTCCCTTGGCCGGGCCGGCGAGATCGCCGTGATATTGCTTGTCGAGCAGCATCCGTGCGATCGCCGCATCCCCGCCAGGATCGGCTGACTGCGGCATCACTTTGACGTCGAACGTGCCGCGCGCTTGTGCCGCGGTCATCGGCTCGAACTCACCGGTTTGGTGTGCATGGCCAGCAGTCTATCGCCAATTCCCCGTCAGTCGAAGAGCGTCTGTTTCGCCCGGCGCGCG
>DASXGC010000219.1:0-8128 GCA_036489235.1 Vicinamibacterales bacterium
CTGCTGCAATCACGCGCCGACGTGGATTCGAAGCGCCTCGGCATCTGGGGCGGGTCGTACGGCGGCTACCTCGCCGCGCTTGCACTCGGGCGCAACTCCGACATCTTCGCGGCCGGAGTGGACATTCACGGCGTTCACAACTGGGAGCGCCAGGGGCGCAGCGCGCCGAACGTCGCCGCCGCGATGGCGGGCGACGGCATCACGCAGGCTGATCTCGACAAGTTCGCGCGCATCACGTTCGAGTCGTCACCGGTCTCATCGGTGAAGACCTGGAAGTCGCCGGTGCTCCTGATCCACGCGGACGACGACCGGAACGTCGAGTTTCATCAGACGGTGGATCTGAAACAGCGGCTGCTGGAGCACAACGTCGACGTCGAAGAACTCGTCATCCCCGACGACATCCACGACTTCCTGCTGTTCCGCAGCTGGAAAACAGTCGCGACGGCGACCGGCGAATACTTCGAGCGCCGCTTGCTAAAACACTGAACTGTCGGGCGCGATGTGGCGGCGAATCGCGGCGGAGATAAACACGAGAAGCCGATGTCCGGACGGTGCGTCGCTGGTGTCGTGGCTGGCCGACTCTGAGCGTGCCGATTGCAGCGCGAAGCCGGAAGTCGGGCGGAGCGAATCCTCGCGACGACTTCGCTCTGCGTGATCCGGATCGTTTCAAATCACCACAGACGAGAATTGCACGGCCAACCCAAACCGAAGCCACCCGATAGTCGTCGCACCAGCGAAGAGTACCGAGCGGAGGCTGACTTCCCGGCACGCGAAGCGGAGGCCGGCCACGACGCCAGCGAAGCCCCGTCCGTCAGCTGCGGGTCGAGGACTCATCCTTGAATCGCGAGACCCGATCTGCCGCCACGACGGGGGTCTCAGGGCTTCTCTTTAATCCACACCGCCATCTCGCCCTGGCCGCGGTTGTTCCACGCGTAGTACGGGACGGCGACGAGCGGGCGGTTGGCGGTGCCGGTAATGACTTCGACGCCGTTCAACAGATCAGCGCGGAAGCGTGACCGGAGCGGCGCGTCACGCGGGAGTATGACGTCCAGCACGTGGCCGTCGTTGTCAACGGCCTCGAGCGCGTAGACGATCGGCCCGCGCTGCAGCGCGACCTTTCCGCTGTCGTCCTTGACGTCGGCGTGAGCGGCGACACGTCGCGGCGACATCGGCAGCGTCAGCTGAATGGTTTCGCCCTTCTTCCAGGCTCGCTTGATGCGGACGTAGCCGTTCTTCACCTCGAGCGGCACGCGCTCTGCCGTACCAGTCCGGCCGCGCACGGACACCGTCGGCTCGGCGTTTATCTGATCGACGAAGCGATACAAATCGCTCGGCACCGGCTGATCCTGTGACCATCCGGGAATGCGCAGCGCAACAGTGAACGTTCCCGGAGTTGCAGGTTCAAGATGCAACGAGACATCGCCGTCCCACGGATAGCGCGTGTCCTCGGTAATCTTGATCGCGCGGTCACCGAGTTTCACTTCGGCATGGTTGCCCACATACAAGTTGGCGTAAATGGTGTCCGCGGTCTGCGCGTAGACGAGGCCCGGGATCTGCTCCAGCATCCGCGCCAGGTTCGCCGGACAGCACGCCACCTCGAAGTAATCGCTGCGCTTGGCGCGGCCGTTCGATTCGAGCGGGTTCTGATAGAAGAACATGTTGCCGGCGAGCGACACACCCGACAGCACGCCGTTATAGAGCACGCGCTCGAACAGATCGATGTATTTGCCGTCGCCGTGCATCAGAAACATACGCTGGTTCCAGAGGTCGTTGCCGACCGACGCGCAGGTTTCGGTATAGGCGCGAAGGTTCGGTAGCTCGTAGTCCTCGCCGAAGCTCTCGGTGGTGCCGCGTGATCCGATGCCGCCGGTCAGATACAGCCGTTTGCTCACGACGTCGGTCCAGAGACGATCGGAGGCTTTGGCGAAGGCGTCGTTGCCGGTGAGCGCGGCAACATCAGCCACCGCTTCGTAGAGATACATCGCGCGCACGGCGTGACCGACCGCGCGATCCTGTTCCACGACCGGCACCTGATCCTGTTTGTAGGCGCGCTCGTTGTACATCTCGAACGCCTTGTCCGGATACGGCGGCATATCCGGGTGCGGCTTGCCGCGCTCGGCGACGAGCCACTCCGCCGTCTTGAGATACTGCTCGTTGCCGGTGGTGCGATACAGCTTGACCAGCGCGAGCTCAATCTCTTCGTGACCGGAAACCGCGTGACGTCCATTCGGCCCGAATGTTCGGCAGACCAGATCGGCGTTCTTGATCGCAACATCGAGCAGGGTGCGCTTCCCGGTCGCCTCGAAATGCGCGACGCCCGCCTCGATCAGATGGCCGGCGTTGTACAGCTCGTGGCTGCCGTTCTCGTAGATCCAGCGCTCCGGGCCCACACCCGGCGCCGGATGCTGCGGATCGATCGTCCGCGCGGGAAAGAGGTAGCCGTCCTTTTCCTGCGACTCGGCGATGAGCTCGATCAGGCGATCGAGCTTGAGGCTCAGTTGCGGATCGGGGACGAGCGCCAGCGAGTACGACGCGGCCTCGATGATCTTGTAGGTGTCGGTGTCGTTGAAGCGCCGTCCCTCGTACGGCCCGCTCTTCTTCCCCGCCGCCCTTTCAAAATTCGCGACGCGGCCGGTGTCCTCGTTCTGCTTGAGGATGTACGGAATCGTGACCTTGCGATTCGTCTCCAGTTTCGGCGCCCAAAACCCATCGTCGATCGTGACGGCCGATGCCGGAACCGCACGAATCGGGTAGTCGTGCGCCCGCGGGGCCGCAAGCGGCGTCAACGTGGCAACGCTGGCGATCGAGAGCATGATCAAGTGCTTCACGTGCTTCACGACGGACCTGTTTTTCTTCGCGCCGCCGGTTAAGGCACCGATGGTGGCGGTATGCGCTTCTTTGTCGCCTGCTCGAACGAGTATGCCAGTTCGAGCAGCTTCGGTTCACTGCACGCCATGCCGGTGAAGCTGACGCCCATCGGGCCGGGCTTCGCGTCGAAGCCGGCCGGGAACGCCGGCGTCGGCGAATTCGCCACCAGGCCGTAGGGAACAATGACGGTCGGATAGCCCGGCCGCGCGGCGATCGCCGCGCCGTTCGCACCCGGGAAAAGAATCGCATCGAGCCGTTCGGCCTTCATGATCTCGTCGATGCCGTGCGTGCCGCCCAGTTTGATGTCCCTGGCGCGATCCGCTTCATAGCGCGCGCGATCTTTCTCGACATCCATCTCGTCCGAGATGTCGAGCTGCGACTGTCCGTATTTGATCGCGCCGGCCTTCGCATTCTTCGTATTCCACTCGCGCAGCGCGGTCAGCGTCGGCACCGGCGCCGCCGCGCCGAGTGATTTCAACCAGGCGTTGAAATCACGCTTCATCCCGTACTTGAGGACGATCGAGCAATCCTCGTCGTGACCCTTGGCGTTGGTGACGCCCGAGCACTGACCAAAACGCAGGAAATTGTTCTTGGGATCCTGATCGACGATGCTGGGGATGTTCGCCGGGTCGACGATGATCGCGCCCTGCGCTTTGAGCACCGCGACCGCCTCGTCCATCATCTTCTTCTGTTCCGCGTTGAGCCCGTTGCCACCACCGCCGCCGCGTCCACCGCGGCCGCGGCCCTCTGCCGGCGGCTCGCCCGGAGGCGTGAAAGCGTCGTAGTAGGACGCACGCGGGATGCCGATGCGCGCACCTCTCAGGCCGTCCTTCTTCAGAAATACCGTGTAGTCGCGGTCAGGCGCCGGCGTGCACGTCCGCGTCGCGGGATCGTTGGGATCGGGCGACGCGCTCTCCATCGCGCCGAACATGATCGCGACGTCGGCCACGCTCTTCGCCATCGGCCCGGCGGTGTCCTGATCGGCGGTGATTGGAATCACACCGTACCGGCTGATGCGTCCGACTGTCGGCTTGATCGCCGCGAGCATGTTCTGATTTGACGGACTGAGGATCGATCCCGAGGTTTCGCTGCCGACGTTGCCGGCCCAGAAGTTCGCGGCGGTGCCGATGCCCGAGCTCGAGCCGCCGGTCTGCAGCGCCGGACGGCCGTCGAAGGTCGCCTCGCGCGGATCTTTGCGTGGATCGTACGGGTTGTAGCCCTGGCCGCCGACGGCGTTGTAGTCGGCGGGCATCGGCGTCGGCGCGCCGGCCACCCAGTTGGCGAGCTCGCTCATTCCCGTCTTGGCGATGATGATCGCGCCGGCGTCGATCAGGTTCCTGGTCAGCGTGGCGTCGTAGGGCGGCACCAGATGCTCGAACGCCAGCGCGCCGCCGGTGGTGCGCATGAAGGTGGTGTGGACGTTGTCTTTCAGCGCGATCGGAATGCCGTGCAAGGGGCCGCGAATCTTCCCGGCCGCGCGCTCGCGATCGCGTTCGGCCGCGAGCTCGAGCGCCTTCGGGTTCACGGTAATCGCAGCGTGCAGGACTTCTTCGTACATCCCGATTCGTTCGAGATACTGGCGCACGATCTCGCGCGACGTCACGCGTCCGGCCTTCAGCGCCGCCTGCATCTCCGGGATCGTCGCTTCGACGACCGTGAACGGTTTGTGGGCGGCTCCTGTGGCAGGTTTCTTCGTCTGCGCGCGCATGCCGAGGGTCGCTACGGACAGGATGAGGGCGGTCGCGGGAATCAGTCGCTTCATCGGCGGATTATAACGGACGTATCATCGATCGATGCCGACCAGCGGCGCACTGCCGACCGATTTCCTATCGGCGCTCGATCCCTTATGGCTGTTCCTGTCGCTGATTCCGGGCGGGATCGGCTTCGTGCTGCTGGTATATGGAAAGAAACAGCAACGCTGGACGCTGATGGCGTTCGGCGCGGTGTTCACTGCGTATCCCTACTTCACACAGACGGTACCATCGCTGATAGCGGTGGGACTCGCGCTGGGGATCGCGTTGTGGCTCGCCATCCGGGGCGGGTGGTAGCGCACCTCGCACTAAGCACTATGCACCCGCACGACGCACGTCGCACTTCGCACCACCAACTCGCACGCCGCACCCGCACGTAGCACGACGCACCCAGCACGCCGCACTAGTCAATCACTTCATCAACTCATTGACTTCAGCGAAGGTCATCGCGCGGTCAGTGAAGGTCTTGAAGGTCCCCGGCCCTTTCAACTCGCGCGCGACATCGCGCGCGACCGACAGCGCCGCGCGCATTGGACCCGACCCGACGCTGAGCCGCGCCACCCCGAGCTTTTCCAACTGCGGAATCGGCGGCATCCCCGCAGCCGCGAGCACGTTGACCGGGCCGCCAATTCCGCGCACCAGCTCGCTGATGACCGCCGCATCCTTTACGCCCGGCACGAACACACAGTCAGCGCCCGCTTCGAGAAACGCCTTCCCACGTTCGATCGCGACGCCCAGCCGCGCCTCGGGCGCGCCAATCGCCTTCAGGAACACGTCCGTGCGCGCATTGATCACGACGCGCACGCCGGCAGTGGCTGACGCCTTGA
The DNA here is from genome assembly GCA_036489235.1 of Vicinamibacterales bacterium. Classification (GTDB taxonomy): domain Bacteria; phylum Acidobacteriota; class Vicinamibacteria; order Vicinamibacterales; family CAVVIG01; genus CAVQFC01. The sequence continues at coordinate 5,447 of DASXGC010000219.1, forward strand.
CGACCGCCTTGATCTTGTCGGTTTGAAGCGCGAGCGGCTCGAGATCGGGCGCGCCCGGCTGTATATCCTCGAGGTTGACGCCGACGGCCCCTGCGGCGATGACCCGGACCACCACGTCAGCGACGCCATCTGGTGTCGTCGCGTACCCATGTTCGATGTCAGCCGTAACCGGGACCCGCACCGCGCGCGCGATCCGCGATACGGCTTCGATCATTTCCCGCCACGGCACCGACCCGCCGTCTGGATAGCCGAGGGCGGCGGCAACGCCCGCGCTGGTCGTCGCTATTGCAGGGAAACCTTCGGCTTCAAACAGCCGGGCAGTGGCGGCATCCCAGGCGTTCGGCAGCACTAGGATGGGTGGAGCGCGGTGCAATCTACGGAGCAATTCGGCTTTATCGGGCACAACGACCTCTGGTAGCCGGAGTTAAACGCTTTTTGCATACACCAGTCAAACAAAGCAGGGTTTTCAGGAGGAGCGGACTGATGAGTTTGCGGGGAACTTGCATTGTTGTGATCTTGCTGGCGGCAATCCTCGCGCCACTCTCGGCGTCTGCCGATCCACCGGCCCAGGTGGCACGGGTCAGCTTCGTCGGCGGTCCGGTGTCATTCCGGGCCGCGTCCACCGACGAATGGACCGCCGCGACCATGAATTACCCGGTCACCATCGGCGATCACCTCTGGACCGACACCGCGGCGCGCACCGAGCTCGAGCTGGGAGCGTCTACGGTACGGCTGGCGCCGTTCACGGAGTTCAGCGTCCTGAATCTCGACGCCGGCATCGCGCAATTTCGGATCACGCAAGGCGCGATCTCCGTCCGCGTTCGCAGCTTGAATCAGGGCGACCTCGTCGAAATCGACACACCGGAAGGCGCCGTCTCGGTGCTGCAGCCGGGCCTCTACCGGGTTGACGTCAACGACGCCGGAGACGTGACCACCGTGACGGTCCGCCACGGCGACGCCGACGTCGCGACGAATACGCCGTTCCCGCTGCACGACAACCAGTCTGTCGTGATCAGCAACGCCAATCCCTCGCTGGCGCCGACCGCGGCGATCGGGATGGACGATTTCGACAACTGGGTCCTGACGCGGGACCGGCGGGAACAGACGGCGGTCCAAGGCGCGAGCTACGTGTCACCCGAGATCGTCGGTGCCGCTGATCTCGGCCAGTACGGAACGTGGCGCGATGCGCCCGGCTACGGCGCGATGTGGATGCCGGGTGTCAGCGCCGGGTGGGTGCCTTATCGTTACGGTCACTGGACATGGGTCGATCCCTGGGGGTGGACATGGATAGACGATGCGCCGTGGGGATTCGCGCCGTTTCACTACGGACGCTGGGTGGCGACTCCGGCCGGCTGGGGATGGATACCCGGCCGCATTCAGGCGCGGCCCGTCTACGCGCCGGCGCTGGTTGCCTTCGTCGGCGGTGACGGCTTCCGTGTGGCAGCCGTCGCTGGACCACCGGTCGCGTGGTTCCCGCTTGGTGCACGCGAGGTCTACACGCCAACCTACCGGGTCTCTGCGGTGTATGTGCAGACGATCAATAATCCGCACGTCATCGTCGCGGATGCTGCGGTTGGCGCGACCAGTCTCCAGTACGTGAATCGCACTGTTCCGGGCGCGGTGACGGCCGTACCGCGTGACGTCTTCGTCCGGGCACGGCCGGTCGCCGCAGCCGCCACCGTCGTACCTGTCGAGTCCGCGCGTGCGGCGGTTGTCGTCACCACCGCCGTCCCACCTCGACCCGACCACATCGTCGTTGCCGGTGCGGTCCACGTCGCGGCACCTCCGCCGGCCGTGATGGCGAGACGCGTCATCGTCAAGCAGGCGCCGCCCGCTCCGGCCGCGGCACCGTCGACAACGACAGTGGTGACGCCAGCGACTCCGGTTCAGGTGCCGCGTGCGGGCGCTGCGCCGGCGGCTGTGGCGTCGCCCGCCGCCGCACCGGCGTCACCTCGACCCATACAGCCAGAGGGCGCGCGTCCTGCCGCTGCAGCGCCGACTCCGACCACCGCAGCGCCTGTCCCGCAGACCGTCACACCACCGCCCCCACCTCGGCCAAACGCTCAAGCGAACGCGCAGATCGCGGCGAGGCACGCTCAGGAGCGCGCGGCGATTGATGCGCGGCACGCAGCCGAACGCACACAGCTGCAGGCGCAACATCAGGAAGCAGAGCGCCAGGCGAACGCGGCCCAGCGTCAACAGCTCAAGGTGCAGCATCAGGCGGAGACGAAGGCGATGCAGGAACGTCACCAGCAGGAGCGCGCGGCGCTGCAGCAGAAACAGGCCGCGGAACGGAAACAGTAAGACGCCGATCGTCGGAAGCCCACCGGATCGAACCACCGAGGCACAGAGACGCGGAGTGCTGCAGCGTTGATTCGACGGCCGCGGCCAGCTTTGCTGGCCGTGCGGTCAGGTGATCCGTGGGTCGGACACGAGTCGCGCCTGAAAACCCACCGACTCGCGTCCGTCCCACGGGTCACCTGGCCGGCCGCGCGGCGGCGGGCCGTCGAATCGAACGGCGATCATTCCAGCGCAACCGGCCCGTTGAGACGGTGGCCGAGCCTCTGTGTCTCGGTGCCTCAGTGGTTCTGACTAGTCACGCTTCAGGACGGCCATCGGGTCGAGCGAGATCGCGCGAAACGCCGGCACATAAGTCGCGACCAGCGCGCACAGCGCGATCAG
>DASXGC010000201.1:0-4043 GCA_036489235.1 Vicinamibacterales bacterium
CCGTTGACGGAGGGTGGCGGCCTCGCCGATCGAACTGCCAATCATTGCGAGATAGATTCCCATCAACAGCGGAATCAGGTACGGCGGCAGGTAGTAGCCAAGCGAGAAGCTCACGAGATGCATGGCCACGCCTGCAGCGCCAGAGATGATGAGGAAGGCGCTGATACGGCGCCGCAACCGGCCGTCAGGTGACGAGTCATCGCCGCCGAAAGCGCCGACGCCAAACATGATCGGCGGCCATGTCGCCCACAGCAGCGGCCAGAACAGCGCGAAGGAGGGCGACCAGTAACCGAACAACGTCGCTCTCACCGAACGCACGACTGCCAACAACGCCTTCCCCACCCCGAACCGAACGATCGCAGCGTCGTACTCGCGACCTGGTTCGTAGAAGCCGGGAAAGTTGAGGTCGCGCGCATCAGTGAACACGCGGACGTCGCCGCCGCTCGCGCGGACGGGCCATGACTGCCCATTCGGCCAGGTGGCACCGTAGGTCTCCGCGAAGACCAGCTTCCCGGATTCGCCGAATGTGAAGTACCCGCGGGCCGCGGACAAGCCGTATATCTGCGGCCCCACGATCGCCAGCAGCCCGAGCGCGAAGACACCGAACGCGATCCATCGCTTCGCCACCCGCACGCCCGGTGCACATACGCAGGCGGCGGCCGCCGCTACGAGTGACCAGTGCAAAAGATTCGCGCGCGCCAGATATGCGATCCCGCTCAGCACGCCAGCGAGTCCGGCCCAGAGCGAACCAAGATCGTCGCCAATTGCGCGACACCATGTCCACAGGACGAGTGTGGCCAGACACGTCACCAGCGCGTCGGGCATGCGCAGTCCCACTCGAAGCACGCCAAATCCGAAGAACAACGCGAGGCCGAATGCACAGGCCAGCCACGCACGAGCAGCGTCCGGCCGATCCGGAAAGCAGCGGCTCGCGAGCGACGTGTAAGTCGCGGCAACGATCACGCATAGCGCGATCAATAACACGGCGTCGGCAGCCAGCGTCACGTGCGCCTCGGAGGCAATCGCCTGGCCGCCGAGCGTGCGCGCGGCCAGCACATAGGCCGGATAGAGCGGCGACCAGTGCAGCGGAAGAGCCCGCGCGTATCCGACGCTCTGAATCTGATCGGCCAGCTCGAAATAAGCGATCGAATCGGCCCCTGGCTGCGAGTCGGCGAAGACGAGCAGTTGCGTTCCTGCGATCGCGACAACCAGAAGGATGAAGCCGGTCAGCCACGCCGTGGTCGAGCGGGTCATCGTTTTCGGAGACAGATCTCGATCGCGGACACCAGGAGCTCGTCGAACGTCGGCACCCGGGCGCGAAAGCACGACGGGTAGCGGATGATGAACTCGGCGCCGACGGCGCCGGTCGGGTGCTCGTGATAGTAAAGGCGATCGAATCGCGACGCGCGCTCAGCGAAGATGCGGCGGTATTCCGTCACCGTGACGCCGTTGACGTAGGGCCATGCGGTCGGCAATCCCTTGCTGGTCGCGTAGTCCCTGAGCGCCGCATCTGAAAAGAGGTAGTGACAGTAGGGCACGGGAATCTGTCGGTAGGCGTGCAATCCGAATGGTGAAGTGTAGACCGGGCCGAACGACAGGTAGAGATGACCGCCCGGTCGCAACACGCGCCACGCCTCGTCAACTGCGGCGCCCGGATCGGCGAAATGCTCGAACGCGGCGAACGAATACACGAGATCGAGCGAACCTGAATCAAAGGCAAGTTGCGACGCGTCGGTCTGCAAAAAACGGACGCCGGCCGCACGGGCGCGTGGATCGATGCCGCCGGTCGATCGATCGGCGCCGAATGCGACGATGCCCTGAAAGTGGTGATGAAGCGACGCGAGCACCATGCCGTCGTAGCAGCCCAGTTCGACGCAGGAGCGCACGCGCTCCATCGGAACACTTCGCGCGAGCCATTCCACTTTCTCGACGGCTCTCAGCACCAGGCCTTCGGGGTCGTAGCGAATCACCGCTGGCGCCTCGTATCCACGACCCATGAGATCTTCGAGGATGTGTGCATCGAGGTACCGCGCCGGCGTGCCGGGTGCAAGCGCCTCGAACGCCCGGCGCGCGCTGCGTTCCTTTGTCCGCGCCACGACCGTGCCCCAGAGATGACGGATCGGCTCGGGCGCGACGGCGCGCGCGGCGCGCTTCAGCGGTTTCAACATGACCCGGGTATCACCATCAGCTCACGCGGGCTTCCGGCACCAGACGAGGACGCGGCCACCGCGCCCGGTCCAGACGTCCGCATAGTGCAGCGCGTAGAACGCGAGCCGGGATCGCCAGCTGCGGAATCGATAGCGCGGTAACTTGTCCGCGAGCGCGGGTGTATAGACCCAGCAACGGATGATTTCGAGTCCGTGGCGCGTCATCAAGCGTGACAGGCTCTTGCCGGAAAAATAGTACGTGTGATGAGTAGCGGTCTGGAATTCGGGAAGCGCCCGGCCCTTCAACCGGCTTCGCAGCCGACGAAGCACCACCCAGACATTGTGATGATTCTCAGTGCCGATCACCGCGATTCCACCCGGCTTCAGCAGGGTGAAAATATCCTGCGCGAACTGGTGCAGGTCGAAGACGTGTTCGATCACCATGTATGAGTAAATGACGTCGCAGCACTCCGCGGGCCAGTCGCGCGCGTCGAATACGCCATGGCGCAGATTCATCAGGCCCATGACGTCTCGGCCGAAGCGCGCAGCCTGCTCCGACGGCTCGACGCCGGCGACCTCGAAGCCAAGCTGACGTGCGCCGTCCAGCATGCCGCCGAAGCCCGCGCCGATTTCAAAGAACGTCCCGCCGGTTTTATACGGCAGCACCGAGCCGCGCAGCCCGTCGGCCTCACGACGGCCGCGCGCTCGAATCACGTTTTCGAGGTCAGGACGAGACGGATTGAATTCGATCTCGTGATCTTCGTAATACGAGGAGGCGTAAAACCGCTCTAGTTCGGCCGGCTCCGCCATCGGATTGCTGAACACCAGGTCGCAATCGAGGCACCGTGTCTGCGCGAAGTGCATGTCGTGACCACGTTCGGCTTCGACCGTGCACGAGAAAGGGTGGAATCGCTGACCGCCGCATCCTGGGCATATTGTGATCGTCGTCATCGAATCCGGCCACCGGCGCTCAAGCGACTGGTCGTCGCGTCGGTTGCGACTGCAATCGGACGAACCTGACTGAAGCGCTCCACATCGAGCGCGGGCCGGGGACACTTGAACCTGGCTCTCAACGCGCGCGGCATCAACGGCAGCGCGCGAAGTGCACCGGCCAGCGGAACCGCGTCGCCTCGCAGCAACGGCCTGAGCGCACGCATCGGCAGCAACACCAGGAATCCCAGCAGGAATGCCGATCCGCCAACGTTCTTGATCGTGAAGAGGATGTGGTTGCGGTAGAGCAGCCGCAGCTTGCCGTCCTCGCCCAGCCGCCTCACCATGCTGACGCTGATCTTGTGAAACGATTTGCTGTCGGGTTCGTAGCGGACAGTCCAGCCGCGCATCCAGGCGCGGTAGGAGAGGTCCATGTCCTCGAAGTAGCCGGGCCGGTAAAGCGGATCGAACCCGCCGAGCTCGAGGAACATCTCACGCCGATAGGCCGCGGCTCCGCCGGACGCTTCGAGTGTCTCGGCCGGTTCCTGCCGATCGAGCTCCCACCACTTGTAGAACCAGCAGAACGCCAGGCGCGCGCAGCGCGGTCCGACCGTGTTGGCCGATCCGTCCCACGTCCGAATCGCGGCGCCAACGCCGAACACTGTCGGGTCGCTGAAATGCGGCAGCAGCGCTGCAACGAACTGTCGATCGAAGCGCATGTCGTTGTTGACGATGACCACGATCTCTTCGGTGCGGGCCCGGACCACCTCATTCAGCGAGAAGAGGAAGTCGTTGGCCGGGGCGATCACCACTTCCACCATCGGGAACCGTTCCCGCGTGAACGCCACGCTGTCGTCGGTGCTTCGGTTGTCCACCAGCACGACCCTGCCACCGGCGACCGCAGCAGCCGCCGCGACCGCGGAACCGAGGCAGTCCTCGAGATGCTCTCGGCCGTTGTAGTTGAGC
>DASXGC010000172.1:0-4126 GCA_036489235.1 Vicinamibacterales bacterium
GGGCTCGCTTATCGGTGAGCTGCTGACCGCCGCTGTGCTTCCCCGGCATCCCACCAGCCTTCGCATACGTGGTCGCACGTATTGTCCCGGGTGCCGCTATCAGGGCAAGCATCTGGGGAATTCCAACTAATACGGCTTATCGTCCTCGTGCGAACCGCGACGTTGTAAGTGATCACGGATGGGGGATCTATGGCTGTCGAACTGCAAATCGAATCGAGAGCGCTTTCAGACATCACGACACGCGCGCTGCAAAGTCAGCTGAACAGCACCTGCTTTCCTGCGTTCGGCGACGCCTACCTCGATCACGCCAACGTCGTGTTCGGACCGCTGGCGCAGACGGCGAACGCCGGCGCCGTGCAGTTGCTCGTGCCGGTCGACCTCTTCATCGTTCTGCGCACTGCCGTCCTCGCCGCGCCGAACAGTGTGCCGGCAGGCGCGACGTCACCCGCCGGCCGCGTCACGCTGCACTTCGAGCTCCGCGCGACGGGCACCGCTATTTCGCTCAAGTGCATGGACGTCGATCTCGGCTCGCTTGGCCCAGCGGTCGGTCTCGCCGCGAAGGCGGCGCTCATTGCCGCAGTCGGCTCGCCGCTGTCGATAGATTTGTCGGCGGCGTTCACGGCGATTGGACTGCCGGCACCGGCAACGTCGCGCGTCGAGATCGCAGGCAGCACGGTCGCCATCCGCTTCGATCCGGCTGGCGGCCCGCTCAGCCATCTCTTCCCGGGATTCGAGTGGGGCTTGTTCCTCGACGGCCCAGCGGTCGAGCGCCTGGCCGTGTCGAAGGTTCCCGCGGATTTTCGTGCGCGCCTGACGGGGCTCCAGCTGAACGCCCACTGGCGCCCCGCCGGCAGCACTCCGCACGTGGACGTCGACTACTCCGGGAAAGTGCCGGTGCCCGATCCGTTCACGTGCGGCGCCAGCGGCACGTTCGGATGTGACTTCGGCCTCACGCCGGGACAGGCGTACCGGCTTCGAACGACGGTGCACTGGTCGCTGCACCTCGAGCTTGGCGATTTCGTCCCCGGACTCATCGAGAACCTGGCTGAAGACCTTGTCGCCGCGTCGGTGGATCCGGCCAAGTTCGGCGGCGTGCCGCTCGGCGATCATGGCTTCGCACTCGATTCGCAGCTGCCGGCGATTAAGCTGGGAGGCAGCGAATTTCGCTACAGCGCCGTCCTGGCCTCACCCGCGGGCATGACCATCGGCGGTCCGGTGAAGCTGCCACTCATGCCAAGCCTCGAGACGGTCGAGCTCTCCACGACGGTGTTCGGCCTGCCGTTTCGCACGCAGTTCTGTTCGCAGCTCGCGAAGTCAGGAAGCGGCGCACCGATCAAGAGCATCACGATCAACGACGTCACGACGAACGCGCGGATTTTCCTCGAAAACGCAGGCAACTTCTGCGGCTTCGAGGTGATCTCGCCGGGCGCCTGGATCAATTCCTACATCTTCGGGCCGGCGCCGGGAACCGTCGGCAACACGCACGACTTCTACGTCAATGTTCCTGGCGGCGTCAGCGGCAGCATCAAGATGCCGGCGCGCCTCATCGTCAACACGGCGCGCGGTGTTCGCCTCGCCGAACTCGGCGTGCCGCCGAAGATCGTTGTGGACGCCAACGGGCAAGTAACCAACGCACACGACACCTACATCGACGACTGCCTGTACATCGATCCGAACAACTACGGCCTCAAGTGGGGACACGACGATCTCGTCATTCCGCTCGAACATCCCGACTGGTCCGAGCTCATCACGTCAGGACTCGACGTGCAGTTGGTCACGTTGAACGGTCTCGAGCGTGGCGAACTGGTCCAGTTCCGGTCAGCGCATCATCAGATCGACGTCACCGCGGACCAGAATGGACGCGCCATGGTCCCGGTACTGCTGCCGCTTACATCCAGCGGAGCCTCCGCCCAACTGATGCGAAGCAGCCGTCGACCGATCGCCGGACATGTCGACGTGCAGTCCGCGATCTGCGAAGCACGTGCATCGCTGGCGACGGCGCCCGGGCAGACGTTCAGTAGCGGCGCCGGCGATACCGCACGGTTGACGAGCCGATTCAGCGATCGGGTCGAAATGCGGGAGATAGGCACGCTCGGCCTCACCCTGCTCGAAAACCGGCCGCTGAACCGTGAGGTGCCCGCCGATGCGACGCATTCGCGGTCTACGACGGATAAGGCGCCTCCCCGTGAATCGGACCCGTGCGACGGGCTTCCAGGCGTCATGACGGTACTGCGGGTGCCAGGATTCGAGGACACGCCGATCGCCATTGCGCTGATGAAGGATGGCGCCGCACTCGTCATGGATCTCGCGAACCGGCGGCGTCCGCGGGTCGCGGGCACATTCAACGGTCCGATCGGCGCGGTACAGACGGCTGGCAACTGGGCACTTGCCAGCGCCGGCCGTGTTACGTCGATCTATCGGGTGAGCCATTCGCCCGACGACGGCGGTTCGCGCGTCGAGTGTTCATGTGTTCCACGCGAGTAAAGGAGAGACAAAATATGGCAAAGGCAACACAACTGCTGTCCGTGCTGGCGAGAATCAACCCGGCGATCTTCGACATCATCTTCCCGCACGGCCCCGTGCTGGCGCACGCGTTCGCGTCACAGCTTTCCGAGGTTGCGCTCAATCCACAGCCACTGCCGCCGGAGCCGCCACCAGAAAGGCTGCAGAGGGTATCAGCGCTGATCGCGCACAACATCGCATTCGCCGCGATCGCCGCGGAAGCCGCCGGGCAGGATGGTGGCGTGCGCATGATCAACAGCGCGATCGACGACTGGTGCGGAAATGGCCGCCCGCCGATTCCGATTCCGTGGCCGGGCCACTGGCCGTTTGCCTTCGCCCTCGATGCCGTGCCCAAGGATCTCGACGTGGCGACGTCGCGACTGGTCGGAGCTCTCAGCTTCGCAGCCGTCGCGCAGCGGATGGGCACGGGAAACGTGCGCGAAGCGCTGTCGGCCGGCGCCGATAAGTTGATGGAAGCCAGTCTCGCCGCGGGAGCGAAATGAGCGATCTGGATTAAAATTAGGCGACGACACTGCGCGTAGCGACTGCAGTTCGAGGCGGCCTTATCGCGATCGGCTTTGATCCTGTCCCTCGTCGCTGTTGATCTCGATTAAACTCGTTTGAGATCTGTCGTTGCCTCCGCTGTTCCGCTGACGGAGCACGCTACAGCAACCAGAAACCCCAGTATTCGAGTCGTCATGACTCACTGCTTGGCAAGACGAGGACGTGGACGTCTCCTTATGGTACACTGGGGCAATTATTGGCGGGAAACGAACGACAGCTTTCTCCTTCAGCATGTCGATCGGCATCTTGGTCGCGCGCAGATCGGCGCTGGTCGATTTGTTGACCAGCTGAGCGACGACCTCCTCTTGCTTGGTGATCTCGCGCGCTCGACGTCGATGGTCGCGACCACCTTGTCGTTGAGCGCGTCGACCAGCGGCGCCATCACGCTTTTCGGGCGCGGTCCGCGCGGGTTGCCGGATTGGCCCTTCTTGCAACGGCTGTGCACCGGCGGCTTGCCGCGGTCGACCTCGTAATCGCGTTTTGTCTCGGACATCGGGCTGCCCGCCATCCTTTCCACCCCGCGGCGCGGACGATCCCTGCCGCCCGCTTGCGACAGCGAAGTTCCGCACCATATCGAATCCATGCGAAACGGTCAATTGATTAATTATTATGACGGCGATGATCGGCCGATGCCAAACGGCGATCCGACGGTTTTCGGGTTTCCCTGCCGGTTCCCTGCCGCGCCTCCGATTCGATCGGAGAGGCGCGTTCAAAGTATTGATCAGAAATGAATTTTCGGTGCGGGGTAAGCCGCGAAAAAATTTTTACCCTGAGTTTCCCTGAGCGGCAGGGAAGACAAGGGGATGGCGCTTACCCTGCCGATCGGGTTGAGGACAACAAGTTCCTCGCCGAGCTCGCCTCCGATCTTGACTCCGGCAGGGCGCCCAGCCCACGACATTCCGGCGCAGGAAAGGAAGGCGACCGGATAAAGTAGTTGCGGTCAGCAGTTCGGTTTAGCTAGCGGCTCGATATCGTCCAGCTTGGCGCGGATCGAGTACTCGCCGTAGTCGATCAGCATGTCCTGCGAAACTCCGTTGTCGAGAAGGCGCATGCCGAGCTC
>DASXGC010000173.1:0-28787 GCA_036489235.1 Vicinamibacterales bacterium
GTGTGGCGCGGTCCTCGCACTGCCGCAAATCGGCGCGATCGCATCCATCATGCCGGGATGGAGCGGGCCCCAATGGAACGCCTCCTGCGCCCCCATCGAAAACCCGGTGACGAGCTTCAAGTGATCGGTGCCGAGGCGTTCGGTCACCAGCCGATGCTGCGCGATGACGTTGTCGTAGACGGTGATATGCGGAAAGCGCGCCCTGTCGTGCGGCACCGGCGTGTTGCTCGGCGACGAGGATAGCCCGTTGCCGAACATGTTGACGACGATGATGAAGTGCTTCGCGGGATCGATGGCGCGGCCTTGTGAGAACATCAGTTCGCAGTCGGTGTGCTGTCCAGCGTAGAACGTCGGAATCAAAATGGCATTGTTGCGAGCGGCATTCAACGCACCGTAGGTCCGAAATGCGAGCGTGGCACCCGGCAGCGTGACGCCGGATTGTAATGGGAAATCGCCGAGGGCGAAGTATTGAAGGCCGTCCATACCGATCGATGCCGCGATTCTATCCCGGCTGAGCCGCACGCGCTGTGTGACTGCTATCGGCGGCACAGAACGTGCGTCGCATGCGGGGACGGGAGCCTCACGCGACCGTCAGGAGACGTTGATGGCCAATTCGACGAGACCGAGTTCAGATTCAATGGAAGCGAAGCTGGTGGCGTTCGCCGAGCAGGTGGGACGATTTGCCGGTACAGTCCGTGCGAAAACCGGAAACGCGCTCGACCCCGCTGTCATTCGAGACGAAATCCAGCAGGTGCGCGACCGGGCGGCCGACTTACTCGAACAGCTGGCCGGATCCGCTCCGGGCGGCGCGGTACGGAAGTCAGCTGCCCAGGCCGGCGGGAAAAATACCAAAGGGCGGAGCGGCGGAGTGGTGGACGCTCCCGGCAAGAAGCATCGCAAGCCGACGGCGAATCAGCGGCGGCCAACAACCAACCAGCGCGTCGCGGTCAGCGCGATGAAACGCCTGCCGAAACGACGGATTATCCCGACGCGCGGATAACCCGCCCCAGCTCAACCGACGTACGCAACCGAATAGCCGCGCTCTTGTGCGCGATTGACGGCGATGATGCCGGCGGCAACGAAATGAGCATTGCTGACGGCGTTCTCCACCATTTCTTTGTAGATCGCGTCGGCGTTGCCGTCGGTCCGTCGCGCTACCATGCCGGCAAAGCGATGGCTCGCCATGTCGCAGACCGCGAAGTGCACGCCACGCTTGGCCAGCGCCTCGAGCGTCGCCTTGTGGGTGTTCACGGTCGGCGGCTGGCCGGCTTTCGCGTCCGTCAGCTTGATCGCGTCGCCGAGTACGGATCCGTACTTCGTCCAGATCGCATCGCCGAAGGCGAGGGGCGTCGCCATGTGCCGGATGCAGATGACAATCGCGATCTCGTTATTGTCGAGACCGTAGACGTTCTTGTTGCCTTCGAACGTATTGCTGGCAAAGGCCTGCGCTTCGCCCAAACCGGACGCCGACAGCGTGTCGAAGAAAATGCGGTGGACGCCGGGCAGCTGATCGTACCAGTCATCTTTCGCCTCGCGCGCCGGACGCCAGCGTCCCTCGGCTGGTGAGGTTGGCGCCGTCGGCGCGGGCTGGGATTGTCCGTGCACTGCGGCCGCGCCCAGGCTGAGGGCCGAGGCGGTCAATCCAAATCGCGACAAGAACCAGCGGCGTGGCGTCAGTTCCTTCATGTTCTCTCCATCGCTATTCTCTCAGATCTATGTCTCTCTCAGATCTATGTCGCTCTACGACGCCAGCGTCGCCGCGTATTCCTCGTAGGTGCCCTTGAAGTCCTGGATCGTCCGGCCGTCGAAATGCCAGATGCGGGTGCCGACCTCGTCGATCAGGTCCTCGTCGTGAGTGACCAGGAACACGGTGCCCTCGTATTTCTGCAGCGCCACGTTGAGCGCATTGATCGATTCGAGATCCAGGTGGTTGGTCGGCTCGTCCAGGACGATGACGTTCGGCTTCTGCAGCATGATGCGGCAGAACAGCAGCCGCGCCGTTTCCCCGCCGGAGAGCGCGTCGGTTGGCTTGAGGCCTTCCTCGCCTGTGAACAGCATTTGTCCAAGCAGGCCGTGAATATCCTGTCGGGCGGCGTCCGGATCGAACTGATGCAACCACTCGACCGCGGTCATACCTTTCTTGATCACGCCGGTATGGTCCTGCGCGAAGTATCCGACCGAGACCTCGTGACCCCAGCGCAGCGATCCGGCGTCGATGTCCCCGGGCGACGCCGGCAGGTTCGGTGCATCCGACAACAGCGCCTTCAGCATCGTCGTCTTGCCGAGGCCGTTGCGGCCGATGAGGACGATCTTTTCGCCCCGGTTGACGATGGCGCTGAAGTCGTTGACGACGCGATGGTCGCCGAACGCCTTGCTGACGCCTTTGGCCTCGAGCGCGAGGCGCCCGGACGGGCGGTTCATCGTGAACTTGATGTACGGACGCGCGATGTTCGATCGCGCCAGGTCGGTGGTCTGCAGCCGCTCGACCTCCTTCTTGCGCGACATCACCTGGCTGGCCCGGGTGCCGGCGGAGAACCGCGCGATGAAATCCTGAAGCTGCTCGATCTTCTTCTCGCGCTGGGCGTTCTCGCTTTCGACCCGCGACCGGATCTGCATCTTGGCGAGCACCATGTCGTCGTAGCCGCCGGTGTAGGTGATGATCGTCTGGTAGTCGATGTCCGCCGTATGGGTGCACACCGCGTTGACGAAATGTCGATCGTGCGAGATGACGATGAGGGTGCCCTCGTAACGCACCAGGAACTCGCGCAGCCAGTGAATTGAATCAAGGTCGAGGTGGTTGGTCGGTTCGTCCAGCAGCAGCGCCTGCGGGTGCCCGAACAGCGCCTGGGCCAGCAGCACCCGGACCTTCTGCCCACCCTGCAGTTCGGCCATCGTGCGGTCGTGGAGCTCTTCAGGAATGTCGAGACCTTGGAGGAGAATTGCCGCCTGACTCGCGGCTTCGTAGCCGTCCTCATCTCCGACGATGCCTTCGAGTTCTCCGAGGCGCATACCCTCGTCGTCGGTCATCTCGGTCTTGGCGTAGAGCAGTTCGCGTTCTTCGAGGGCCTGCCAGAGTCGCCGGTTGCCCATGATCACCGCGTCGATGACCCGGAACTGGTCGAACGCGTACTGGTCCTGACGCAGCACACCGAGCTTGGCCGGCGCGACGACGGTACCGCGCTGCGGCGGCAGCTCGCCGGTCAGCAGCTTCATGAACGTCGACTTTCCTGCGCCGTTTGGCCCGGTCAGGCCGTAGCGCCGTCCCGAAGAAAAGGTCGTGGTGACATCGTCGAAGAGGACCTTCGACCCGAACCGCATGGAGACGCCCTGCACTGAGATCATGATCCTGTGATTTTACCGCGAATCGAGCGGGCGTAGAATACCGGCATGAGGATTCAGGCCGCTCTCATCGTGGTCGTCGCCGCGTCGGTCACAAGCCTGCAAATGGCGACAGGATTGTCGGCGGCGCCGACCCCTGCCGAGGCACAACTGGCCCGCGGCAGAGCCCTATGGGACCAGCGTCTGTCGAAGAGCGCGATCGCCGCCCTCGAGATCGCCGCAAAGGATCGAGCGACGGCGGCCGAAGCCGACGAAGTGCTTGGCCGCATTTACACGTTCAAGGGCTGGCAGCAGGAAGGCACGTTCCAGGCGTGGCACGACGAGCCAGGCTATCGGACCAAGGCACTCGCGGTGTTGCGAACGTCGGTCGCGGCAGCGCCCGGCCGCGCGTCGGCGCTGGAAGCCTTGAAAACGGCCGAACGATTTGCCGCCGCGGACAAGGTCGACGCGGCGCCGCCGTCGGCTTGGGTCACCGAGGCCGATGCCGCGATCGAAGCCGCGCGAACGTCGAAGGCGTCAATCGCCGCCATCGAAGAAACGCTCGATCGTCGTGCAAAGGCGCAGGCGGATCCGGCGCCGTACTTCACGGGTGCGCAGATTCTGATCGACCGCGGTGCCTACGAAAAAGCCGTGTCGTGGGCTGAGCGGGGGGCGAAAGCATCGGACCATTTTGTCGACGAAAATCTGGGCGCCTATCAAATGAGCGGCAAGATTCAGACGTCCTACGCGCGCGGACGCGCGACCTCGGCCGATCTGGCCGGCTGGGCGCTGCTACTGAAAAAAGACCTGCCGGCTGCCGCGGCGAAGCTGCAGGAATCAGAGCGGCTCTCGCAGGGATTCGATTTCAACAATCAGTTTCACCTCGCCGAACTGGCGCGCGCGCAGGACGACACGACCGGCGCTCGCAACCACTATCTGGATGCCCTGTCGCTCGCTGGTGGCGCCGCGGCCACTCGCGAGAAAGCGATGAAGGAACTGACCGCGCTCCAGCCGTCCGGGACGGGCAATGAGCCATTCAACGCGTGGCTGGAAACGGAACTGGCCCGGCGTCGCGACGAACGGAAAACGGCCGCGCTCAGTAGTCTGGTCGATCGGCCGCTGCCGAAACTCGCGCTTCGCACGGTTGACGGCAAGCCGTACGACCTGGCGGCGCTGCGCGGCAAGATCGTCCTGCTCGATTTCTTCGCATCGTGGTGCGGCACGTGCCGACAGGAATTGCCGCACTTGAAAACGTCATACGCGAAGTATCAGCACGATCCAACGGTCGTGTTCCTGCTGGTCAGCATCGACGAGGATGCCAAGCGCCTGGATCGCTATCTGGACGAGATGAAGTTTCCGTTTCCGGTCGCACGTCTCGACATCGGACAAGCGGAGCGGTCGATGGGATTCGACAATGTCCCGTCCACGTATTACCTCGATCGCAACGGGATCGTGCGCTATCAGATCGTCGGCGCTGAATCGCACGGCGATTCGCCGGCGCGCGTCAACTGGTTCATCGATCAGTTGAAGGGCGACCGCGCGAGTCAGCAGTAGGGAACGGCCTTCAGGCCGTTCCACGTCATTCCGATCCGTCTGCGCGCGCGACGGAGATGTCGCGGTCTTCACCCGATCCGTAGACGCGTATGCGCCACGGGTTGCAGCACACTTCGCAGTCCTGGACGAAGCTGCCTTTCATCTCCGGCTCGAGATAAATCTCGACCTCCTCGCCGCAGTACGGACAAGTTACGAGAAATTGATCGTCCATAAAGCATGGTGCGAGGGCCTGACGGCCGTCCCCTACTTGGCGTCCTGGCGGCCGTAGAGCGCGGCGTTGAACAGCACGCGGAACGTGCCGAAGGGTTGTCCACGCCACTCCGGGCGGAAACCGATCAGGATCACGTGTCCGTCGCCGAGCTTTACATCAAGCGCAGCGGCCTTGCCCTGCAGGTGGTTCTCACCGATCAGATAGCCTGAAAGCAGCGGCGAGCCAGAGGTCTGGTAATGCGCAAGGACGGTTCCCGTGAAGCCGTCCTGTGTTTCGAAGACGGGGCTGCCATCGACGAAAACGGCGGCCTTGTCCGGCATTCCTGCCATGACCGGGTGCGTCGGATCGGTTGTCACTTCGACCAGCGAGCCACGCAGGAAGAACTCTTCAGGCTTCAGGCCTGCGACGGCGTTGCGGACCGGCAGCTTGAACTGCTGAATCGCAAACGTGCTCGCGCCGCTCAGGCAGACGAGCGTGCCACCACCGCGAATGAATTGCTCGAACGCCTGCACATCGTCCGAGGAGAGCTGATAGCCGTACTCTGGACGCACACTGCCGCCGCGGCCACCGCGACCGCCGCCTTGTACGCCGGCGACCGGTATCCGCGAATCGTCGGCGACGATGATCACGTCCACCCGATCCGCGAGAGGCATCTTGAAGTCTTCCGGGTGAATCGCAACGAGAACGAAGCCGTACTGCTCGAGAACCCAGCGCGACCAGCCTTCGTCCATGCTGCCAGTCCACGGTTGGTACAGACCGATCCGCGGCTTGCGAACCGTTCGGCCGGGCGTCGCCGGCGCTCGTTCCGCCCGCAACGCCAGCGATTGCACCAGTTCGTTCTGTGCGGCCTCGGGAAGATTCCGAATGCCGTAACGAATCGGCGAACCGGCCGTCGTGGTCTGCACGGTCGCGCCAAGTGCCCATGCGCGGTTCAGGGCGCGGAACGTGTTGTTTTGCGCCGGGTCGACGAAAAGTACCTCGCCGCTGCCAGTGATGCGCCCGGCGGCTGGGACGATGGCCGCCGCTGCTGGATCGGTGTTGAAGCCGGCGCCTGGCACGCTGTCGAACGGCGCCGCATCGTTTTTCAGCGCTGCCTCGTATGTCGTCGGTCTGAGCTTGGTCTCGGGCATGTCGCCGACCAGGCGCAGTTTCGCGCGAGTCTCGGCGGTCAGGGGCGAGGTCGCGGCCACGACCCGGACGCCCATCTGCAACGGCAGAGTCCAGCCCGCTGCGTCGTAGGGTCGCTCCGGCGGACCGCCCGGATACTGCCGGAGATCCGGATAACGCTGCACGTCGAGGACCTCGCGGGCCAGGGCGGCGAATTCCTGGTCGGTCGGAATCACCCACGTCCCGGCGGGAAACGTGTCTGTGCCGACGGTCGCAGGCGAGGTCAGCTCCGAAACGCGAATACCGCCGAACGCCAGGCGCCGCAACAACTCGACTGCGGCGACCGGATCGCGCTGCTCCTGCGGCACGAAGTAGGCGTAAGGCGCTTTGGTCTTGCCCAGCGCGATCTGATCGCGGCCGGCCTGATAGCGATCGTAGAGCAGCGATTCCTTGTACTTCGATGCGTACTCGATCACTGCGAGCGACGCGGTTTCCATGTAGTCGACGGCGTCACGAAGCCGCCAACGCCCCGGCGGCCACGGGCTCGAGTACAGACTCTGCGGCCGCAGGTCGCGCATGTTCTGCGGAAAGTCGTCGACGGTGTAGTCGTGCGGCGTGGCGTACTGGAACAGTGCCGTCTCCGTCCAGAACGCCGCGATGTTCTTGAAGTTGGGGGCGTAGTCCACGTAGCCGGGATACCAGGCGTCGAACGCCGTACCCATGTGGGTCGAGCCGACCTGTCCGTGCTCCTCGAGTCCTTTCGCGATCGCCATCCCGATCATGTTGACTTCGCGCGACATCAGGAACGGCGCGTCCTCGCCAACCGGCTCGGAAAACGGTGGCAGCCAGATGCGGGTTGGAAACGGTCCGGACTGATGGTGGACGTAGATGATCTGCGGTTCCCACTGCCGCCAGGCATGCTCCATCACCCGCGACTCGACCATGTTGAGCATGTAGGCGTCGCGGTTGTTGTCGTGTCCGACGTATTCCTGGTACAGGCGGGGCAGGCCGGACAGCTCGAACGGCGTCCCGACATTTTTCATGTACCACTCGGCGACCATCTGCTGGCCGTCCGGATTGATGGTGGGCCACACCATCACGACGACGTTGTTGAGCATCGTCTTCATCGCCGGCGTGTGCGCGCGAGAGACGAGGTCGAACGCGAGTTGCGGGGTGTGCTGAGCGCCGGCGACTTCGGTCGAATGCAATCCACCGTCGATGTGAACGAACGCCTTGCCGTCGTGGGCCAGCTTGCGAGCCTCGTCGTCGGTGAGCCCTTGTGGATGGGCGAGTCGTCGCGCGATCTCCCGGTAATGATCGATCCGCGACAGATTTTCAGGCGACGAGATGAGCGCGAAGTACATGCTCCGGCCCTGGCTGGTCTTGCCAGCCTCGACGATCTTCATGTACTTGGTAGCGGCGGCGAGTTTCTTGAAATACTCGATCGACTGGTCGTATGTCGCCAGCTTGTAGTCAGCCCCGGGACGGAAACCGAGAACCGATTCCGGCGTCGGCAGACCGGCGCTCGACAGCGCGATTGGGGCCGCGAAAAGAAGAGCAAAAAGGACGGAAGACGAAACTTTGCGCACGCGCGCAGTATACAGCCCGATGGCTCAGTGCTTGCGTGGACGCTTCTTGGATGCAGTCGGTGAGCGGCGGTCGGCCTCGGACATCACGCCGAGGCGGGCAATCACGTCTTCGTGAAGCACGCGCATCTGTCGCAGTGTCGTGTTGTTGAGTTCGTTCATTTCCAGTCGGAGCTTTTCGTTGAGACCGCTCATTTCCTGACGTAGGCCTCCGTTGAGACCGTTCATTTCCTGACGTAGGTCTTCGTTGAGACCCTTCATTTCCTGACGTAGCGCGTGGTTAAGACCGTTCATTTCCTGACGTAGGCCGTCGTTGAGTTCCCTCATTTCCTGACGTAAGGCGTCGTTGAGACGGTTCATTTCCTGACGTAAGCCGCCGTTGAGATCCTTCATTTCCTGACGTAGGCCGCTGTTGAGATCCTTCATTTCCTGACGCGGGCCGTCGTTGAGACCGTTCATCTCCAGGCGCAGCTTGTCGTTGAGTTCGGTCATCGCCTGGCGCACGTTGACGTCGAGTTCGCTGATCTCCCGACGAGTGCCGTCGTTGAGCGCAGAAAACTCCGTGCGCATCTCCCCTCGGAGTTGCAGGACCTGCAACGTGAGGTCGTCGATCCGGCCCGGAAGTTCTTCGAGGCGTGTGACGCGTTCTTCCAAGGTATCTATCCGCCTGACAATAGCTTGCGACGACATCTTGTGCCTCCATCAACCGTCCCCTCGAAGCGAGGTGGCGACGGTCAGATGAGAGCAAAAGCGAACACCGTGCCGAACTGATTCGACGACGCTACCATCGTCGAACACATCGCGCAATCGTTTCCGTCAACGATGTTGGGGGAGTGGAATGCCGCTCGAAATCACGAACATGCGGCCGGAGTGGAAGCCGTGAATGCCGCTCCAGGCCGACGTGATCAGGAAGTCGACTGTCCCGTCGCCGTCGATGTCGCCCATGCCGACTGCGTCAAAGCCAAACGTGTCGCCGGGAATCCGGCAGGTGTAGGTCTTGAGCAGACGACCGTCCTTGCCGGAGTAAAGATAGGCACGTCCGCCCGAGACCGCGGTCTCGCCGTACTGCCAGGCGCCGACGATCAGGTCGTCGAATCCGTCGCCATCCACATCGCCGGCGGTCGCCGGTCCAATACCAAATCCTTCGCCGGCGGTTTCGCCGGTCAGCGTCAACAGCCGGCGGCCATCGGTGCCCGAATGCACGTAGACGCGACCGGTTGACGGTCCCTTCGCGCCGTTTGAAAAGTCCGACACGAATATGTCCGGCACGCCGTCGTGGTTGATGTCCCCGACTGTGGACAGGAACATCGCGCCCAGAGCAGCGCCGGTGTCGTCGGCGTCGATGACGAACGCGGGAGTGGACGACAGGCCCTTGTAGACGTAGGTACGGCCGGCATGCTTCGCCCCGGCGGCGGGAGCGCCGACGATGAGAAAGGACTGACTTCCGCTGGTGGAGCCCGCGACTGCGCTGCCGAAACCGTCGCCGGCACTGCCGCCGTTCAGCGTCAGCAGAAGCCGGCCGTCTTTCCCTGAATAGACATACGCGCGTCCGGCGTTCTTGCCATGCGCTCCGTTGGCCGGCGCACCGACGATGACGTCAGCATAGCCATCGTGGTTGATGTCGCCGACGCCTGATGCGTGCTGTCCGAAACTGTCGGCCTTGTTCTCGGCGGTCATGGTCTGAAGCATTCGGCCGTCCCGGCCTGAATAGATGAACGCCTTGCCCGCGCCTGGCGCGCTCGCAATCACATCAGGAACGCCATCGCCGTTGGTATCGCCGGCGGCTTCGACGCCCGTCCCGAGCTGATCGCCTGCATGGCCATCGACGCTCCACAGGAGCGCGCCGCTGCGCGTCGAGTACACGTAGATGCGGCCCGCATCTTGGCCACCGGCATCCGCCGTCGGCGCGGAGGTGACGATGTCGGGGACGCCATCGCCGTCAACGTCGCCGATGTTCCGCGCGATCCATCCGAACTGGGCGTTCGCGGCCGGACCGTCCCATTCGCGGAGGACCTTGACCGGTTCGACGAACGGTTGCTCGAAATCAGCAGGCGACGGCAGTAGCGCCCGAAACCGCGGATCAGCCTTGAGCGTCGACAGATTGGCGTCGCTGTCAATCTGGGTCATGTCGACTCTTCGGCTCGCCTTGGCTTTGCCCAGCCAATCGAACGCAAGGTCGGTGTTGTGCTTCAGGGCGTACACCACGCCGATGTTGTAGAGCGCGGCCGAAGCAGCCGGGTCGATGGCCAGGACCTTTTGAAATGCAGCAAGCGCGGCGTTGAGCCTCTTTGATCTCAGCTGGGCCATGCCCAGCATGCGCCACGCGGACAGGTTGCCCGGCTCGCGTTCGGTGAGTCCTTCGAGCAGAACCGCCGCGCCGGCTGGATCCTGTGCCTGGAGCCGCGCGGCCGCCGCGGCGAGGGTCGGATTGGGCGCCTGTGGCGGCGAGCCGTTGCTGAAGGGCGGCGTGTAGGTGAGAACGATGACCAGAAGGACGGTATTGAACTTGGTCGACACGGCTGACCTCGCGTCAACGGTATCGAACCGTCCGGCGCGGGACTATCAAAAGCTTGCTCGCGTCAGCGCACCGGTACCGCTCCGGTGAGCGTTCGCCGCACCACCGAGGGCGGCATTGCGAAGGCGTGTCGAAAGGCTGCGGTGAAGTGGCTGTGACTCGAGTAGCCGAGGTCCAATGCCAGCCTGGTGAGATCGCGTTCCCCCTGCTCGATGCGTTCGAGCGCCAGTCGAAGCCGCACCTGATCCCGGTAGCCATGAACCGTGATGCCCGTCGCCCGTCGGAAGGCGCGGCACAGATGGAACATCGAACAGCCGATCGCATCGGCAATGCGTACGAGGGTGAGCGGCTCCGCGATCCGGGCCAGCAACCACGATTTTGTCGCTGATGCGAGTTCGGCGGCCGACGTTGAAGAGGGCTGACCCGGGCCACGGACCGAGCGCGCATAGGCGCGGTCGAGCACGGCATCGAGCAGGCCGACCACGGATTCATCGATGTGCAGCGCGTCGACGTCTTGTCCGGACGCCGCCTGAACGAACAGCCGACGCTGCGCGAGGTAAGTCGGTGAATCGACCGCGGCGTGGGTGAATCGGATCGGTCGCTCGCGATCCGCCGCGTGCGGGTCGTGCTGGCCGATCGCTTCGCGAATGACCGCAGGTGCGATCGCGAACCAGTCACAGCGGTCGCCGTCAGGGCTCAACGCCCGCCGTTCGTAGGCCTGCCGGCGGTTGTACAGCGTCACGATGGTGGGATCGGCGATGAATGGCGTGCCGCCATAATGTCGGATGACGACTGCCGTGCGAGGGAAGACGAAGCAATCGTTCTGGATGGGGCCGGAATCGCGAAAGCTCGGATGATCGGTGGGGCAGCGGAATGCGCCGATCGTCACGGTTTCGCTGCGGTACACCACGCGGTCTGTGTCCGGCGCCATGTCCGTACGATTGTAGCGGCGGCCTGGAACGCGCGGCGAAAATCGCGACAGCTACCCTACAATAGCCGCATGAAACGAATGGCTGTGTGGCTGTCGGTTCTGCTGCTCGCGGCGTCAACCGGCGCCTCTTCCAGTCAGAGACAAGGGGCTGCCGTCCGATGGGTCGGAACATGGACGACTGCGGCAATCGCCCGTCACTACCCGTCAGCGACTGAATCCGCGGCGGCGCCCGCGGCGGCCAGGCCGCAGGGAATAGCGGCGGCCATTCCGCTGCCGAAAAACCAGACGCTGCGGCAGATCGTGCGCATCACGACCGGCGGAGACCGCCTGCGAATCACGGTGACGAATGCGTTCGGCACCAGCCCGCTCGCCATCGGCGCGGCGCGAGTGGCCATCCGCGCCAGCGAGGCGACGATCGCTGCCGACTCCAGCCAGGCGCTGACGTTCAGCGGCCGGAGCGGGTACGAGATTCCGCCCGGGGCCATAGCGGTGAGCGATCCGGTGACGCTCAAGGTTCCGTCGTTCGCCGATCTCGCCATCGATCTGTTTTTTCCCGGTGATACGGGCGCCCAGGTCGTGACGATCCATCGCTATTCACGTCAGACCAGTTACTTGTCGTCGCTGGGTAACCACGTCGGCGTCGCGAACTTCCCGGTCGCGGAGAAACTCACCGCGTGGTATTTCCTGGGCGGAGTCGAAATCGCCCCGCCGCGTTCCGGCCCGGTCATCGTCGCGCTTGGAGATTCGATCACCGACGGGACGGCGTCCACGAGCGACGCGAATCGACGGTGGCCCGATCGACTGGCGCGCCGGTTGGGCAAGGCGGCAGTGTTGAACGCTGGAATCGGCGGCAACCGGCTGCTGAGCGACAGCATTCCGGAATTCGGCTACAACATCCTGGCGCGATTCAATCGTGACGTCCTGATGCAGCCTGGAGCGACCCACGTGGTGATTCTCGAGGGCATCAACGACATCGGCAACGCTGGAGAAAACGTGGCGCCGAGCGCACCGGATCTTATCGCCGCGCTCAAGCAGTTGATCGATCGGGCCCAGGGGCGTGGATTGCGGGTGATAGGCGCGACACTCACGCCGTTTGGCGGCGCCGCGTATTTCACGGAAGTCGGTGAAGCCAAACGCCAGGCGGTGAATGCCTGGATCCGCACCGGGCACGCCTACGACGGAGTCATCGACTTCGACCACGCCGTCCTGGATCCCGCTCAGCCCACCAGGTTCAAGGCGTCCTTCGATTCCGGCGATCACCTGCACCCGAGTGATGCCGGATACGAAGCGATGGGCAACGCGATCGATTTGGCGTTGTTCAAATGAACAACGCGAGCGGGAGCCGACGATTCCTTATGCTAAGATTTCGCGTCGTCTAGGCTCGCGATTTCCGGTCCATTCCTATGGCCACTTGTCCCAAGTGCATGGGCGCTCTCACCGAGCACCACCGCTGCCCGCGCGGGCCGCTGCATCGACTGGGCGACGCGCTGTCAACGGTCGGCATCGGCGGCGCGATCGGTGTGCTGGTGTGCTGGATGCTGGATGATCATGCGCTTCCTGCGCTCTACCTCGCCGCGGCCGCACTCGGCGGCGTCCTGGCTTCCGCCGTCCGGCAGGCCGTCGGCGGCCGTTCGTGACGTCAGGCGCAGTGCTGACGGACGATCGCAAGCAGCGTATCGCGCTCGATTGGTTTGCCGATCGATGCGACCGCGCCGAGCACGTTCGCGCGTTGTTCCAGATCAGAAGCGCCGGACATGACAACGACCGGTACGCTTGCGAGAACCGGGTCGGCCAACTGCGCACGGCGAAACTCGTCGCCGCTCAGCCGCGGCATTTTCAGGTCGAGCAGAACCAGGGACGGTGTGGCGGGCGCCCGATGACGGACGGCTCGCAGCACGTGGAGGGCCTCCAGGCCGTCTTCAGCGCCGACCACACCAAAGCCCTCGATTGCGAGCAACTTCATGAGCATGCTCCGCATCAGCGGGTCGTCGTCGACGATGATGATGTTGGCGGGCGGGGGAGTCATTCCGGTGAACCTGCAATCAAGCCTTGTACCGGCTCGACCGTATCCGATCCATCGGCCAGATAGCAATCAAGCCAGCTCGTGTGTCAGTTTTCCATCCGATGAGTAACGAGCCTGCACTGCTTTCCTACACCGAATTTCAGCGAGTCGATATTCGTGTCGGGCGCATCGTGGACGTCCAGCCGTTTCCGGAGGCGCGTAAGCCGGCCTATAAGCTCTGGATCGACTTCGGCCAGGCGATCGGCGTGAAGAAATCGTCAGCCCAGATCACGAAGCACTACACCGCCGCGGACCTGCACAATCGTCTGGTCCTCGCGGTCGTGAATTTTCCGCCTCGCCAGATCGGGCCGTTCATGTCGGAGGTGCTGACGCTCGGCGTGCCAGACGAGCAGGGCGAAGTCGTGCTGATCGCGCCTGGACTGGAAATTCCGCTCGGCGGCCGGCTGTTTTGATGGCGGACGCCAGGAGGCCGGATGCACGATGAAGAGCGTGAGCTCTGGCGGGGCAGCGACCTGCAGTGCGTGCTGATTTCGTGCTGCAGCGGAGCCGAATTACAGCTGCGACGCGGCGGCGACATCGTGCTGCGTGAGTTGTATCCGAC
This sequence comes from Vicinamibacterales bacterium, assembly GCA_036489235.1. GTDB lineage: Bacteria > Acidobacteriota > Vicinamibacteria > Vicinamibacterales > CAVVIG01 > CAVQFC01. The sequence continues at coordinate 13,847 of DASXGC010000173.1, forward strand.
CAAATCCGATCTCTACGAGCGGGCGCGCGATCTGAGGCGCGAGTACCTCGGCGACGAGGCGACTCAGACCGGCAGTCGCAAGTAGGCGCGACAGCCGCGTCGATCGATCCGATTTTCGAGCGTCAGCGATCCGCCGTGAGCTTCGGCGATCTGGCGGCTCAACACGAGACCGATGCCCGAGCCACCAGGCTTGGTCGTGAAGAACGGCACGAACAGGTTGCCCTCGTTGGTCAGACCCGACCCTTCATCGTCGATCCAGAGCTCGAATCCGCGACCCTCTCGCTTCCAGCCGATGGTGACGCCGCCGCCAGTCTGCAGCGCGGCATCCGCCGCGTTGTGCAGCAGATTGATCAGCAGCTGTTCGAGCTGATCCGGGTCGGCTCGAATCGTGACGGCCGGGCCTTCGTCCAGATGAATCGGCAGTCGCGTCTCCACGCCGGCGATTCGCCGGACCAGCGTCGGCACATTGAGAGCCTCGACGCGCGGAGCGGGCAGCTTCGCCAGCCTGGCGTATGCCGTGGTGAAGCGGCTGAGCGAATCAGAGCGCGCGGCGATGACCGCCAGCCCGCGCCTCATGTCATCGTTCCAGTCATCGGGCATTCGCTCGCGCGCCAGCATGGTCTCGAGGCTGCCCGCAATCGATTTGATCGGCGCCAGCGAGTTGTTGATCTCATGGCCGATCACGCGGATCAGGCGCTGCCACGCCTGGCGTTCTTCGTCGCGAAGCGGACGGCTGACGTCGGCGAGGACGAGCAGCTGGTGCGGTCGGCCCTCCTGGCGGAACGTAGTCCGACGCACTTCCCACCGTCCTGAGGCGCCGGGGAAGGCGACGTCCTCGACGCGCGGCGATGCGCCTTCGAGAAACGCCGCCAGACCGAGGTCTGTCGCCTGTCGACCGAGCATCTGCTTGGCCGGCTGCGCCAGCAGGTGTTCGCCGGCGCGGTTCGCGAGGCGCAGCGACTGGTTGCCGTCGAACGTGAACACTGCCACGTCGATCTCGACCATCATCGTGCGCAACAGCGCCCCCGCCTCGAGTGCACCGAGACGCTGGTCGTGCAGCGTTGACGCCAGAAAATTGACTTCGAGCATGACCGCGCCAAGCGGATCGTCTCCGCTCGCCCCGCGCGCGCGAATCGAGAAGTCACTTTCGCGCAGCGCCGCCAGCAGGTTCGAGAGCGTCTGCAGCGGCAGCACGACCCGGTGACGCACGCTGAACGAGCAGCCGGTCCAGACGCCGACGATGCACGCGGTGAGCGTCCACTGAACCTTGGGGGTGTAGTCGCCAGTCCAGAGCAGGACGAGCGCGACCAGAGCCGCGGGGAGTCCGGCGGCGAGCGCGAGCAGCAGGATGTGTTGATCGAAGCGGAGCCAGCCACTGGGCCGGCCGTCGATCGGATCGAGGGCAGAAGCCGTGACGGCGTCCGCCGACTCGATAGGTCGCCCGCTCACACCGTGATCTTACAAGCCGTAGCGCTGCAGGCGGCGATACAAAGCGCTGCGGCTGAGCCCGAGCGCCTTGGCGGCCTGGCTGACGTTTCCGTCGAAGCGGGCCATCGCCTTTTTGATCAGGAAGCCCTCGACGTCTTCCAGGCTCATATCCTCGATCCGCGAAGTGGCGTCGCGATCGATTCGCAACCCCAGCTCGGCGAGCCGGACAGCGGATCCCTGCGCCATCAGTACGCCGCGTTCGACCGCGTGATCGAGCTCGCGGATGTTTCCGGGCCACGGATGATCGAGGAGCGCCTGGAGAGCTGCCGGTTCGAAGGTGGCGATGTTTTTCCGATAGCGCTGCGCATGCTGGCGCAGGAAGTGCGTCGCCAGCGCCGGGATGTCCTCTCGCCGCTCGCGAAGGGCCGGGAGTCGAATCTCGATCGTGTTCAGGCGGAAGAGCAGGTCCTGCCTGAATCGGCCGGCAGTCACCTCTTCGCCCAGGTTCGAATTGGTGGCCGAGACGATGCGCACATTCGCCTGACGGGTGCGCGACGACCCGACCCGCTCGAAGTCGCCGGTCTCGAGCACGCGGAGCAGTTTGGGTTGCAGATTGATTGGGACGTTGGCGATCTCGTCCAGGAACAAGGTGCCGCCGTCTGCCAGCTCGAAACGGCCGACCCGATCGGTCTTGGCGTCGGTGAATGCGCCTTTCACGTGACCGAACAGCTCGCTCTCGAACACACCCTCCGACAGTCCGCCGGCGTTGACCGTGACCAGACCCCGTCCCGCTCGCGCCGACACCGCATGCAGCGCCTGGGCGACCGTGCCCTTGCCGGTTCCGTTTTCGCCGGTCACAAGGACGTTCGCGTCCGATGGTCCGACGCGCGCAATCAACTCGAGCACCGGCCGCATCGACGCGGCGTCGGCGATCAGCATCGGCCGGATTTCCGGCTTCAGCGATCGGTTTTCGGCTTCGAGGGTCTGCTGCCGGCGGAGCGCCCGCGCCAGCTCCACCTGCGTCCGGACGATGGCGAGCAGCCGGGCGTTCTCCCACGGTTTCTGCACGAAGTCGCGGGCGCCGCGGCGCATGGCTTCGACCGCCACCTCGACGCTGCCCCACGCGGTCATTACCACGAGGGGAAGGGTTTGATCATGTGAGCGGAGTTGCGAGAGCAGATCGAGCCCTTCCTGGCCCGAGGTGGTGTCTCGCGCGTAATTGAGATCCATCAGGACTGCGTCGAACTCGTCGCTGTCCACGGCTTCGAGAATCGCCGCCGGCGATCCGGCCGACTCGATGCGATAGCCTTCGCCTTTGAGCAGGAGCCGCAACGCCTCGAGGACATCGGGCTGGTCGTCCGCGATCAGGACTCGCGGTTGAGCGGCTTCAGCGCGCATCGGAAATCCGTCTCCGCGGTCGGTCGTTGATTCGGGCCATCGATGGGCAAGTGCCACGTGAGTTTCTCCCTGCAGTCGCGGCGACGGCCGGCGGCTGCTGACCGACAATGCCGACTGACGAACGGCCGCCGTTTTAGACGCGTGCGACCGGGCTTTGGTTTGAATCTAGTCGTCGACCACCCAGCCATCGCGCAGTTGAATGATCCGCGTGCCGTACGACGCGTTCACTTCCGAGTGCGTGACCTGAATGATGGTTGCGCCGCCCTCGTTCAAGCCGCGGAACAACTCCATGATTTCTTTGCCTTGCGCCGAGTGAAGGTTGCCGGTCGGTTCGTCGGCGAGGATCACCTGCGGATTGGCGATCACTGCACGCGCGACACCAACCAGCTGCTGCTGTCCGCCAGACAGCTGATTCGGATAGAGATCCTTCTTGCCGACGATGTGGAAGCGGTCGAGGATGTCGGCGACCATGCTCTGCCGATCCTTCCGGCTGACGTTGCGATAGGAGAGCGGAATCTCCAGATTCTCGTAAACGGTCAGGTTGTCGAGCAGGTGGTAGCTCTGGAACACGAAACCGACGTGTTTCTTGTGCAGTTCCGAACGCTGTTTGGGATTGAGACGATGGACCGGCTGGTCCATGAAGTAGTACTCACCGGTCCAGGCGCTGTCGTGCATGCCCAGGATGTGCAGCAGCGTCGACTTTCCCGCCCCGGACGGCCCCATGATCGAGACGAACTCGCCTTCCTTGATGTCCGCGTTGAGGCGCCGCAGGACGTAGGTGCGGCCGACGCCGTGCGGGTAAGACTTTTCGACATTCCGAAGCGAAATCAGCATGAGGCTATTCTGCTCTGAGAGCGACGACCGGATCGACCCGGGTGGCGCGCCTCGCCGGCAGATACGCCGCGAGAATCAGGACACCAATCAGCGTCGTCGACACGCCGATGAACGTTGCGGGATCGTTGGCTCCAACTCCGAACAGCAGGCTGTTCAGAAGACGCGTGACCGCCAGCGAGCCAGCGAGGCCCAGGAGGAGACCGATGGCGCCGAGGCTCGCGGCCTCGCGTACCACCAGCCCTCGGACGTCGCGCGCCTGCGCGCCCAAGGCCATGCGAATGCCGATTTCACGGCTGCGCTGGATCACGGCATAGGCCATGACCGCATAGAGGCCGAAGCCGGCGAGCAGCAGAGCCAGCGCGGCGAACGCGCCGATAAGGATCGCCGTGAACCGCGGCGTCGCGATGGTTCGTGCGAGATATTGATCGAAGGTACGAATCTCACCGGCAGCTTGTTCCGGATCGAGCCGCGCCAGGACCTGGCGCATCGATCCAGCGGCAACCTCCGGCGCCATCTGCGTTCGCGCCACCGTCGTCAGGAACGGCCAGGGCGCCTGCACGAAGGGCGCGTACATCTGCGGCGACGGCGGGTCGGTGAGGTTCGTCTGGCGCACATCGGCGGCGACACCGACAATCTCGCGCGGACCGGTGTTGTTGTAGCCGATCGTGATCCGCTTACCGATCGGATCCTCGCCAGGCCAGTACTTCGCGGCCATCGTCTCGCTGATGACCATGACATTCGGCGCGTGTTCGTCGTCTCGCGTGGTGAAACCACGTCCGCGAATCACTCGAATGCCCAGAGTGGAGAAGTAGTCGGGACTGACACCGAAGAAGGTGGCGACAGTACGCGCCTTGGGATCGACCGGGTGACCTTCCGGCACGAAGCCCATACCGATGTCGCTGCCGGTCATTGGGAGGGTCGTCGAGACCGCACTCGCGGTGACCGCTGGCACGGCCGCGACCTCGTCGTGAAGCCGGTGGTAGAACGCGATCATCTCAGCGGACTTCGAGTAGCGCGTCTGCGGCAGCAACAGCTGCATCGTCAACGTGTGTTCGGTGGTGAAGCCGGGGCTGACTCGTTGCAATAGCTCCAGGCTTCGCAGCAGCAGGCCCGCGGACGCCAGCAGCATCAGAGACAGCGCCACTTCGGCGACGACCAGAGCGCGCCTCGTTTGCGTGCCGTGACCGCCACTGCCGCCGCGGTCGCCATCCTTGAGCGCCTCGCCGGGTTTCGTCCGCGACAGCTGGAGCGCGGGAAGAACGCCGCACAGCGCTCCCGTCAGCATCGACGCGGCCAGGGTAAAAATCAGCACCGTGCGATCGATGTGCACCGTATTCAAGCGCGGAATCTGGACCGGGCTGATCCGGACCAGCGCGTCAACACCCCACAGCGCGAGTACTGTTCCTGCCAGCCCGCCGATGGCTGCCAGCACCAGGCTTTCGACCAGCAGCTGACGGACAATGCGGAAACGACTCGCGCCGAGCGCCGTGCGGATCGCAATTTCTCGGCGGCGCGCCGACCCGCGCGCCAGCAGCAGATTGGCGATGTTGGCGCAGGCGATGAGGAGCACGGCCGCAACCGCGCTCAACAGCGCAACCAGCGCAGGCCGGTAATTCTTGACGAGTACGTCCTGAAACGGCTTCAACGCAATACCGCGCGTGCCGTTACGCGGGTCGGCCGCATCGATCCGCGCGGCGATCGTCGCCAGTTCAGCCTGCGCCGTCTGCAAAGGCACGCCGGCGGGGAGATGACCGATCACTTTCAGGAAGGAGGCATGACGTTGATCGGCCCATTGCGCCGAGAACCGCGACGCCAGGATCGGCATCCAGATCTGCGGCGGATCCTCGCTGTCGAAGGGAAACTCGAAACGGGCCGGCATGACGCCAACCACCGTGATCGGGTCGCCGTCGAGGACGATCGACTGGCCAATCAGTCCGGGATCGCGACTGAACGTTCGAGTCCAGAGGTTTTCCGAAATCACCGCCGTTCGCACCGCGCCGTGCGTGTCGTCGTTGGGCAGGAGGACGCGACCGGCGATCGGAGACACGCCGAGGAGCGGGAAGAGGTCCGGCGTTGTGACGGCGATGGTAATCGCTGTCGCTTCGCCGTGCCCGGTCAATGTCGCCCCCGCCGAGGCATAGCCCGCCATGCGATCAATCTTGGTCGCCTGCGCCCGCCAGTCGAGGAGATCCAGATAGCCGGTATCGTCGGGTTCGTTGTGGATGGTGGTTTCGATCGAAACGAGTCGAGCCGGGTCGGCGAACGGCAGCGGCCGGAGGAGCACGCCGTCGACGATGCTGAAGATCGCGGTGTTGGCGCCGATGCCGAGCGCCAGCACGATCACGATGAGAAGGCTGAAGCCCGGGGACTTGACGAGCAGACGAAGCGACTGCCTGAGGTCGCTCACCATCTTGTACGCCGCTTTGTCATGGCTGATGGCTAATGGCTGATGGCTGATGGTATGGCTGATTGTGGTGGCCACCGGGTAACCGGTTGCCATCAACCCTAGCCATCAGCCATAAGCCATTAGCCATTGACAGTGTTTTGTTATTCCGTGATCGCCATTTCGGTCTGTTCCTCGACGACGCGGCCGTCGAAGACATGAATGCTGCGGTCGGCGTGGCGCGCGTAGCGCGGGTCGTGCGTCACCATGCAGATCGTCGCGCCGGCTTTGTGCAGTTCGCGAAGCAGGTCCATCACCGCTTCGCCGCTGCGTGAGTCGAGGTTTCCGGTCGGCTCGTCCGCGAGCAGGATGAGCGGTTCGCCGGCGACGGCTCGCGCCACGGCGACACGCTGCTGCTGACCGCCGGACAGCTGGCTGGGCAGATGCTTGGCGCGGTGGGCCATGCCCACCCGTTCGAGCGCCGCCTCAGACCGCTGCTTTCGTTCCGCGGCCTTCATGCCTCGATAGGTGAGCGGAAGTTCGACGTTCTCGAAGACGGTGAGGTCGCCGATCAGGTTGAAACTCTGAAAGATGAATCCGATTTCGCGGTTGCGGACGCGAGCGCGCTCGGACGCGGGCAGCTCGGCGACCGGACGGTTGTTCAACAGATACTGGCCCTCGGTCGGCGAATCGAGCAGCCCCAGAATCGACAACAGCGTTGACTTGCCGCAGCCGGACGGTCCGGCGATCGACACGTACTCGCCCTTGTTGATCTGCAGGTGGATCCCCGATAGTGCGTGCGTCTCGACTTCGTCCGTGAAGAAGACCTTCGTCACGCCATCGAGCTTGATCAGCGCCTGTCCGTTGTCAGCCATGCTCTTCGTCTCCTCGGGCGGAGCGGGTGCCGCCCTGTCTCGTGCTATTTCAGTCGAATGCGATCGTAGGCGTCATACGCCGACATATCGGACAGAATCACCTGATCTCCGACCTTCAATCCCGACAGGATTTCGATCGTGTTGACCGAACTCTTGCCCAGCTTTACCTGCACGCGCTCGGCGGTCACGCCGTCCTCGGTGATCTTGAACAGGCCGACGACGCTCTGGTCCTGACCAAACGCCGGCCGTCCCATCGACAGCACATCCGCGAGGCGCTCGAGTTCGATCGTGCCGTCCACGCTCAAGTCCGGCACGGCGCCCTTGGGCAGCGTTCCAGTCAACGTGACGTCGACCGTGCGGGTGCCGTTCTGCACCGAGGGATCGATGCGCGCGACCCGTCCTTCGACCACGCCGTTGCGGGTGTCCACTTCGGCCTTCTGTCCGAGCTGGATGTCTTTGGCCTGCGTTTCCGCGATCTTGATTTCGGCCTTGAGGCGACTCGGGTTGGCGACGCGGGCGAGGTTGGTGCCCGGCGCGACCTGCTGACCGACTTCGACCGGCACCAGTTGCAGCATGCCGTCGATACCGGCGCGCACCTTCAATTCGTCGCGCTGCTGCTGGGTCAACCTGAGAAACGCGCGTGCCTGATCGACCAGCGACTGCTGCACGGCCATCAGAGCTCGAGCCGAGTCGGTCTTGCTGGCGAGCTGATCTTTCGAAATCTGGTTGCGCACGCCTAGAGAATCGGCGTCCACCTGCGATTGTTTCAGCACGAGTTCCGAGACCAGTTGATCCTTGGCGAGGGCTTCGTTCATCTGCGCCTGCATCTTCGCCTTGTTGTAGTCGGCTTCGATGTTGGCGGAGGCGGCCCGCTGCGTCAGCAGATCGTTCTGGAGCGATACTTTTGTACTCGCCAGGCCGGCTTCTGCGGCCTCGAGTTTCAATTGCGCGTCCTGCAGTTGTTGTTCGAGTTGGGGATTGCTGAGGACCAGCACTACGTCCCCGGCCTTCACCGAGGTGCCGGGCCTCAGGATGATTTGCTCGACGCGTCCCTGGGTGGTCGCGGGAATCCACCGGATGTCCTCCGGCGTCAGCGTGCCGAGCCCTCGTACCTGTCGCACCATTGGTCCGCGTTTCACCGTGTCCGGAAAGACCACCGCCCGTTCAACCGTCGGCGCAGCGGGCTTCAGCCGCGACAAACCGACGGTGACCAGCGCGACGGCCGCCAGACCGACCGCGCCGTACATGATTTGGCGGATGCGTTTCTTCCTTGCATTGGACGGACGGGCTATATCCATGGTTGTTTTGTCTGCTTAGACGGTTACTGTCGTGAAAACGATCAGCCGAAACGATTGGCAATCCATGCGCCACGGCTGGTTTCGTATGTAAGTCATTATAATTCAGTCATTTATAGTTCGGAAAGAATTGTCACTCAACGCAGAAAACCGTCCGTTTCCGGGACGAGCCGTCCCAGAAACGACGAAACACCGCGCCTGCGTGCCAGCCTCGTCCGGCTCGCGGTAGACTGTCGCACCCACAGATGCCACGGGCACGCGTGTCGGACCATCAGGCGAACGGCAACGCCTTCTCATGAGCGACTTTGGTGTCGTGATCCCGGCGGACGCCCAACCCCTTGCGGCGCTCGAGCGCGAGCGCCAGTTTCGCGCCGTGTTCTTCGATGCGGCCGATGCCATGTTGATTCTCGATGACGAGCGCACGGTGCTCGAAGCGAATCCGGCCGCGTGCGCGTTGTTCAGCGTCGCCGAGGACGGCGTCGTCGGCAACACGCTTGACGCGCTGATCGTGGACGATGACGGGGAGCTCGGGGTTGGCTGGCGGGAACTGCTGGCGCTCGGCGAGGCGAGGCGCGAACACCACGTCGCAGTCGGCGAAAGCGCCGGCGGAAGTAACACTCGCCTGGTCGAGTGTTCGTACCGGGCCCGAGTGTATGCGAACCGGCACCTGTGCATCGCACGCGATATCACCGATCGACGGCTGCTCGAGGAGCGCCTGATTCAGTCGGAGAAGATCGAAAGTGTCGGCCGCCTTGCCGGCGGCATCGCCCATGACTTCAACAACCTGCTGACGGCGATTCTCGGTTACACCGAGTTGTTGCTGGTTCGGCATGAAGGCAACGATCCGGAGCGGGGCGACCTCGAGGAAATTCAGCGCGCCGGACAGCGTGCCGCGGCGTTGACGCAGCAGCTGTTGGCATTCAGCCGCAAGCAGGTGCTGATGCCGAAAGATGTCGACCTCAACCAGACGGTTGCCGGCCTCAAAAGCATGCTGGGGCGCCTGATTCGGGAAGACATCACCTTGCACTGTGAACTGTCGCCGACGGCTGCGACCATCCGCATCGACCCGACCCAGCTCGAACAGGCGATCATCAACCTCGTGCTGAATGCGCGCGACGCGTTGCCGGCGGGAGGCGACGTTCGACTCGAGGTGACCCGTGTCGAGCGGCCGCGGTCAGGCGTACCCGCTGATCACCTGTCCGCGGCGAGCGAATACATCCGGCTGCGCGTCATCGACAACGGCGTCGGTATATCGCCGGACGCCATGGCGCACCTCTTCGAGCCGTTCTTCACGACCAAGGCGGTGGGCAAGGGGACAGGGCTTGGCCTCGCCTCGGTTTACGGCATCGTCCGACAGAGCAATGGGTTCATTGCCGTCGAGAGCGCGCCGGGCAGCGGCAGCATTTTCACGATGCATTTCCCGGCTGTCGCCACCTCAGCCAAAGACTGCGTGGAAGCGGCAGGATCCTCGAATACGGCGCCTGGCTTCGAGACGATTCTGCTGGTGGAGGACGAGGACTCGGTGCGCGGTATCATCGGCGCCGTGCTGCGGCGGCAGGGATACCATGTGCTCGAAGCGGCAACTCCGCGCGCCGCGCTGGATCTCTTCAAAGTACAGGCAGGCAAGATCGATCTGCTGTTGAGCGACGTGGTGATGCCGGAAATGAGCGGACCGGCGCTTGCGCAACAATTGATCGGCGTGTGTCCGGAGCTTCGGGTTCTGCTGATTTCCGGTTACACGGAAATGGCGATCCCCTTCGATTCGAACAGCCCCGGCATCAATTTCATCGGCAAGCCGTTTCGGTCCTCGGTGCTCACCGAGCGCATCCGGGAGATTCTGGGCACCAGGCCGGGACATTCGCGCATCAGCAGGGACGGGCAGGACATCGTATGACACCAACTCAAATCAGCGCGTTGATAGTGGACGATGAAGAGTCTGTTCGGAGGTTCGTCGAGCGGGTGCTGCGCGAGGCGGGTTACCAGACGGCGCAGGCGTCCGACGGTCCTGAAGCGCTTGCGCTCGCGGCGACGCTCGACACTTTCGACATCCTCGTCACCGACGTCATGATGCCGCAGATGACCGGCGACGAACTCGCTCGCCGGTTGAGGCAAGCGGAACCCGGACTGAAAGTGCTGTATCTGACCGGCTTCAGCGATCGGCTGTTCAAGGAAAAAGTGACGCTGTGGGAAGACGAAGCGTTCCTCGATAAGCCGTGCAGCGTCAAGGGTCTGCTGCAGGCGGTTTCGCTGCTGCTGTTCGGCCGGTTCGACGAAGGATCCGCGCCGGCCGCCGGCTCCGGGTCCGCGCCGCACTGACGTCGGCCAGCCGACCTAGCCGCCGCGCGTGTGCATCTCGAGGTGCGGATCCTTCCGCAGCACGTCCTGAACCGGCACGAAGGCGCGTCGATCGCCGAGAGCCAGTCGAGCTTCCGCGCCACGGTCGTCGCGGCCCCGCCACCCACCCGACACGAGCGCCGTCAATTCTTCGTTAGTGGCGCCGCGCCGCAGCGGCGCCCGCAGATCCAGGCCACGGGACGCGTAGAGGCAGAGATACCACATGCCGTCGGCCGTCAGCCGGCTGCGGTCGCACAAACGGCAGAACGGTTCGGTCGTTGACGCGATGATGCCGAACGTCGTCCCATCCTTGAGTGCGAAGCGCTCGGCCGGCGCCGACGAGCCGCCTTCGTCGATCGGCGTGATGGCGCCGTAATGCCGCGCGAGGATGTCGAGCATCTCCACCCGCGAGACGACGCGATCCGGCGACCATCGACTTGCGCCGCCGACGTCCATGTACTCGATGAAGCGAACTTCCGCGTTGGCAGCGCGTCCGTATTCGAGGAGCGCCACCAGTTCGTCGTCGTTCACACCGCGGATGACGACGGTGTCGAGTTTGAGGCTGCCGAACACCCGCTGAGCGGAGGCGATGCCGGCGTGGACGGCGTCGAGCTCGTCGAAGCGGGTGAGTGTCCTGAACCGATCGCGGTGCAGTGTGTCGAGGCTGACCGTGATGCGACCGAGTCCGGACGATTTGAGCGCGTCGATCTGGTCGGCGAGCAGCACGCCGTTGGTCGTCAGGGCCAGATCCTTCAAGCCGGGCTTGGCGGCGATCATCGAAACCAGTGTCGACAGATTGCGGCGAAGCAGCGGTTCGCCGCCGGTCAGCCGGATCTTGTCGACGCCGAGCGACAGGAAGACATCGACCAGCGCGCTGGTCTCCTCGAACTGCAGCACGTCCTCGCGCGGCAGCCAGACGTAGTCGTCCTCCGGCATGCAGTACTGGCAGCGCAGGTTGCAGCGGTCGGTCACCGACAGCCGGAGGTTGCGCAGCGGCCGTCCAAGGGTGTCGTTCATCGGCTGGAGAATTGTACGTTGGGAACCAGCGGTTGTGAACCGGGTTTGATGGGTTCGTGTAGAGTGAGATCGTGCCCGACCGGGTAGACTCCCTCGACGCGTTCCGCGGCCTGACCATGGCCGCGATGGTCGTGGTGAACAATCCCGGAACCTGGGACGCGATGTACTGGCCGCTCGAGCATGCGGAGTGGCACGGCTGCACCCCGACCGATCTCATTTTCCCCTTCTTCCTGTTCATCGTCGGCGTATCGCTGGCGTTGTCGAAGGCGACACTGTCCTCGCCGTGGTGGAAGATTGCGAGGCGGGCGGCGGTGATCGTGGGCCTGGGCCTGTTCCTCGCGGGCTTTCCGTTCTTCAACCCGGCCAAATGGCGGATACCGGGGATCCTGCAGCGCATCGGCATCTGCTACTTGGCCGCCGCCACAGTGTTTCGGATGGTGCAGCCCCCCGCGCGGGGCGACGGCTGGCGCCGCCAGGCAATTCTCCTGGCGTCGATCATCGCGGTGATCGTGCTCGGCTACTGGTTGCTGTTGACCCGATTCGGCGACCTGACTCCTGAGGGCAACGTCGGTGCGCGGATCGATCGTGCGTTGTTCGGCACCCATCTCTACCGATCCCAGTGGGATCCCGAAGGCCTCCTGAGCTCGCTGCCGGCGATCGCGACGACCTTGATTGGAGTGATGACGGGGCTGTGCCTGCGATCGTCCACGACCTCGACCAATAAATGGTTCAGCATGGAGATCTGGGGCATCGCGATGCTCTGGGCCGGTCAGTTGTGGAATCGGTGGCTGCCGCTCAACAAGCAGTTGTGGACCGGTTCGTTCGTCCTGTTCACCGGCGGGGCTGCATTGATTCTCTTTGCGGTTTGCTACGTCGTCATCGACGTGCGCGGCGTGCGCGCGTGGAGCAAGCCGTTGGTGATTCTGGGCCGGAACGCGATCGCGCTGTTCGTCCTGTCCGGCCTCATCGGCAAGTCGCTGCTGCTCTTGAACGTGTCTCGACCCGACGGCAACCGCGAGTCGCTCCAGTGGACGATTTACGAACGTGGCTTTTCGTGGATGGCCGAGCCGAAGAATGCGTCGCTCATCTATTCGCTCGCCTTTCTGGCGATGATGTACGCGGTCTGCCACCTCATGTACCAGCGCAAGCTGTTTCTGCGCGCGTAGCTGGCACGAGTGTTGGAATCGGCTTCCACGGAGGTCGTTGATGCGCGCGTGTCTACTCAGCCTGGGCTTGTCGCTGGCCCTGCTCGTTCCCAAAACAGGTAGCGCGCAGGTCTACGAATTCCGATCGCCGCCTCCAGCGCTCGACGCCGCCGCGGCCGCGTGGCAGGTCGACAGTCAGATGATGCTGTTTGCCGGCCTCGCGTATGCGCCGACTCGCGAGTTCAGGTTGTTTGACGCGAACATCATGACCCAGATCGGCGTATTCAAAGGCGTCCCGATCTACGCCGACACGACGCTCGAACCCTGGTCCGTCGTTTACGTTCCGGTGGGGCGCGATCGGATGCGCACCTACAGTCGAGTGCGTGAGGTGGCTGCGGACGCGAGGGTCGCCACAGACGCCATCACAGTCGCCGGGGCCGGGGCCATAGGGACCGCGAGCATGATTGTGCCGGCGGCTCCGCGCGAGACGGTTCCAGCTGCGGTGGTCGATCAGGTTGCGCCGCCTCCCGCCCGCGTCGAGAGGAGTGGCACGCCGCGGCCGACTGACGGCGTGTGGCTGGAGTTCCAGGGCCGGCGCTGGTACAGCGACGGCGAGGCGGCGTCGTACTCTCCTGAGCGCTTCATTCCGATTGGCGACTACCACGGGTTTCTGGTCTATCGCGACAAGACGAGCAACCAAGGCAACGTGATCTGGGTGGCGTCGGTAGAAGATGGACCGCTCGCGCCGTACGTGAAGCGGTAGCGCCACGCCGGTTCGTCAGCGAACTATAATCGTCGGCCAGAGATGACTCGCATCCTGGTGACGAACGACGATGGCTACCGGTCGGAAGGCATTCATGCGCTGGCTCGCGCGCTGCGCGCGATTGGCGAGGTGACCATCGTCGCGCCGATGACCGAAGCAAGCGCCATCGGTCACGCGCTGACGCTGCGGCGGCCGCTGCGGCTCGAGTCCATCGGCGAGGGCGTGTTCGCGGTCGATGGTACGCCGACCGACTGCGTCAACATCGCGGTCACGCAGGTGTTCAAGCAGTTGCCGGCGCTGGTCGTTTCCGGCATCAACAAGGGGTGGAATCTCGGAGACGATGTGACCTACTCGGGCACCGTGGCGGGGGCGCTCGAGGCGTCACTGCTCGGTGTGCCCGCGATCGCCGTGTCGCTCCGTCAGACCCGCGACGCGTACGACTTCGAACATGCAGCGCGCGCTGCCGCGAACATTGCGGCGTCCATCCTCCAGCGGCCATTGCCCGGCCGGACTTTTCTTAACCTCAATGTGCCCAAGGGCGAGCCGAAGGGCTATCGCGTCACGGTGCAGGCGAAGCGCAACCACATCACGTCGGTCGCGGAACGGCACGACCCCAAGGGCCATCCGTACTACTGGATTGAGGAGGGGGAGAACGAGTGGGAGCCGCACGACCGGTCTGATTATCAGGCGGTGAGGGATGGCTACGTGTCGGTGACGCCGCTGCACCCCGATTTGACCGCGCACGCGGTCCTGGCAGCAGTCGAAGCGCTCGCGTTCGACAAGGCGATGGGGTAATATAAGCGTTCGTCCGGTCGGGGCGTGGCTCAGCCTGGTAGAGCACTCGGTTCGGGACCGAGGGGTCGGAGGTTCGAATCCTCTCGCCCCGACCAAATTCCTCAACAAAATCAACCGGTTCTTGACGTGGCATCACGATTGCTGTGGTGCCTTGTCGTTCCGCGTTGAGCATAATTTGAGCATGATTGGCCCGCCTACCCAGGCGGGCTTTTTTGTTGCTCTCTTACACCCAGAACACCTCATTCGCCCTCGTTGACTGACAGCTACACCCCAGCTCTATCGCGCAGTGTCTCCCAGAGCTGTGCGTGATTCAGCAGAATGTCTTTCAAGCCGCTCTGTACCTTGGGGTCGTTGAGGGCCTGTGTGCTCATCGTGTTGTGGGCGTCGAGCGCACCCATAACCGATGAAGGGGCGCGGCAGGCGCTCGCCGCGTTCCATCGCAGTGCATTCGGGCTCACGGTCACTTTCGTTGTCTCGTTTCTTCCGATCAGTGCGTATCTGTTGCTGGCGCCGGGACTATTTCACTGGTTTGGCATTTTGGGATGTGGGTATTTCATTTCGCCCGGCATGGTACGTAAAGCGTGAAGAAGAGACCTTCACGCCCAGGCCGTTTCGCACCGATAGTCTTCACATGCGCCGCATTGCCATCAGCCTCGCCGTTCTGATCAGTTCGG
>DASXGC010000220.1:0-1649 GCA_036489235.1 Vicinamibacterales bacterium
GACGAGAACCCTGGTGCTGGCACACCGGTGAGCTCGGCGGATCGGAACAGGTTGAAGCGGTTGGTGAACTCGGGTCCCGAACCCGGGCGCGTCGTAATCAGCGTGTCGAGCGGCACCATGCCGCCGGCTTTGTTCTTGACGAAAAACAGCCCGAGCTGGCCCGGATCGACCCGGAACTCGGGCTCCGCCTGCACATACACTTTGTAGACACGACCGAACCGGTTGAAGTCGTTCACATAAGAGCTGCCGAGCAGCGCGCCAAGCGTGGTGTTGACGTCGTTGAGCTGCACGCCCGACTTCAGCACCTTGCTGCGATCGATGTCGGCATAGACCTGCGGCACCGCCGCCCGGTAGAGACTGCCGATGCGTCCGATCTCCGGCCGCTTCCGCGCGACGTCCATGAAGCGCCGGGTCTGCTCGGCGAGATACTCCGGCGGACCGCCGCTGCGGTCCTGCAGTTGCATCGTGAAGCCGGCGCCGGTGCCCAATCCCGGAATCGACGGTGGTCCGAAGGCGATCACCCCCGCCTCGGGAATCTCTTGCGCAAAGGCGCGGTTCAACGAGGCGAGGACTCCGTTGGCGTGCGACGCCTCCGTCTTGCGCTCCTCCCACGGCTTGAGCTGGACGAAGAAGAAACCCATGTTCGAGGAGTACGCCGCTGTCAGCAGCGAATAACCGCTGATGGTGTTGAACCCCTCGATCGCCTCGTTCTTCTCGAGAATCGCCTCCGCCTTCTTCATCACCGCATCGGTACGTTCGAGCGACGCGGCATCGGGCAGTTGCGCGTTGACCATGATGTAGCCCTGGTCTTCCTCCGGCACGAAGCCGCCAGGAATCTGCCGGACGAGCACGACGATCACGTACATCAGCACGCCGATGAAGGCGAGACTGCGGAACATCTTCCGGACCAGGATGCTGGCAAAGCTCACGTAGGCATCCGTTGTGCGGCCGAACACCTTATTGAAACCGTTGTAGAACGGCGTCAACAACGAGCGTTTGCCGGACGCCGGCTTGAGCAGCATTGCCGCCAGCGCCGGGCTGAGTGTCAGCGCATTGACCACCGACAACAACACCGACAGCGCGATCGTGATCGCGAACTGCTGGTACAGCCGGCCGGTGATGCCGCCCATGAAGCCGACCGGGACAAACACCGCGCTCAGAATCAGCCCGATGGCGATGACCGGACCGGACACCTCCTCCATCGCCTTGATCGTCGCCTCCTTGGGCGCCATCCCGTGCTCGATGTGGTGCATCACCGCCTCCACCACCACGATCGCATCGTCGACGACGATGCCGATGGCGAGCACGAGGCCGAGAAGGGAGAGCACGTTGATCGAGAAGCCGAGCAGCGGGAAGAACATGAAGGCGCCGACCAGCGAGACCGGCACCGTCATCAACGGGATCAGGGTTGCGCGCCAGTTCTGGAGGAACACGAACACGACCAGGATGACGAGCGCGACCGCCTCGAACAGGGTGTGAACGATCTCGTTGATGCCTTCCGACACCGGCAGGGTCGTGTCGAGAGAGACCAGATACTCCATGTCGCGCGGGAAGCGCTTCGACAGGTTCGCCATCTCGGTTTTGATCTGATCGGCGACGGCCAGCGCGTTGGTACCGGGAATCTGGAAGACCGCGATGACCGCAGCCGG
>DASXGC010000239.1:0-19981 GCA_036489235.1 Vicinamibacterales bacterium
GATGCGGACGACGGTGAAACCGGCGGCCTGCAGTTTGATTCGAAGCTCTTCGCGATCGTAGCGACGAACCTCGCGACTCAGTACCGAGTGGTCGCCGCGCAGGGCGCGCATGGCCGCGACGTTGATCACCGCGAAGCCACCTGGTTTGAGGGTACGAAACATCTCGCCGATCGCCGATCGCTCGGCCAGGTCGTTGAGCGAGTACAGGACGTCGAACGACGTCAGGATGTCGAACAGTCCGTCGGGGAAGGGCACTGCGTCGACGCTGGCCTGGGCGAGGCGCATCCGGCCGGCCTGCCGGCCGAGCCGAAGTCCGGTGTCGGAAAGGTCAAAGCCGAAGGCGCGTCCGAAACGGCTCAGCAGTTCCACATTTGCCCCGGTTCCGCATCCGCAATCGAGCAGCCGCATGTCGGATCGACCCGCGGCGGCTGACTCGAGGAGCGGCGTCACGAAGGCACGGAAGCCGCGGAACCAGAAATGGCGCGTTTCCGCCTTGGCGGTGGCGCGCAAGAGGTGTTCCACCGGCGCATTGTAGCGTCGGGAGACACTGGCGTGATTGACAGTGGGAATTCAAACTCTGTAAGCTCGCAACCTCAGGAGTAATGATGATTTCTCTCAAAGGACTGTTTTCAAACATTGCACTCGGAACGGTGTTCGCCCTCTCAATTGCAGGCTGCAACAAGAAACCGCCTGCGGCCGCTCCGGCGCCGCCACCACCGCCGGCCGCGCCAGTGACGCCACCGCCACCACCGCCCCCTCCAGCGCCCCGGCCCGCGCCGGCTCCGACCCCGCGGGCCCTAAGCGAGGACGAAGTTTTCTCGCAAAAGTCCGTGGATCAGCTCAACGCCGAGCATCTGCTGAGCGATGCTTTCTTCGAGCTGGACAAGTCGGACATCCGCGACGAGGCGAAGCCGGTCCTGCAGAAAGATGCGGATTGGCTCAAGCGATGGAAGAGCGTCCAGGTGACGGTCGAGGGTCACTGCGACTCGCGCGGCAGCGCGGAATACAACCTCGGGCTGGGATCGCGCCGCGCCAACGCCATCAGGGACTACCTGGTGAGCCTCGGTGTTCCGACGACGCAGCTCACGGTGATCAGCAAGGGCCAAGAAGCGCCGTTCTGCGCCGAGGAAGTCGAGTCCTGCTGGCAGCAGAATCGTCGCGGGCACTTCATCATCACCGGGAAATAAAGACGGAGTTATCGCCTCTCCTGCAGCACTCGCCGCAGGTCCGTTTCGGCGACGCGGTACTTCGCCGCTTTCTTTCCATTCACGAGCAGTACCGGAATCTCGAGGCCGTAGGTGGCCTCGAGAGACGCATCGGTCGAGATGTCCACGATCTCCAGGCTGACCGGTTCAGCAATCGTCGGCACGACCCGCTCGACGACTACCTTCATCTCATCGCACAGATGACAGCCGGGCCGCGAATACAGCGTCAGCGCGATCACGATGCCGACGCGCGGCAATCGTCGATGATGCGGGCGGCGGCGGCGGCGGGATCGGCAGCGGCGATGATCGGCCGTCCGACGACGAGATAGCTCGCACCTGCCGCCAGTGCCTCGCCGGCGCTCATCGTCCGCTGCTGATCGCCCTTCGCATCCCCGGCGCCGCGGATGCCGGGCGTGACGATCGCGAAAGAGTCGCCGCAGCGTTTCCTGACGATCGCAATTTCCTGCGGTGATGCGACCACGCCGTCGAGGCCGGCGGCTTTCGTCATCGCCGCGAGGCGTTCTACCTGCGCGGTCATCGGATCGCTGAAGCCGATCGCAGACAGCGACTCCTGCGACAGGCTGGTCAGCACCGTGACCGCGATGATGAGGGGAGATGTCCGCGAGTGCTTCGCGGCTGCCTCGTCCCCGGCCGCCCGGGCGGCGCGCATCATATCGACGCCGCCCGATGCGTGAACGTTCAGCATCCAAACGCCGAGGCGAGTGGCGGCCGCGACCGCTCCGGCAACGGTGTTCGGAATGTCGTGAAACTTCAGGTCGAGAAACACCCGATCGCCGCGCCCCGCCAGCTCCTCCACGAATGCCGGACCAGTGCTGGTGAACAGCCTGCTCCCAATCTTGAATCCACCGACTACGCCGCGAAGTTGTGCGGCGAGCGCGCGGGCCTCAGCGACCGTATCGACGTCCAGTGCCACCAGTACGCTATCCATGACTTCTGGCATCCCCTTTGTGTTCGTGCGCTCGCACGGTGCCGACCAGATCGGCCACGCGCGCGATCTCATGCCGGCGCATGTAATCCTGGAGGCCATCGAGCAGCCTGGTCCAGATGAACGGATCGACGAAGTTCGCGGTGCCGATCTGGACGGCGTTCGCCCCTGCGATCATGAACTCGATGACGTCTCGCGGTTCGGCGATGCCGCCCATCCCGATGATCGGAATCTTCACGAGTTGCCGGCATTCATAGACCATGCGTACCGCGATCGGCCGGATCGCGGGACCGCTGAGGCCGCCGACCACATTCGAGATTTTCGGCCGACGACTCTCGATGTCGATGACCATCGCCAGGAAAGTATTGACCAGCGATACCGCATCGGCGCCGGCATCTTCGGCGGCACGGGCGAACGAAGCCACATCGGTCACGTTCGGCGTCAGCTTGGGGATGACCGGGATTTTGACGACTCGCCGCACCGCGCTGACGACATCGAACGTGCCGGTAAGGCTGCAGCCAAACTGGATGCCGCCTTCCTTGATGTTCGGGCAGGAGATGTTCAGCTCGATCGCGGCGACGCCTTCGGCGTCCGCGAGCATCTGCGACACCTCCACATACTCGTCGAGGGTTGTGCCGCAGACGTTGACGATCACGGTGGCACGTCGCGCCCGAAGCTCCGGCAGCTTCTCCTCGATGAAGCGCCGCGCACCGATGCCCTGCAGGCCGATCGCGTTCAGCATCCCGGCCGGGGTTTCGACGATGCGTGGAGCGGGGTGGCCTTCGCGCTCTTTGAGGAACAGGCCCTTCGACACGATCCCGCCAAGCGATGACAGGTCGACGACGTCGGCGTACTCCACGCCGTAGCCGAAGCAGCCGCTCGCTGCCATGAGCGGGTTCTTGAGCGTGAGCGATCCGATGTTTACCGAGAGATCCATGTCAGCGCCGACTCAAGCGCTCCTCAGTCCCATCCGATCTGATCGGCTTGCATGACCGGTCCGGACAGACACGAACGCACGTTGTGGAATTGGCCGTCGTCGCCGCGCATCGGGACGACGCAGCTGTAACAGCCGCCGAGGCCGCAGCCCATCACGCGCTCCACCGAGACCTGGCACGGCCGTTTGTGTGCGATCGAGGTGCGGGCGACTGCTGCGAGCATTCCTTCCGGACCGCACGCGTAGATCATGACCGGAGAGGTTGACGGGCGCGCGGCCAGCGCGCGATCGAGCGGTGCCACGATACGGCCGCGCTCGCCTGCACTACCGTCTTCGGTGGTCAGCACCAGTTCGACGTTCAGCGCCCGGAAAAAATCGAGGTAGAAGAGCTCCGCGGCGCTGCGCGCACCGTAGAACAGCCTGGTCGTCACACTACGCGAGCGAAGCGCCTGGGCGAGTGTCGCGAACGGCGCGAGACCGACGCCGCCGGCCACCATCCATGCCTCGGTGGGTGTATCGACGAGCGAAAAAGGACGGCCGAGCGGCCCCAGGCAGCTCACCCGCTCTCCGACGCGCGCCTCGAAGATCAGCGAGGTCGAGGCGCCGATACGCTTGCTCAGAATCGAGATGCCTGCGGGAGCGCCTGTGTCATCGCGAAGGACTTCGAACACGGAGAACGGCCGTCGCAACAACGGATCGAATCCGCAACCCGCCTTCACCATCACGAACTGTCCGGGAGTTGCCGCGGCCGCGATCGCTGGAGCCGCAAGCGCCAGCACGTTGTAATCGTTCGACAAGCGATGGTTGGCAGTCACTTCCGCGGCGACGTCGATCGGCACTCGGGCAGTATACTGCAGCGATTTTGAGATACCTGCGGATGCTGTGCAACTCCATGGCCGCGGCCATGATTGCGACGGCCTACGTACTCGTTCTCGTCCTGGAGCTGAATCCCGCCTGGCCGCTCGCGCCGGCGCGGTTGCTGCCGTTGATCGAGACGGTCGGCCTGTTCTACGCCGTGCACCTCACCGCGATCTTCTACATCCTGCTGGTCGTCCGCCAACTGTTCGCGCGCGATCTGTTTTCTCCGGCCTGGCTCAGCGTCGCCGTGATGGTTTGGCTGTGCGCGATGGCGGCCGCGGCCGGTTCGACGTTGTTCTGGCGCAACCTGTGGACGTTTGCCCTGGTGCTCGACGAACCGACGGCGGCCGGCCTGGAACGGACCGCGCTGATCCTTGCGGGCGTATCGGCAGGCTGTATGGTGCTGGCGTTGTTGCGACGGAAGGCGCCGGGCGGCAGGGTTTTGTGGGCGACGCTCCTCCTGGTCCTGATTGTCGGCTCGATCGCCGGGCCGCTGTTGCAACGCGGTCGCGCGCGTCCGCTGGCGCTCGAAGCGCGTGCGATCGACGCAGACATGGATCTCACGAGAAACGAAGGAACCGCGCGGGTCACGGTGATCGCGATCGACGCGGCCTCGCTCGATCTGATCACCGGCGCGACCGCCGAAGGCCGGCTGCCGAATTTCGGACGGATCCTCGACGCCGGAGCGGTCCGCCACCTCGCGACGCTCCACCCGACGTCGGCCGAGGCGGTCTGGGCGGCCGTCGCGACCGGCAAGCTGCCCCAGAAAAACGGCGTCCGCTCGGCGGCGATTTACGAGATTGCCGATAATCGCGGATCCCTTCAACTGTTGCCCGACTATTGTTTCGCTCACGGTCTCGAGCGTTTTGGATTTCTGGTCGAGCAGCCACATACGTCCGCGACCTTTCGAGCCCGGACGCTGTGGAGCATTCTCAGCGTCGATGGCTTTTCGGTCGGCGTCGTCGGCTGGCCGCTGACGCAGCCTGCGCCGGTCGTGCGCGGATATCTCGTCAGCGACGCGTTCCATCGCGTCGCGCTGACGCCGGCCGCTCTTGACCATCCGTCGGTGCTGTATCCGCCGGAGTTACAGACCGACGCCCAGGCCGCGATGGACGAGGCGCTGGCGGAGTCGCCGTCGCCTGCGCTGGCGTCGACCGGAGCCGGTGATGATGAACCTCGCCGTCAAACGCCGGCGCGCGTCGATCGCATCTACGAGCGCATCAGCCAGACGCTGGCGGCAACTCGGCCGGTTCAGGTCTCGCTGACGCGGTATCAGGGCCTGGATTCGATCGGGCACTACTACCTGCGCTACGCCACGCCGTCTGAATTTGGCGATGTGACGGAGGACGAACGTCGCCGGCTTGGGCCGACGCTCGAGCGCCACTACGCAATGATCGACGAGGCGATCGGCGCTGCGATGAGTAGTCTCGGCCCGGACGATCTGCTGCTGGTGGTGTCCGGCTACGGAATGGAACCGCTCGGTCTCGGCAAGCGGCTGCTCGAGCGCCTGATCGGAGATCCCGACGTCAGCGGCACGCACGAAGCGGCGCCGGATGGATTCCTGATGGCGTACGGCGCATCAGTGTTGCGCGGACGGCGCCAGGCACGCGCGTCGGTGGTTGACGTTACGCCGACGATTCTGTATTTCCTCGGCCTGCCGGTCGGCCGGGACATGGACGGCTACGCACAGACCGATCTGTTTCAACCTTCGTTCACCAGCGAGCGTCCGATTACGTTCATTCCGACCTACGATCGATGACTCGAAAATGTGCCTCGGCGTTGTACGATTGAAGCAGTGTCGATAATTGTGAAACGTTTCAGAATCAGTCGCCGGGTATTCCATGTCGGATCGATGTTGCTGGCCACTGCGGCGGCGGGTTGTGGCGCCAGCGCCACGACGCCGACCCCGACTCCGCCGCCCGACCCGGGGGCGCCGAGCCTTACATGCCCGGCGGCGTTTATGACGCAGGCTCCCGGCGATATTACGGTCACGTATCCGGCGCCGACGGTGACCTCGGGTTTCGCTCCGATCACCGGACCGACCTGCACGCCCTCGAGCGGGTCCACCTTTTCCACTGGCACTTCGACTGTGAACTGCACCGTGTCGGACGCGAAACAGCGGACCAGTGCCTGCACGTTCACCGTCACCATCGCTTTGCCACCAAAGCTCGCGGTCGAGCGCTTTCTCGCGTTCGGCGACAGCATTACCTGGGGCGAGAACGGCACGGATTCTCTCAGCGGGTCTTCAACGACCGCGATCCAGCGTCCGGCGGTTCAGTTCCCGGTCTCGCAGACGTATCCCGGCGTGCTTCAGGCTGATCTGCGCGGCCGATATGTGAGTCAGTCTCCGACCGTCAGCAACGGCGGGAAGCCTTCGGAGGCGGTCACCGATCCCAACACTTACACGAGATACACCGGGCTCATCTCGAGCGGTTCGTTCGAGAGCGTGCTGATCATGGACGGCGCCAACGACCTGGGCGATCGCGATGCGTCGATCGAGCCATCGATGATCGCTGTGCTCAAGCGCATGATCGACGACGCGAAGAATCGCGGGATGCGCCCGGTGCTCGGAACACTGCCGCCACAGAATCCGAACGGCTGCTGTCCGGATCGCGGCCTGGGCTGGAGCCTGGTGCCGGGCTACAACGATCGATTGAGGGACCTGGCGAACTCCGAAGGAGTGCCGCTCGCAGACGTTTACCAGAATTTCAACGGCGACACCACGTCGCTGATCGGCCCCGACGGATTGCACCCGACCGCCGCGGGATACGATCGGATCGCGTCCACGTTCGCGGCCGCGATTCGGAGTGCGTTCGAGACGGCCGCAATTACTCCCTCGCTCAAGCGATCTTTGTGTGGCTCCACACTGGCGCGCTGTAATGGCCGATCCCGCTGACGGTCGCACGCTGACCCGAGCGCTCGTTCTCGTGGCACTGATGCTGGCCGCGGTCGCCGCGGTGATGGTCGCCAACCGTCGCGCTGCGACTCCCGATTCGCCACGTTTCGTCTGGCTCGCCGACGCGCACCAGTTCGGTCCGGTTGGCTATCGCGATCCGGCAGGCGCGATCTCGCCCGACGGTCAATGGATCGCTTATTCGGAGGGGCGCTTTCTCCGGGTTCGGCCCGCCGGCGGCGGACCGAGCGTTGCCTTTCCCGCTGGTGAGGCGCAGATTCGGACCCTCGCGTGGAGTCCGGACAGTCGCACGATCCTGACCGACGGCTATCTCGTGCCGGGCGGCTGGGCGCTGTACGATCGTCTGGACGGCACCCGGAGCGCCCTCTGGGCCGAACACGATCCGTTGTCCGCGACGCGTGGAGACGGCACCTCGACGAAAACCCGTGTCGCCGACCTGCGCCAGCTGTCGTGGTCGCCCGACGGGCATTCGCTGGCCGGCCTTGCCGCCGGACGAGACGGTCAGGAGCTGTGGATCATCGCGGCGGACGCCAGCTCGGCGCACGTCGAGCGCATGGCCCAGCGCGTGGCATTTCCGGCCTGGACATCGTCCGGCGAAGTTGCCTGTGTGGCGACCGTGAACGGCAAGGCGCGCGTGACTATTCCGTGCGGCGGCTCGACGCTCCGGACCGATCCTGATCTCGACGTGAACGGACCAATCGCCTTTGCTCCGGACGGCCGCACGGTCTACGTCTCGTTTGCGAACACGACCGGCACGGTCGATCTATGGGCAGTGCCGCGTGTCGGCGGCGCCGCAGTGCGTCTGACCGGCTTCTCGCGCGACAGTTACGCACCGAGCGTCACCGCTGACGGTTCCGTGACCTTCAAGGTCCAGAGTTATCGAACCGTGGTGGCGGTCGCGCCGGCAGAGGGCGGTGCGAGCCGTTCGGTCGCGACGTTCCAGAGCGAAACACCCTCGTGGGATCCCTCGGGCAAGTTGCTTGGCATCACCTTCGGCACATGGCGACGCGTCGTGGACGATGCGAAGTATCCGGACATCGCTCAGGACGCAGGCGTGATTGCGGTCGATCCGCTGCATCCGGCCGATCGGCCGTCGCAGATCGTTCACGCATCAGTGTCCGAGGATCAGGCGTTGTGCTGGTCGCCAAACGGCAAGTGGATCGCGTTCCACTCGCACCAGGATCAGTCCGACGACATTTTCCTGCGACCCGCGTCGGGTGCCGGCGACGTAGTGGCTCGTCGTCTCAGTTTCCTGGGCCGTGGCGCAGAGGCCGGCTGGCCTCGATGGTCGCCCGACGGACGCTGGCTGCTGTTCGACGGCGCAAGCAGGACAACGCATCGGTCGGTCATGTTCGTGATCGGCATCGACCAGGACAGCGGGGCAACGACGCGCGAGGCGCAGGAAGTGATGGTGGACGGCCTCGACGCCGACGTCAGCCACGCCGAATGGTTACCCGACAGCGCGCAGGTGGCGGTGGTGGCCAAGGAAGGCCCCGGGCGGCACGTCATCTTCACCGTTGGCCGCAACGGAGGCCGCGCGCAGGTCGTCCATCGGCTCGAGTCCGAGCACGATTCGCCAGGACTTGCGGTCTCGCCAGATGGCCACGATGTCGCATTCATCGCACCTGGAGCGGGCGGGTTCTTTCAGGTGTTCCGGATGCCGATCGCCGGCGGCACACCAGCCGCGATTACCAGCGACTGGTCGAACAAAACCCAGCCGGCGTGGTCACCCGACGGCCGCTCGATCGCGTTCACTGTCTGGAACTACGACGCCCAGTTCTGGCGAACGCGATGAGCCTGATATAATCGCGGCAGGTTCTCTTTAAGGCGGCCCGGTGAGGCGGCCAAGAGGTGTTGATGCCTGTAGTCATGGACGGCGCCCGAGTGGGGCGCAGCCTCGCGCGAATCGCGCACGAAATCCTCGAACGCAATCACGACCTGGAACAGCTCGCCCTCGTCGGCATTCGCCGGCGTGGCGTTCCCCTGGCCAGACGTCTGTCCCAGATCATCCGCGATATTCATCAGGTCGAGATTCCGACCGGCGCGCTCGACATCACCCTGTACCGCGACGACCTGATGCGGACCGCGGTCGCGGCGCAACCGATCATCCACAAGACCGAGATTGGCTTCTCGATCGACGACAAGCGCATCCTGCTCGTGGACGATGTGTTGTACACCGGCCGAACCATTCGCGCGGCGCTCGACGCGTTGATCGAGTTCGGGCGCCCCCGAGCGATTCAACTGGTGGTGCTGGTCGATCGCGGCCACCGCGAACTCCCAATCAAGGCCGACTACGTCGGCAAGAACCTGCCGACCTCGCTCACGCAGAGCGTCCAGGTACGCCTGCAAGAGATCGACGGCCGCGACGAAGTGGAGGTTCAGGAATCATGAAGAAGGATCTCCTGAGCATCAGCGACCTGACCAGTGACGAGATCTATCTCGTGCTCGACACCGCCGACGCGATGCGCGAGATCGGGCAGCGTCCGATCAAGAAAGTCCCGACGCTGCGCGGCAAGACCGTCGTCAACCTGTTCTACGAGCCGAGTACGCGGACCCGCACGTCGTTCGAGATTGCCGAGAAGCGCCTCAGTGCCGACACGCTCAACATCGCCGTGGCGGCGTCGAGCGTGCTGAAAGGCGAGACCCTCGCCGACACCGCCATGAACATCGAAGCGATGTCGCCCGACATGATCGTGATTCGCCACCCCTCGTCGGGAGCCGGCCATCTGCTGTCGCGGATCTGCCGTTCGCGGATCATCAACGCCGGCGACGGCATGCACGAACATCCGACGCAGGCACTGCTCGACGCGTTCACGATTCGTCAGCACAAGCAGCGCATCGAAGGACTCAAGGTCACCATCGTCGGCGATCTGCTGCATAGCCGGGTGCTGCGCTCCAACGTCCTGCTGCTGACCAAGCTCGGCGCCGAAGTGTGGGTGGCTGGACCGCGGACGCTGGTGCCGGCGGGCATCGAGCAGATGGGGGTGCGCGTGTCGACCGACATCGATCGCGCGGTGGCGGACGCCGACGTCATCATGATGCTGCGCATCCAGCAGGAACGGATGAACGGGGCGTTTTTTCCGTCGCTGCGCGAATACTTCGAGGTGTTCGGGATGACGCGCGCTCGAGTGGCGCGCGCCAAGCCCGACGTCATCGTGATGCACCCCGGGCCGATGAACCGCGGCGTCGAAATTGCGTCCGACGTCGCCGACGGCCCGGCATCCGTGATTCTCGAGCAGGTGGCCAACGGCGTCGCGGTGCGAATGGCGGTGCTGTATCTGCTGGCGGGCGGAAGCGAGGCCGATTGATGACACGAGTTGCTGAACAATGATGGTGAGACTTCTCCTCAAAGGTGGACGGCTGCTCGACCCCGTCAACGGACGCGACGGCGCATTCGACCTGATGATCGAAGGCGATCGCATCGCCCGGGTCGGCCGCGACCTGCCGATCGAGACCGATACCACCGTCGTCGAGGTGCCGGCGGGCCTGCTGATTTGTCCCGGCCTGATCGACATGCACGTTCATCTTCGCGAGCCCGGCCAGGAGCACAAGGAGACGGTCGCCACCGGTACCGCGTCGGCGGTGGCCGGCGGCTTCACCGCGGTCGCCTGCATGCCGAACACCTCGCCGGTGAACGACAACGCCGGCGTCACCGAATACATCCTGACCAAAGCCGCAGAAGCCCATCTCGCTCGTGTCTATCCGATCGGCGCGGTGTCTCGCGGCCAGAAGGGCGAGCAACTGGCCGATATCGCCGAGCTGAAGCGAGCCGGCTGCGTCGCGATCACCGACGATGGGCATCCGGTGGCGACGGCGATGCTGATGCGCCGTGCACTGGAATACGCGGGCATGTTCAACCTGCCGATCATCGAGCACTGCGAAGAGCAGACGCTCAAAGCGGACGGCGTCGCACACGAAGGCGCACACGCGGCCGCGCTCGGCCTGCGCGGGATCCCCGGCGAAGCCGAATCGATCATGGCGCTGCGCGATATCGCCCTCGCCGAGCTCACGCACGGGACGCTGCACATCGCGCACATGAGCGCGCGTCAAACCCTGGACGCGGTGCGCTGGGGTAAGACGCGCGGTGTGCGCGTCACCGCGGAGGTGACGCCGCATCATTTCATCCTGACCGACGAAATGCTGGCCGCGCCGATCGCCTACGACACCAACGTCAAGATGAACCCGCCGCTGCGGGAGGCTGCGGACCGCGACGCCATGCTCACCGGCATCGCCGACGGCAGCGTCGACGTCATTGCCACCGACCACGCGCCGCACGCCTTCGACGAAAAGCATGTCGAGTTCGACCGGGCGCCGTTCGGCATCACCGGCCTCGAGACGGCAGTGTCGCTGTGCTTCGACCGGCTGGTGCACCGCGGCGTGGTGTCGGCCGCGCGCCTGATCGAATTGCTATCGGTCAACCCCGCCCGCATCCTCAACGTACCCGGCGGCTCACTCTCGGAGGGCGCGCCCGCCGATATTTCGATTCTGGCGCCGGACTTGCCCGTGACAGTCGAGGCAAAGACGATGAAGTCAAAGTCGAAGAACACACCGTTCGACGGCTGGAGCCTGCGCGGCGGCGTGGCGGCGACGATTGTCGGCGGCCGATTCGTGTACGTGAACCCGGGCTCGTCGCTCAAAATCTGATCACCCAATCGCATTTGTGAAGGAGTTGACATGAGAGCAGTGACACAGACTCTGTTGATCTTCGCGTTGAGCGGCGTTCTGGCCGCCCAGGCGCCGGCATTCAAGCGCACGATTCTCCAGCAGGCCGACATCTCCGTCCCGGGTCACGAGGTGATCAGCGCGGTGGCGGAATTCGAGCCGGGCGCGACGCCTGGACCGCACACGCACTTCGGCGAGGAGATCGGCTACGTCATCGAGGGAAGCTTGCTGGTGGAGCAGGCAGGCAAGCCGAATGTCACGCTTCAGGCCGGCGGCTCATTCCTGATTCCAGCCGGGACGGTGCACAACGCGACGAATACCGGCGCCGGCAAGGCTCGAATTCTCGCCACCTACATCGTGGAAAAGGGCAAACCGCTCGCGACGCCCGCCAGCAAGCCGAAGTAAACGGCTGGACGCCGTTCCAGCGTCACGGTGTCAACCGCAGGTGTCCGAGCGCGCCATTCTCAATCGCCGCCCGCTCGATGCGCATGGTTCGAAGCTTTACCGCACGCCAGTCCGGCAGGAAGTCGTCGTAGTGCGGCGACAGAAAGTGGCCCGACTGACCCACGTCCTCGATGAAGCGGCTGTCGTTGGCGGGCGACAGGTCGACGATCTCGCGGAAACCGGGCAGCGCTCGCTGCTCGTAGAGGTGACCGGCTGCTGACGGTCCGACGTTGACGGTGCTCCAATCGCTGCCGTTCGGCACCGATCGGCTCAACAACGCACGGAGCGGAGCCACGACGGCAAGCTGGTGCGGAAATTCGACGCTGTGCACGCGATCCCAGCGCCAGCGGGACACGTCGCTGCCCATGCGCTGTTCGAGGTCAGCCATTCCTTCGCGCAGCGCCGCGGTGACAGCCTGGTCGCAGGTCTCTCGCGCCGGCGTTTGCGGGTTGTCGCACCACGGACTGTCGTTGCCGGCAAGCGTGCTGGTTAGAAAGCGCACGAGCGGCGAAGAGCGCGTCGTATAGCTTTCGGCAAGCTCCGATCCCAGCACCGGGGCGACAAGCTTCGTCCCAAGGTGGTAGTACCAGGCCTCGAAAATCGCCGTTGCCGCACTGTCTCCGCGAGCGTCGAGATTCCACTGGCGAAGCAGCGCGATTGCGGCCTTGTCCGGATCGGACTGCGGCCGGGCGTGCGCCAGCAGTATCGGAAGCAGACGCTCCGCCGCCATCGACCGCGTATCGCTCTGGATGCGTGCGAAGTCGTCAGAGCCCAGTTTGCTGCGACCCTGCAAGAGACTCACGATTCGCTGCGCGCGGAACGGCTCCGTCCATTCGAGACCCAGCAGGTACGGGTACGGCGGTGGCGCCGGCCGGTTGTTGGCGGTAACGATGAAGTGTTCGGGCGGGTCGAAGACGTGTGGCAGATCGTCGAACGGTACCGAGCCTGTCCACTCCGTTTCACCGCGCCATCCGTCCGTCGGGATTGAGCCGTCTCCGGACGCGCGAACCGGAATCCGCCCCGGCAGGTAGTAGCCGATGTGACCGTTGACGTCGGCGTAGACGAAATTCTGCGACGGCGTGACGAATGTGCGAAGCGCGTCGGTGAACTGGGCCCAGTCGCGCGCCTCGTTGAGCTTCAGGAACGAGGACAGCGTTTCGTCGGTGCTGTCGAGCGCGGTCCAGCGCAGCGCGAGCGGTTCCACCTGCGGCGGCCTGGGCGACAGCTTCGAGGTCGCGTTGATGTAGTTGATCGCGTCGGACACCAGCGGACCGTGTCGCGTGATCCGAACATCGATCGTCACCGGCGCACCGCCCTTGACCGCGATCGTCTCCGGCACGATCGTGATCGGCTCCTCGGCGCCGCGAAACTCGAATGTCGTTCCGGCGGGATTCAGGTGTTCGCGGTACAGGTCCTGGACGTCGGCATCGACACTCGTAGCGCCCCAGGCGATGAATCGATTCCGTCCGAGCGCTACCGCCGGCGTACCGGGCAGCGTGGCGCCGACGACGTCGAGACCGCCAGCTGATACGTGGGCGAGGTACCACGTCGATGGCAGGCGCGCGCCAAGGTGTGGGTCGTTCGCCAGCAACGGCAGTCGCGACGCAGTCATCGTTCCATCGACGACCCAGTTGTTGGATCCCAGCCCCTCCGAGATCGAATCACGCAGGAAATCGCGAACCACCGGCGTGCCTGCGTTCAGCGCTTCCGAAAAAGCAGCGGCCAGGAATCCGGCCGATCCGAACGACGCACCAGACTCGTTCGTTGTGCGAACGTGAGGCAGTCTGGACTTCCCCGGCCAATCAGACCGATCCGGCTCGTCCGCCCCGGCCGGTCCAGGCGGCCACTTGATCATGCTGAGTCCACCCGGAGGATACGGCAACATCAACTGCGCCATCCGCTCCGATCCAACTCTCAGCGTCAGGTCGTGCCGCAGCAACTCGAAGTTGTAGTTTCCACTCAGGTCCCAGGCCATCATCTTCACCCAGACGACGACGTCGGGGCCGGTCCAGGGCTCGGGCTCGAAGCGAAGCAGCGAGAATTCCGGGGGAAGAGAGCTGCCATGATGCGTGGCGATGAAGGCATTGATGCCTGCAATGTACGCGTTGGTCTCGTCCCTGGCCCAGTCCGGCATCGCGGTCCAGGCCGAATATGCCGCGCGGCTGAAGCCGACCGTCCGCAGAAAGCGATCCTGGGGCAGGGCTGCCTCGCCCAGAACCTCCGAGAGGCGTCCGTGCCCGATGCGGCGCTGCAATTCCATCTGCCACAGACGATCCTGAGCGTGAACGTAGCCGAGACCAAACAGACCGTCGTTCCTGGTCGCTGCAAAGATGTGGGGAATCGCGTCCCGGTCCCGGATGATCTCGATCGGCGCGGTAAGCCCGTCGACTTTGAGCTGTCCGTCGATTTGCGGGAGGGATTGTCTGAGATACAGGTACAAGCCGGCGCAGGTCATCGCCGCCAGCATCACGATGCCGGCGGCGACCTTCACAATCGATCGCGACATGTCAGAATGATAGTCGCAGATGATCGAATTGAAACCAGTCCTCGACCGTCTCTACTCGAACTTCAATCACGCTGACTCTGCCACCGATCCGATCCAGATCGTACGGCGCTTTACCCGTGATGACGATCGCGAGGTCGTTGCCTTTATCGCGGCGGCGCTGGCGTTCGGTCGGGTCGCGAGTGTCCTGCAGTCGATCGAACGGGTGCTGGCGGTGATGGGACCGGCGCCGGCCGCATACGTCCGAGCCTTCGATCCGGTGCGCGACCGCGCCGCCTTCGATGGCATTGTCCACCGCTGGATCCGCGAAGCGGACATCGTCGCCCTGCTCTGGGTGATGCGTCAGATGATCGACCGCGCCGGCTCGATCGAGGGATTTTTCCTCGAGGGCGACGATCCATCCGCGGAGGACGTCGCGGACGCGCTCGACAGCTTTTCGATGCGTGCGCTGGCGCTGGACCTGAAGGCCGTGTACCGCCGCGTGCCGAAGCGGGCCGGCGTCGGCTACTTTTTTCCGCGGCCGTCGGCTGGATCGGGCTGCAAGCGCCTGAACCTGTTCCTGCGGTGGATGGTCCGGCGGGATGCCCTGGATCTTGGCGTATGGCGTCGGGTGTCGCCCTCGCGGTTGATTGTGCCGCTCGATACGCACGTGATCCGGGTCGGCCGCTGCCTGCGTCTCACCACCTACACCAGTCCAGGCTGGCGCATGGCGCGCGACGTCACGCGGTCGCTGCGTCGTCTTGATCCGGACGATCCGGTCAAGTACGACTTCTCGGTCTGTCACCTCGGGATGATGAACGCGTGCGGATTCAGCCGGCCGCAGGCGGATGCGCAGTGTCCGCTGCGGGGCGCCTGCCGGCCTCGACAGCGTGTCCGCAAGGCTCGACGCTCGTCGCGCAACCCTCAGCGCTGAGCTTTGAGCGCGGAGCGTCCAGGGTTGGCCGCTGAGCCGCGCGACTTTACGCTCGAAACCTGCTGGTAGACCGCGGCCGTTTCCGCGACCATCCGCTCGACGGTGAATCGATCTCGCACGCGATCGAAGCCCGCTCCGCCCATGCGGTGGCGCAGCACCGGGTCCTTCAGCGCCCGGACGATCGCGTCGGCCATCGCGTGAGGATCGCGTGGTGCGACGAGCAACCCGG
The DNA here is from genome assembly GCA_036489235.1 of Vicinamibacterales bacterium. Classification (GTDB taxonomy): domain Bacteria; phylum Acidobacteriota; class Vicinamibacteria; order Vicinamibacterales; family CAVVIG01; genus CAVQFC01. The sequence continues at coordinate 15,609 of DASXGC010000239.1, forward strand.
TCACCTCGTCGTCGACGATCTCGGGAATACCGCCGGCGCGAGTGGCGACGATCGGGCGGCCGCAGGCCATCGCGTCGAGCAGAGAGGTGCCGAGCCCTTCCGTCACCGAGCTCATCGCGAACAGATCGAAGCTCTTGATGCAGCCGATCACGTCGGTGCGGAAGCCGGGCAGCAGTACGTGCTTCTCGAGATGGTAATCGTGGACCTGCTTTTCGAGATGCTCGCGCAGTTCGCCTTCACCGAAGATGACGAAGCGCGTGTCCGGCAGTTGCTGCACCACGAGACGGGCAGCGTCGATCAGGTAGCGCTGACCCTTGTGCGGCACCAGGGCGGCGACGTTGCCGACGACCGCCGCGCCATGCGGGAGAAAGAGCGCCTCGTGGACGTTGACCGGCGGCGCCGCGAGAATGTGATCGACGTCGATCCCTTCGTGAACGGTGACCGTTCGTTCGTCCTCGATGCCATCGGCCACCAGCATCAGGCGGATCGCTTCCGACGCGGCGATGAAGCGGTCCACCTGCCGGTATTTCCAGCGCGAAAACGAATTGCCCTTCAGGTGAAAATCGACACGTCTCGCCGCGACCAGCGCCGGCGGCCGTATTGGAGCGCGGCTGCCTGACCCGAGCGACAGCGCGAGCGACGCGAACGCGACGCCGTGCGGATCGTGAGCGTGAATCACGTCCGGCTGAAGCCGCTTGAGCAGTCTCGAGAACTTCCACGCCGCCGGCAGATCCATCTCCGAGCGCGGCGCGATGGGAATCAGATCGAGGCCTTCTTCGGCCCGGCGCCGCAGCTCGCCGTCAGGGTGGGCGACCAGCGCAGCTCGTTCGCCGATCGATCGCAATCCGTTGACCGTCAGCAGCACCTGATTCTGGCCGCCGCGCCAGGTTCGGGCGGTGTCGACGTGCAGTGAAAACACGTTACGGCTCGGCCCGCATCACGAGTTGGTGTCCTTCGAACCACCGGTGCCCGGTGCGATTGGCGTGGCTTTGTGGTCAATCGCTGTTCGGTGTTGCAGTTCCCATAATTTCGCAAACTTGAGGAACACGTAATAGGCGTTCATCGACGAGATGATGAAGCCGGGAATACCGTCACGGACTCCGCCTCGCGCCAGGTAGTTGCGAAGGAATGCCAGCGGTGGATGCCCGGCCAGCTGCAGGAGTCCGGCGCGCCGGCCATCTTCGTCCATCTGGCGCGCGGCATAGGTCGTATAACGGTCGATGGTTTCGAGGTGATCGGCGATGTCGCGGTAGGCATAGTGCTGCAGTTCGCCGCGCAGCACTCCGACCGAACCGCTGACGGCAAGCGCCTCGTGCACGTAGCGGCCGGTCCAGCGCGCCGTGCGTCGATCGTAGAGCCGATGCTGGTAGTCTGGAAACCAGTCCGTGGTCCGGATCCAGCGCCCGAGATGAGAGGTGACCCGCGGGATGCGGAAGGCCCGGTCGCGGGGATCGCCGGCCATCAGGGTTTGGATTTCCGCGGCCAGTTCGGGCGTCACCCGCTCGTCGGCATCGACCGACAGAATCCAGTCGTGACTGGCCAGGGATGCGGCGAAATTTTTCTGCTCGATGTGTCCGAGCCAGTCCTGGACGACGACCCGATCGGTGAACTGGCGGGCGATGGCGACGGTGTTGTCGGTGCTGTGGGAGTCCACGACCACGATCTCGTCGGCCCAGGCGAGCGATGCGAGGGCCGCGCCGAGATCGGCGGCTTCGTTCTTGGCCACGATCGTGGCCGAAAGCTTCGGCACCCGGGGAGTGTAGCGCAGAGGCCCCGGGCGCGGGGCCTCAGACCGGCGCGGCCGTCAGAGTCGTGAGGTTATCGTGCGACCTGGACGGCGTTGACACTGCCGTTGATCGGGACCTGTTGCACCGCTTCGAAGTCCACCAGCGACTTGTTGTAGTCCGAGATCGCCTGAATCTCGGTGGTGCGCGCCTGTGACAGGTCGCGCTGAGCCTGGAATACGAAGAAGGTCGACGACATGCCCGCGGCCATCTTTTTCTCTTCGGCCTCGAGCTTTCTCTCCTGCAGCTCGCGCGAGACCCGGGCCGACTCGACCCGTTTCTGGTTGGTCGTGACGTTGCGTCCGGCGGCACGAACCTGCGCCGCCACCTGCATCTCCTGGTTCTTCAGCTGCGCCTGCGACTGCTGGTATTCGAGCTTTACCCGCGCCAGGTTGGCGTGGGCGGTGTTGGCGCCAAGCGGGTAGCCGATCTGGACACCGACGGTCCATTGCGGATAGGCGTTGGTGAACACGTCGCCGAGCACCGACCCGTAGCCGCGCTCCGAGCCGATCGTTCTGGGCCCGGCCGCGGCAGCGAACGGATCCTCGATCGCCGAGAGCTGCGTGCCACCGTAGGCGAGCGTGCCGTAGTTCACCTGCGCGTTGACGTCCGGCTTGATCTGGTTCGAGTAGAACTTGATGTTGATGTCGCTCTGATCGAGGCTGTTCTTGGCGGCGCGCAGGTCGGTGCGCTTGTCGAGCGCGTTGCGGATCGCGGCGTCTACGTCGATCGCCTGCGCGGCGAACGAGGCGGCGTCGGTCGGATCGAACACCACGGTCCAGAAATCGGGCGACGCGGGATCGAGCACCAGCGTGCGCAGGTTGTCCTGGGCCTGCTTGATCTGCGCTTCAGCGACGATCACGCCCGATTCGTTGCTGGCGACCTCGGCTTGCGCCTGAACGATGTCGAGCGGAGCAAGCGTGCCGATCTCGACGCGCTTCTGATTGTCTTTCAGCAATTGCTGTGACAGCGCCAGCGAGTCCTGCGCCGCCTTCAGATTGTTGATGGAGTAGGAAAGGTCCCAGTAGGCGTCCTTGACGTTGCGCAGCGTCTGCGTGATCACGCTCTGCAGGTTGACGTCCGACAGATCCCGAACCTTCTTGCTGAGACCGACCTGCTGGCGAATCTGGTCGACGGAAAAATTCCGCAGCAGCGGCTGCGTGAAGCTGAACTGCAGGTTGGAATACAGCTGCGGGCTGTAGTTGCTGAACGGGTTTGTCGTCGTCAAGCGCTGGCTGTTCCAGTTCAACGCGTAGTTACCGCCACCCCAGGGAACGGACTGGGTGAGTCCCACGCCAAGGTTGCTGGTGCCGTTGGAGTAGCTCGGTTGAATGATGCCCAGCGCGGGCTGGTTGGCGCCGACGCGGCTGACGCTAGTCGAGAAGTTCGGCGCCCAGTTCGAGCGCGCCAGTGCGACTCCGGTGTCCTGGATCTGCGGATCGATCCGCTGGATGCGGATGCCCAGGTTCTGCTCGACCGCCAGTTTCACGGCCTCGTCGATCGAGAGGGGCCTGACTTCGCTGTCCTGCATCTGCGCGGCCGCGTTGACTGACGCTTCTCGCAGCGATTGCATCAGTGGACTCTGTCCGCTTTGAGCGAAACCGGGAACCGATGTCGCGAGAACGGCGGTGGCGGTGAGACAGGCGATTCGGGCGCGGCGAATCGGTTGGTGCAGGCGCATTGCAGACGACTCCATCAAAGAGAAAGAAAAAACTGGTGATGTTCTGATCAGTAGACGTTCGGCAGGGCCGGTTGGTTCAAGAGAATTGTATACTTTTGCATGCATATTTCTAAGCGGGTGACCTTCGGATTGGCCATCGTGGCCTTGACGGCGGCGACGGCTCATCTGGCCGGCTCGCCTGCCCCGCCCGCTCCTGGCAAGGCTCCCGGCGCCGCTAAAGCCTCCAGTGGCTTTGAATTGACGGTCGACAGCATCATGCGCGGGCCGAAACTGGTGGGCTATCCGCCGAGCGGGCTCCGCTGGTCCGGCGACTCGAGCCGTCTGTATTTCGAATGGCGCCGCGCCGATGACGACGAAACCTCGACCTGGGTGGTCGGGAAAGCCGGCGGGGCTCCCCGACAGTTGTCAGACGAGGAGCGACGCAGCGCGCCCCCGGTCTTCGGCGCGTGGGACCGCGCGCATCGCCGGGTCCTGTTCGTGGACCAGGGCGACATCGTGCTGCTCGACTCCGTCTCGGGCGTCCGGCGTCAGATCACCCGGACCACCGGCAACGAATCGAACCCGCGCTGGGCGCGACACGAAGCCGCCGTCACCTTTGTGCGTGAGAACAATCTGTTTCTGATGCCGCTCGACAGCGGGGAAATCGCCCAGCTGACCGACGTGCAGCCGCGCAAGCGCGATCCGAGGGACACCGACAGCCAGAAGTTCGTCAAGGCCGAAGAGCCCAAGCTGATCGAACACACGCGGGTCGAGGAAGAGAAAAAGAAAAAGGCTGAAGAGAAAGCCAAGGCGCATGCGCTGCCGAAGTTCGAGCTGGCCGAACGGCAGTCTGTATCAGATTTGCAACTATCGCCCGACGGCAAGCACGTCTTCATGGTCGTGGTCGAACGCACCGACGCGGCCAAGCG
>DASXGC010000245.1:0-2001 GCA_036489235.1 Vicinamibacterales bacterium
TGATGCGGGTCGCGAGCCAGGCGACACTGAAATGCTACGAAGCGGTATTCAAAGCGCTGAAGCCGGGGATGACGCAGAACGACGTCAGCAGCTTGATTGGCGCCGGCTACAGCCGCCTCGGGTTCCCTGGCTTCGCCAGCATCCAGGTCGGCGAGTACACGGCGCTGCCGCACGGATCGATCACGCCTCAGACCATCCGCGAAGGCACGATCATCATGATCGACGATGGCTGCACGGTCGAGGGCTATCAGTCGGACATCACGCGCACGTTCGTCCTCGGCAAGGCCACCGACAAGATGAAGAAGGTGTTCGACATCGTGCACCAGGCGCAGACTGCGGCTCTCAAGAGCGCGCGCCCGGGCGTACCGCTCGAAGCGATCGACGCCGCCGGACGGAAGGTTGTCGTCGACAACGGCTACGGGCCGGGCTTCAAGTACTTCACCCATCGTCTCGGGCACGGCATGGGCATGGACGGCCACGAATGGCCGTATCTGGTGAAGAACAACATGTTCGGATGGGAGAAGGCGCTCACGCTGCAGCCGGGCATGGTGTTCAGCGACGAGCCCGGGATTTACATCAAGGGCGAGTTCGGCGTCCGTCTCGAGGACGACATGCACATCACTGAGAACGGCGCGGAGTTGTTGACGCCGCAGAGCGCGTCTATTGAAGAGCCTTTCTAGTGTCCTGAGTTGGAGATTCGCTGACAAAATCTCGCCACGCTGGCGAGGATCTCGTCAGCGGTTTTGTGCCACACAAACGGTTTGGGTGACCCGTTAGAGATCGCCAAATACTCGCGAATCGCGGTTTCGAGCGCACGCGTGCTGCGGTGGGCGCCGCGCTTGATCTGTTTCTGGGTCAACGTGGCGAACCACCGTTCCACCAGATTGAGCCAGGACGCGCTCGTGGGCGTGAAGTGCGGATGAAACCGCGGATGTCGAGCGAACCACCGGCGCACCTGCGCCGTCTTGTGCGTGCCGTAGTTGTCCAGAATCAGATGGATGTCGAGGTCCGCCGTCACGGTGTCGTCGATCGTTTGGAGAAAGCGCAGAAACTCGCGACTGCGGTGGCGGCGATGACACTCGCCAATGACGCGACCGGTGGCGACATCCAGCGCGGCAAACAAGGACGTCGTCCCGTGGCGCACATAGTCATGCGTCCGGCGCTCGGCCTGGCCCGGTCGCATCGGCAACAGCGGCGCCGTGCGATCGAGGGCTTGAATCTGACTCTTTTCATCGACCGACAAGAGCAGCGCGCGCGCGGGCGGATCGAGATACAGCCCCACGATGTCGCGCACTTTGTCGATGAACAACGGATCTTTCGACAGCTTGAACGTGTCCACCCGATGGGGCTGCAAGGCAAACGCCTTCCAGATGCGCGCGATCGCCGTTTGGCTCATCTCGCACTGCTGGGCCAGGCTCCGCGTGGACCACTGTGTGGCGTCGCGGGGCATCGATTCCAGGGTCGTTGTCAACACCCGCTCCACGTGGGCATCGGTAATCGTGCGCGGGACGCCGGGCCGCGGCTCGTCGAGCAAGCCCTCCAACCGCCGCACGACAAATCGGCCGCGCCACTTGCCGACCGTCTGTTTCGTCACGTGGACGTCGCGGGCGATCGCGGTCGCCGTTTCGCCCGCCGCGCAGCGCAGCACCAACCGCGCACGCAACGCTATCGCCTGCGCCGTGGTCGGGCGGCGCGCCCAGCGCTCGAGGGTCTCTCGTTCGTCAGTCGTCAGCACAATCGGCGGGACGGGTCGGCCCAGTCGCATCGGCGTGTCCTCCTGGTAGCCAAGTACGACCGCCGATCGCTATTTGTTTCACGAATCTCTGACTCAGGACACTAGGCACAGATGACGTTGGCGGTCGAGCACGCGCATCGGACGACAAAGGCGCCGGGTGCGACGGCTATCAACGTGCTCGCGGCCATCAGTGTCTCGCATCTGCTGAACGACACGATTCAATCGCTGATCCCGTCGATCTACCCGATTCTCAAGGCGTCGTTTCA
>DASXGC010000330.1:0-2283 GCA_036489235.1 Vicinamibacterales bacterium
GCCGTTGAACTTGATCCGGAGATCGTCGGGATTCTGTCCCAGCCACTCCTGCATCTTTGCCTTGGTGCCGCCCATCTCGAGCCAGGCGACGCCGCCCGGTTCGACCAGCCCTGGCGCGTTGACGATCGGCTGGCCGCTCGGGTGCGCGTAGAGGCGTTCTTCCCAGCAGCACCAGGTCGGCTTCCCTGTTTCCCATGGATCAGGTGAGCTCGTCCCGAAGGGCGCGTCCCAGAACTTTGCCGTGACGCCTTCGGGTGGCGTGCGGATCGACGCTTTGGCGCGAACTGCCCCTCCGTTGCGTTTCGCCACCTCACGGAGTTCGTCCATCGTATTCACTCGCAGGCAGACGCCGCTGAAGATCGCCGACTTCATCGCGACCGCGCGCTTGTACCACCAAGGCCGCGTCATCGCGTCTGCGGTCGCGAACGGATCGACGATGCTCTCGATTTCGAGATACGCCGTTCCGCCGAGCGGCATCGTCTTCTGGCCGACGCTGGCGTTGCCGGTGAAGCCGCCGTCGTAGTGACCGATCTTCGTGGCCTTGGTCAGCTCGAAGGTCGTCGTGTAGATGTTGGCGCAACCGATGTGGACGTGATCGAGGATTGCAGCCATCGCCCTACACCGTGTCCCAGTGATGATGACGATCGCGATCGAAGATCTCGCCGGTTGCAGCGTCGTGATCGGGCGCGACCACAGCGTCCACGCGAGCGGCGTCCACGGACGTCGCTTCAGACGAGGAGGTGTCGATCGCGTTGATCTTCCCGACCGCGACCAGGCCGGCCGTCAGGTTGGCCGTGCTGCGCAACAGCCACCGGCGACTGACTCTCCTGTCTGTCGCCGCGCTCTCGAGATTGTCAGCATTCATATTTGAGCCCCGTGCTAATGGTCGGTCGCTGAAGGCCGACGGATCACGATCTCGCCGCCCTTCATCTTCTTAACGCCGACAGCGTAGACGCCGGGCGGCTTGCCGTTGAACTTGAACGGGACGCTGCCAACCGGCATTTCCAGCCAGTCGTACATCTGCTTTTCGCTCCCGCCAACTTCGATCCATGCGAAGCCGTCAGGCCGCGTGATGCTCGGCCAGCTGAACGGCGGCTGACCGCTCGGATGCATCGGCAGATCCTCGAACCAGTACCAGTTCGGCAATCCCTTCGCCGAGGTGGTCTGCGCACTGGGAGCGGAGCGCGCGCGCATCACGTAGCCGTTGGGCCAGACGCGCGAAATCGGGGCTTGGGCGATGGTGTAGTGCTTGTTCTTCGCGATCGCCTCGAGTTCCTCGAGCGTGTCAACGCGAAAGCCGACGCCGGTGAAACACTCGCCGACGGTTCGCACCTTGTCGTACCACCAAGGACGATTCTTCGGGTCGGCCACCGATTCGGCGCTGACGATGCCGTTCAGTTCGAGGTAGGTGTTGTCGCCGAGCGGGAAGACGTGGGTGGCGTGGTCACCGTTCTCGAAGTGGCCGCCGTCGTAAAAGCTCAGTGTGCTCTCCTGGCGGAGACGATGAGCGCCGTAGAGCAGGTTTGGCGAGCTGATCGACACATGATCGAGGTGAATCGCCATGGTGGTTGCCGCTCCTTCACAACCGAATCCTTATTCGGTGTCGCTGTGGCGGGACTAGGAATAGCAGACCGCTTGGCGTTTGGCAAAGAATTTAACTAAACCCCGAAGCGGGACTTGAACTCGCGATGACCGGCGGCGGTGACCGCCAGGGCGCGACTGTCGAGATCCTGAACCACCCAATTGCGCTTGAGCGCGATACTCAGAACAGCGGCGCCCAGCGCGCCGCCGAGATGCGGGCGGCGTTCGCTCCAGTCGAGACACGCGAACGCGAAACGGCGACGTAGCGATCGCATAGTTTCGAGGTCGACCCCGAGTGTTGTGAACGCCTTGAGGCCGGCGGCGCTGAGTTCATAGGCATCGACGGCGGCCGGACTCGCAGCCAGCCAGCGGAGCGCGGTGAAGCGATCGTGCAGGGCCACCGCGATCGTGCCGGCCATATGGTCGTAGCAGGTACGGGCGACCCGGAGGCGATTCGGCGCGGGCGGGACGAACGGCTGCGGCCGAGGATTCGCGATCACGCTGAGCGCCTCCAACGCGTCGGCCACCTGTTCGCCGTTCAGGCGGTAGTAGCGATGCTTTCCCTGCGAGACCATCATCACCAGCTGCTCGTCCTTCAACCGGCCGAGGTGCACGCTGGCAGTCGACGGGCTCACCTCGCCGACGACGGAGAGCTCGGTGCTGGTGCGGGCATGGCCATCGAGCAGGCAGTACAGCATCCGC
>DASXGC010000332.1:0-12790 GCA_036489235.1 Vicinamibacterales bacterium
GGGTTGCGATACTTCGGATCGATCGGCAGGTTGTCCTCGATGTCCTGCAGCTGCGCCGCGAACTTCTGCAGCTTGGCCGTCTCGGCATCGTCCTGAATCGTGACGTAGGATTCGAAGGCCGCCTTGTAGTTGAAGAACTCGTCTTCGTAGACTTCGTACGGCCCGATGGTCGGCTCGATCGCGCCCTTGAGTTCCATCCACGCGACGTCGCTCTCGTAGTAATCGTTCGAAAGAAACGCGTCGGCGCGCTTGGTGAGGAACGACTTGAGGGTCGGCTCGGCCGTCAGCTGCGCGGCCTCGCGCAGCAAACGCGCGGCGCGAGCCAGCTCGGGCTGATACTCGACGTTGTAGGGCACGATCACAAAGCCGCCGCCGGCGGCGCGGCGAATCACGGTGAAGAAGCCGGTGGCGCGCGCCTTCTCGGCGTCGGGCAGCGACTCGATCCACTTCTCGACCTCAGCCTTGGAGGCACCGTCCGGATAGAAGTTTGCCGCCGCGGGCTTCTCCGCCGGCGCGCCCGTCACGAACGGCAGGTTGTGATCGATCCGCGACCACGGTCCCTTGTTGATCAGGAAGTAGTGCAGCCGTGCGCGACCGGCGGGCGACTGATCACGGGCCAGATCGAGCAGCATCGACTCGTTGCCGGACCAGACCTGGCGCAGGAACAACGCGTCGATGATTTTCGACGCCTCGACCAGCTTGGCGAGGACGCGGCGGTCGGCGTCCGTGAGCTTCGAGACGTCCGCGCTGATCTCGGTCGGCGCAAAACGCGCGGCCATGGCCTGCAACTTCTGCGTATCCGGCATGGACGACTCCTGAGCGCTGACCAACGCGACCGCGATCGCGCACCCGGCCAGCACGACGCCGCTCGAGATCTTCGACATGGGCCCAGTCTACCGTGCCGGCGAGTCCCCCGCGTCGGGTTCAACCAGGGTCACGTCAATCGGCGTTGCGATATTGATTGTGAACAGCCGGCCTACCGCACCGCCTCGAGGGCGGTCAGTGAACGCCGCGTGACATGTGCAACGCCGCCGGATCGGCGCCGAGGCGGCGAATAGCGGCTTCCCAGAGCTGATCGGACGGTGTGTGGAAAATCAGGTCGCGATCGACATCGCTGATCAACCACGACGACTCATCGAGTTCCGCTTCGAGCTGACCGGGACCCCATCCCGAGTAGCCGACGATGAGGCGTGCCATCGGCGGTGGAGAGGGTTCGAGGAGACGTCGCAGCAATTCGGGCGACGTCGAAAGATAGAGGTTGTCGGCGACGCGCATGCCGCGCAGGTCCTCGGCCTCGTCTGGCTCCTGTCCCACCAGGATCCAGCTGCGATGCGGTTCGACCGGACCGCCGACCCAGATCTCGAGTTCGCGATCGGTGGACACCGGTGGATCGAGTTTGACGGTCACCGTGCCGCTGGTCAGAAGCGGTCGGTTGATCACCAGGCCGAACGCGCCCTCTTCGCTGTGTTTGCAGAGGAGTACGACGGTGCGGTTGAAGTTCGGATCCTTCAGCTGCGGCATCGACAGCAGAAAAATCGGCGCGAGCGACGAAGCCATCACCTCAATGATAACGCTCGCGCCATGGAGCGCAAGTCAGCGATGAGGCGCTCCATCTCCTGTTCGCGTGCCTCGCGGTCGGTCTGACGAAGAATGGCTGACGGATGTACGGTGGCAAGCACAAGACTGGCCAGTGGCGACGCCACGAACTCGCCGCGATGCGCGGTGACCTTGAAGTCACGGCCGAGCAGGGTCTGCGCGGCGGTCGCGCCGAGACAAATGATGGCCCGTGGCTTCACCAGCGCGATCTCGACATCCAGCCACGGACGACAGGCCTGCGTTTCGCTGATGCGAGGCTTCTTGTGGATACGGCGCTTGCCGCGCGGTTCCCAGCTGAAATGCTTGACCACGTTGGTGACGTAGACCGCGGCTCGGTCGATTCCTGCAGCCGCGAGAGCGCGGTCCAGCAACTGCCCGGCCGGTCCGACAAAGGGATGACCGCTGAGATCTTCCGCGTCGCCCGGCTGTTCGCCGATCAGCATCAGCGTGGCGGTCGCCGACCCTTCACCGAACACCGTCTGGGTCGCGCGTTTCCACAGGTCACACGCGCGACAGTTCCCTGCTGCCGCGCGTGTCGCCTTCAGCGTCGGCCGCCTGGGGACGAGCTTGGCCGCGTCGTTACCGGTCGGCCGCCTCGGCATTGTCGATCGCCACGGCAACGTTGCGTCGCAAACCTCGTACCTTGGTTCGGCGCATCGGACTACCCCGTAACGCCTCTGCCAGCTCATCGTCCGTGCGGGCGGCGAGGCTCAACAGATCGACACGATCCCACGCGGCGCGCGGCTGCCAGGCCGGATCGTCAGACCGTGGTGCCCGCAAATTCCAGGGACAGACTTCCTGACAGACATCGCAGCCGTAGACGTGTGTGCCGACGCCGGGCCGCTGGTCCTCGGGAATCGAGTCTTTGAGTTCGATTGTCAGGTAGGAAATGCACCGCGTCGAATCGAGCACGGCCGGCGCGACGATCGCGTGCGTCGGACACGCTTCGATGCACAGCGTGCAACTGCCGCACTGGTCGAGCGAGGGCGGATCGACCGCGAGTGGCAGGCTGCAGATGATTGCGCCGAGGAACATCCACGATCCGAGCTCGGGGTTGATGACACAGGTGTTCTTGCCGATCCAGCCAAGTCCGGCGTGCTGCGCGTAGACGCGTTCCTGCACCGGGCCGGTGTCGACATAGGCCCGCGCCTCGAACGGCTCGGGCATCTGTGCGCGCATCCAGGCCAGCAGCGTTTCGAGACGCCCGCCGATGACGTCGTGGTAATCATCGCCCCAGGCGTAACGCGCGATGTGTGCCTGCTGGGGATCGCGGCTTTCGGTCGAGTACGGACGGTCGGTGTTGTAGACCGTACCGGTCATGATCACAGTCTGCGCGGCGGGGACGACGTGGCGGACGTCGGCACGCCGCTCGGCCGTCCGGTGGAGGTAGGCCATTTCGCCGGCGAAGCCGCGCTCCAGCCATTCACGATAGAAGGCAAGCTCTGGGTGAGCCGCCGCCGGCGCGATTCCCACGGCCTCAAAGCCGAGTTCGCGGGCTCGCGCCTTGATCGCGCTCGCCGTAAGCTCGCTCGCCATAGGCTCGCTCTTCATGGCTGTCGGATGCTTGCCCGTCATGGCTAATGGCTAATGGCTGATGGCTATGGGCAAATGGTGGGTCGATCTACCATAGCCATTAGCCATAAGCCCTTAGCCATTGACGTCGTGAGACGTCAGTTCACTGCTTTTCCAACCAGCTGACGTAGCACGTATGGAAGGATTCCGCCGTGCCGGAACGCGACCAGTTCTTCCGGCGTATCGATTCGCGCGACTGCCTGGAACTCGATCGTTTTGCCGTCGGCGCCGATGGCCCGAACGGTGATCAGCCCTCCCGGCTTGAGTCCCTGAGCGATGCCGGTCAGCTCGAACTGCTCTCGCCCGGTGACGCCGATCGACGTCGCGGACGCGCCGGCCTCGAACTGGAGCGGCAGCACGCCCATGTTGACGAGGTTGCTGCGATGGATCCGCTCGAAGCTCTCGGCGATCACGGCGCGGACACCAAGCAGCAGCGTCCCTTTCGCCGCCCAGTCGCGCGATGACCCGGATCCGTATTCCTTGCCGGCCATGATGACGAGCGGCACCCCGGCATCCTTGTATTTCATCGCGGCGTCGTAAATCGACATCACCTCGCCGGCTGGCTGATACGTCGTCCAGCCGCCTTCGGTGCCCGGCGCGAGCTGATTGCGCAGGCGGATGTTCGCGAACGTACCGCGCATCATCACTTCGTGGTTGCCGCGGCGTGCACCGTAGGAGTTGAAATCGTTGGGCTGCACACCGTGCTCGATCAGGTACTTGCCGGCCGGACTGTCTTTCTTGATCGACCCGGCCGGTGAGATGTGATCAGTCGTGATGCTGTCGCCGAGCATCGCCAGCGCGCGGGCGCCGGTGATGTCGGTGACCGGCGTGGTCTCCATCGTGATGTGTTCGAAGAACGGCGGATTTCGAATGTAGGTGGAATCGGGCTCCCACGCGAAACGGTCGCCGGTCGGCACCTGCAGATGCCTCCACCGATCGTCGCCTCTGAACACATCCGCGTACTGCTCACGGAACATTTCTGAGGTCACCGACGCCAACATGGTCTGTTGAATCTCGCGCTCGGTCGGCCACAGTTCACGGAGGAAGACGGGAGCGCCGGCCTGATCGGTACCGAGCGGTTCGGTGGTGAGATCTAGCGTCATCCGCCCGGCCAGGGCGTAAGCAACCACCAGCGGCGGCGACGCCAGGTAGTTCGCGCGCACCTGCTGCTGGATGCGACCTTCGAAATTTCTATTACCGCTGAGCACCGACGCGACCACGAGGTTGCGCGATTCAATCTCGGCGGACACTTCCTCAGGCAGCGGGCCGCTGTTGCCGATGCAGGTCGTGCAGCCGTAGCCAACCAGATTGAATCCCAGCGCGTCGAGGTAGGTGTCGAGTCCCGCGCTGCGCAAGTACTCGGTCACGACTTTCGAGCCTGGCGCAAGACTGGTCTTGACCCACGGCTTACGCTTCAGCCCACGCTCGACGGCACGTTTGGCGACCAGTCCTGCCGCGATCATCACGCTCGGGTTCGAGGTGTTCGTGCAGCTGGTGATCGCCGCGATCACGACCGATCCGTGATCGATTAAACACGCTTCCGGCTTGGTTTCCGCGACAGCGGCAACCGCGACACCGCCTTCGCTGGTCATGGCAGCCGCTGCTGACGCCGGCGCCGCAGGCGGCGCAACCGTCGCGGCGGGCGCCTTCTTGATCGCCGCCTGCATGCCGCCGAGCGCGGCCTGAAAACTGCTCTTGGCCTGTTTCAACGACACGCGATCCTGAGGACGCTTCGGGCCAGCCAGACTCGGTTCCACGCATGACAAATCGAGTTCGATGATCTCGGTATAAATCGGATCGGGATCGCCGGCTCGACGGAACATGCCCTGCGCCTTCGCGTAGGCATCGACCAGCGCCACCTGATCGGCGTCGCGTCCGGTCAGCCGCAGGTAGTCGAGCGTCATGTCATCGATCGGGAAAATCGCAATCGTCGCGCCGTATTCCGGACACATGTTGCCGAGCGTCGCGCGGTCGGCGATGGTCAGATGCTCGAGGCCGGGCCCGAAGAACTCCACGAACTTGCCGACGACACCGTGCTTGCGCAGCTTTTCGGTGATGGTCAGCACCAGGTCGGTCGCAGTCGCGCCCTCGAGCATCGCGCCGACGAGACGGAAACCGAGCACCTGCGGGATCAGCATCGAGATCGGCTGCCCGAGCATCGCCGCTTCGGCTTCGATGCCGCCGACGCCCCAGCCCATCACGCCCAGGCCATTCACCATCGTCGTATGCGAGTCGGTGCCGACAAGTGTGTCCGGGAAACAGAACGAGCCGTCGGGCGTTTCAGCGGACATCACCACGCGCGCCAGGTACTCGAGGTTCACCTGGTGAACGATGCCGGTGTCAGGCGGCACGACGCGGAAGTTCCGGAAGGCGTCCTGGCCCCAGCGAAGAAACTCGTAGCGCTCCTTGTTGCGCGAAAACTCGAGCTCGGCGTTCAGCTGAAACGCATTGGCCATGCCGAAATAGTCCACCTGGACCGAGTGATCGATCACCAGTTCGACCGGCTGGAGCGGGTTGACGCGGTTCGGATCGCCGCCGAGGCGCTTGATCCCGTCGCGCATCGCCGCGAGATCCACGACCGCGGGGACGCCGGTGAAATCCTGGAGCAGCACGCGCGCCGGTGCGAACGAGATCTCGCGCTGAGCGCCGCTCTTCAGATCCCAGGTCGCGAGCGCCGCGATGTCTGCCGCCTTGACGAAGCGGCGGTCCTCACAGCGAAGCACGTTCTCGAGCAGGATCTTCATCGAGAACGGCATTCGCGAAACCTGCGGGAACCCGGCCCTTTCGAGCGCCGGCAAACTGAACATCTGACGAGTGCGGCCGCCGACCGTCAACGCGGTCTGCGTACCGAAACTATTGGCGCTAGGCATCAGGATTGTCCTCGCGGAGGGACTCGAACTCGGTCCCCGGGGAAAACCCCATCGTACCACGCAGGTTCACGCGTCGCCTCGCTGCCCGTACGAGCGAACCACGTCTGGACCCACGCCTACTGATCCTGAAAACGTGCCAAAGAAGCATACAAACGAGAGCAATCTACATACTTCGTGCTATCGGAAGGGCTCTAGTCGTCCAATTTATGTCTAATTTGCACGTTTCTGGTAACATCACGAGCCACGGAGGAAGAGGCGAATGACCCTGGACACGGTACGAAGCACAACCGGCCGAATGCGGCAATTTTCGGCGCTGCCGTTCATTTTGATCGGAGCGGTCAGTCTCGCGGGCGCATTCGTCCATCCCGCGGCTCAGGCAGTCACCGGCGGCCCGGTCAACTCGGGCGACACGGCCTGGATGCTGACGGCAACCGGCCTCGTCCTGTTGATGACGCCCGGCCTCTCCTTTTTCTACGGCGGCATGGTCAGCACCAAGAACGTCGTCTCGACGATGCTTCAGAGTTTTGTGGCGATGGGGATCATTTCGATTCTCTGGATCGCCGTCGGCTTCAGCCTGGCGTTCGGCACGAGCTTCCACGGACTGATCGGCAACCCGCTGACGTTCTTCATGTTTTCCGGCGTGGGCACACAGACCCATCCCGATCTGGCGCCCACCATTCCGCTGCTGGTGTTTGCGCTCTTCCAGCTCAAGTTCGCGATCATCACGCCCGCTCTCATCACCGGTTCGTTTGCCGAACGGGTTCGCTTCTCCAGCTACATGCTGTTCATCTGCCTGTTCAGCATCTTCGTCTACTCACCGCTGGCACACTGGACGTGGCATCCGGACGGCTTCCTGCACAAGATGGGCGTGCTCGACTTCGCCGGTGGCACGGTCGTGCACATGTCGGCCGGCTTCGCGGCGTTGGCCGGCGCGATGGTGCTCGGCCGGCGCCAGACGCATCAGGCGCGCGCGGCCACGACCCCGGCCAATATTCCGTTCGTGATCCTCGGCACCGGCATGCTCTGGTTCGGCTGGTTCGGTTTCAACGCCGGATCGGCGCTCGCTGCCTCGGGCCAGGCGGCGATGGCATTCGCGACCACCAACACCGCATCGGCGTCAGCGGCGCTCGCCTGGATTTTCTTCGACCAGATGCGCGGCCATAAACCGTCCGCGCTCGGCGCCTGCGTCGGCGCGGTGGTCGGCCTGGTCGCGGTGACGCCGGCAGCCGGGTACGTGACGGTCGGCGAGAGCATCTTCATCGGCAGTTGCGCCGCCGTCATCTCGAACCTGATGGTGCACTGGAAGAACGCCTCGACGCTCGACGATACGCTCGACGTGTTCCCCTGTCACGGCGTCGGCGGAATGGTCGGCATGTTGATGACCGGGCTCTTCGCGAAGGACGTCGGCTTGATGTCCGGCCATGCCTACACGTTCCTGCTGCACTGCGGCGCGTTGATCTTCGTCGCGGCCTTCTCGTTCGCCGGCTCGTATCTGCTCTACAAGATCACGGACCTGATCATCCCGCTGAGAGTGTCAGAGGAGCAGGAAGTGATGGGCCTCGACATGAGCCAACACGGCGAAATCATGCAGGACCCGGGCGGCGCGCAGGTCCTGCTGGCCAGGTCGGCCTGACGCGGGTTCGCTCGCGCCGGCGTCGCGACCGACCACAATATGTCCAGGGAATGGACCGCCGACGAGATTCGCCGCATCGGCTATCTGGTCGTCGATCTGATCGCCGAGCACCTGTCCGGACTGCCCGAGCAGCCCGCATTCCGCCCGGTGCCGG
This sequence comes from Vicinamibacterales bacterium, assembly GCA_036489235.1. Classification (GTDB taxonomy): domain Bacteria; phylum Acidobacteriota; class Vicinamibacteria; order Vicinamibacterales; family CAVVIG01; genus CAVQFC01. Next base: position 7,826 of record DASXGC010000332.1, read on the forward strand.
GCGAAGTCGCCAACGCGTTTCTCGCTGAAACGGCGCCACGGCACGGCAGTTCGCCCGAACACATTCTCCGGGAATTCTCCGAGCGGATCGAACCGTATCCGTTCGGCAACGGCCATCCGCGTTTCTGGGGCTGGGTGAATTCGCCGCCGGCGGTGATGGGGATTTTCGCGGACGCCCTCGCGGCGGCGATGAATCCCAGTTGCGCCGGCGGCAATCACGCCGCCATCTACGTCGAACGCGAGGTGCTGCACTGGTTCCGGGATCTGCTTGGCTTCCCCTCGTCGAGCATGGGCCTGCTCGTCAGTGGCGGATCGATGGCGACGATGACGGGGCTGGCGGTGGCGCGACACCTGAAGAGTGGAGTCGATGTCCGCCAGGCGGGACTTCGTCAGGCGCCCCGTCCCTTTGCGTTCTACCTGTCCACTGAGGCGCACTCGTGCGTCCGCAAAGCGATCGAGCTGCTCGGCTTCGGCCAGACCGCGATCCGCACGATTCCCGCAGACAGCGATTACCGGATGCGCGTGGACGCGCTCGAATCGGCGCTGAAAGACGACGTCGCGCGCGGCGTGCAGCCGATCGCGGTGGTCGCCACCGCAGGCAGCACCAACACCGGAGCGATCGACGACCTCGAGGCGATCGCGGGCGTCTGCCGGCGCCACGAGGTCTGGATGCACGTCGACGCGGCGTACGGTGCCCCGGCGATTCTCTCTTCTCAGTATGCCGGGCCGCTCGCAACGATCGGGCGAGCAGACAGCGTCGCTCTCGACCCGCACAAGTGGATGTTCGTGCCGGTCGAGGCGGGCCTGGTCATGGTGCGCGACGCGGAAGCGATGCGCGCGACCTTCAGCCTGGTCGCGCCGTATCTGCGGACCGACGGGAACCAGCACGGCGTCGGCGGGCTGCCCTGGTTCAGCGAGTACGGATTCCAGCAGACGCGCGGCTTTCGCGCGTTGAAAGTCTGGATGGCGATGAAGGAATTCGGACTCGACGGCTACAAGGAGGCGATTGAGGACAATATCGGCCTCGCCCGCTACCTCGCCGAACGCGTCCGCAGTGCCCCCGACCTGGAATTGATGGCGCCGCCGAGCCTGAGCGTCGTGTGTTTCCGGTTCCATAATGCCGTGCTCACCGACGAAGCCGCGATTGCCGCGCTGAACAAACGGCTGTTGGAGCGCCTCCAGCTGGGAGGCGAAGCCTTCCTGACGAGCACCGAACTCCGCCACCGCTTCGTCCTGCGCGCCTGCATCGTCAACCACCGCAGCCGGCGCGAGGACATCGACCGCCTCATCGACGCCGTGCGAACCATCGGCCAACAGCTATAATTCCCGGCCTGATGACTCTTTCGCCCGGATCGCGGCTTGGTCCGTACGAGGTGCTGTCGGCGCTCGGCGCCGGCGGGATGGGCGAGGTCTACCGCGCGCGCGACACGCGCCTCGATCGGACCGTCGCGATCAAGGTGCTGCCGTCATCGGTCGCTGAGGACGCGGAACGGCGCGACCGCTTCGAACGCGAAGCGCGGGCGGTGTCGGCGCTCAACCACCCGAACATCTGCATGCTCTACGACGTCGGCCGCCAGGACGGCGTCGATTTCCTGGTCATGGAGCTGGTCGAAGGCGAGTCGCTCGAAGACCGGCTGACCAAGGGTCCGCTTCCGCTCGATCAGGTACTCCGGCTCGGCACCGAGATCGCCGACGCGTTGGGCAAAGCGCACCGTCAGGGCATCATCCACCGCGATCTGAAACCGGCCAATGTCATGTTGACCAAGTCGGGTGCGAAGCTGCTCGACTTCGGCCTGGCGCGGATGGACGCTCCGACTGGAACGGGCTCGTCGGTGTCGTTTCTGCCGACGCAGCATCAGAAAGCACTGACGCAGGCCGGCACCGTACTCGGCACATTTCAGTACATGTCGCCCGAGCAGCTCGAAGGCCGTGACGCCGATGCCCGCACGGACATTTTTGCGTTCGGCGCGCTGCTGTACGAAGCCGTCACCGGCCGCAAGGCGTTCGAGAGCAAGAGCCAGGCAAGCCTGATCAGCGCGATCATGGCGGGGACGCCGCCACCGATTTCGACGGTGCAACCGATGACACCGCCGGCGCTGGAACGAGTGATCCAGAAATGCCTGGCCAAGGATCCCGATGATCGCTGGCAGACGGCGCAGGATCTGGCCGCGGAACTGAAATGGATCGCCGATGGTGGATCGCAGATCGGTGCGCCGGTGCCGGTCGTCGCGCGCAGGAAATCGCGCGAGCGCGGCGCCTGGATCGCGGCCGGCGTCATGGGCGTCATCGCCCTCGCACTCGGTGCCCGCCTGCTCACCGTGCACGAAGCACGTCCCGATCTGGTGCGCTTTTCGTTCGCTCCACCCAAGGATGTGTCGCTCGAGTGGCCGCGAATCTCTCCCGACGGCCGGAAGATCGCGTTCGTCGGCGTCGACCTGCAGGGCAAGCGATCGATCTGGGTGCGGCCGGTGGCGTCGTTCGATGCGACTCACCTCGAGAGTACCGACGGCGTGGGCCGACCATTCTGGTCCCCGGACAGCCGTTACCTGGCGTTCTTTGCCGGCGGTCAGCTGAAGAAGGTGGCGGCTGACGGCGGCCCGACCCAGATGATCTGCGATTGCCCGGGCGGAGCGGACGGCGCCTGGGGCCGCGGCGTGATCCTGTTCGACGGACAGTTGAACGATCCGATTCGGCGCGTGGCCGACTCGGGAGGCGTTCCAACGGTTGCCGTCAAGCCGGACGCGGGCCGCAAGGAGGTGGGCAACGGCTGGCCCAATTTCCTGCCTGACGGCCGCCACTTCCTGTTCATCTCCAACGATCCGAAGGGGCCGAGCACGATCGAGGTCGGCTCGATTGACAGCCCCGAGATCAGCGTCCTCGGTCCGGTTCAGTCACGTGTCGAATACGCCGCCGGCTACATGCTGTATGTCAACGAACGCACGTTGATGGCGCGGCCGTTCTCGGTGGACAAACTGGCGTTTGCCGGCGACGCGTTTCCAGTGACCGATCGGATCGACGTGCAAGGCAGCGCGCTGGCCGATTTCTCGGCCTCTCAAACCGGCGATCTCGCCTACGCGACCGAATCGATCGAGCGTCGCAGCCGGTTGATGTGGATCGATCGGAACGGCAAGGAGCTCGGCACGCTCGGCGAACCGGCGTTTTATCGAAGCGAGCTGGCGCTCGCACCGGACGAAACCCGGGTCGCAGTCGGGATCGGCGATCCCGGTCCGAAGGCCCTCAACAACGACAGCATCTGGGTGATCGACATCAGGCGTGGCGTGGCGTCGCGACTGACGCTCGGCAACGGCCTTCGCGGCTTCCCGCTCTGGTCGTCCGACAGCACGCGCGTCGCTTACTCGACCGGGGGCACCAGCGGACCGCTGTCGAAGCTGGTGCAGCGCCTGGCGAGCGGTGTCGGCGACGAACAGACGATCTATGAATCCAAAGGCGCGATCCCGTTTGCCACTGACTGGTCCGCGGATGGCAAACAGCTGTTGATCGGCGTCGCGGAGAACACCAACGCCGACATCATGGCGGTGGCGGCGGATGGGCACTCGCCGCCGTCGCCGCTGGTGACCACCCCCGCGCCGCTTCGCGAAATCAACGGGCGGTTCTCGCCCGACAACCGCTGGTTCGCGTATCAGTCGAACGAGTCCGGACGATTCGAGATCTACGTGCAATCATTTCCGCCTTCTGGCGGCAAATGGCAGATTTCGACCGCCGGTGGCAACGCACCGATGTGGCGAGGCGACGGCAAAGAGCTGTTTTATCAGACCACCGACGACACGTTCTACGCGGTTGCGATTAAGGCCGCCGGCAACGCGATCGAAGTCGGCCTGCCGGTGAAGCTGTTCCAACATCAGGCCGGCGGCCGGGGAACGCGCGATCGCAACGCGTTTGTGGTGACGCGCGACGGCCAGAAATTTTTGCTGAACGCTCCGCTCGAGGACGCCACTGCGCGCAGCGTTCAAGTCGTACTGAACTGGGCGGTGGGCGTGGGGAAATAGTGCTTGGGGCTTGCTTGGTTCTTGCTGCTTGGTTCCTTGGGGCTTGGTCCGGGCCTGGTCCCTGGTCCGAACTTGGTGCTTGGTCCGTGCTTGGTCCTTCGTCTTCAGTCCAAATAGCTCAGGACGACAGAGGGAAGGCAAATCACGGACGGGGCAATTGACTGAAGCGCCGGACGAAGGCCTAAAGGACCGAGGACGGACCAGGGTCCAGGGACGGACCAAGTCCCAGGAACCAAGTCCTAAGCACCAAATCGGTCCCGGTAGTAACGGCGGGCGTCGCGCATCGACTGGCGCATTTCACGCGCGGCCTCGTGCATCGCATGGCGCACCTGGTCCCGCGTCGCCCATCGAAGCGACTCCCTCGCCTGCCGGAGCTCCTGCCGCATCTCGCTGCGCATGCGGTAGCCTTCGCGAATCCGCTCGCGGTTGGCCTCACGCACCTCCCGGCGGAATTCGGCGCGTTCATGGCGCATCTCGAAGCGCTCGTCGTGGCTGGAGAACGCAAGGACAGGCAGCGTAAACAGCATGATCAACAGGCACAGCTTTGCAAATAGACCCATCGTCAGTCTCCGTTGCCTAGCTTAGACGGATGTCATGCGCCACAAGTTGTCAGGTTTCTGGCCTCGGCGTGTTTTTTCCGGCGATTTCCCATCGACCAACGATGGGCAGCGACAAGCCGAATAGTGTCAGGTAGAGGCGACCCGGCTCAACGGCTGCGGGCGAGGAAGTCGCGGACGATCACCGGAACGTCGCGGTGCTCGACGTCCGCCGAGTAGTTCATCGCGCGCATGTCGGCGGCCGAGACCTTGCCCGACAGACCTTCGAGGGCCGCCCGCAGCTGCGGGTAGCGCAGCAGCGTCGCTGCCCGGGCGACGACCGCGGCGTCATACGGCGGAAAGTAATGGCGGGTGTCCTCCAGCTGAAACAGGTCGAGGCCCTTGATCAGGCCGGCGGTGGCG
>DASXGC010000192.1:0-4267 GCA_036489235.1 Vicinamibacterales bacterium
GCCCGCTTCTTCGACTTGTCGATCGAACCGCGCATCCTCGTCGAGGCGATGCTGATAACCGTGGTGACCGGCATCGTTTCGGGTATCGGGCCGGCATGGCTCGAGACGCGCCGGCTGCACGCAAACCCGATGCGCACGCTCATGACGTCCGATCATGTGCGCCAGCGCTGGCGGCATGCGCTGGTGGTGATGGAGATTGCCGTCACCGTGGCGCTGTTCGTCGTCGCCGGCGGACTGCTTGGAAGCTACCAGCGTCAGTTGTCGCGCGACACCGGGTTCAATCCGCATCCACTCATCGCGTTACGGGTCGAGAACCCGGGCGGCGTGACGACGTCGCGCGTGGTTGATGCAATCAGCAAAATTCATGGCGTCGCGGCAGTGTCGGCGGCCACGTCGGTTCCTTACATGCGAGCCGGATCGCTCGAGACGGTGTCGAGCGACGCGGCCGGCTACGTCGGCATTCGAGCGGAAAGCGTCTCGATCGGCCCGTCGTTCTTCGTGGCGCTCAACGTTCCGATCCGTGCGGGGCGATCGTTCACGACGACCGACACTCCATTGACCGGCACGGCAATCGTTAACGAACTGCTCGCCACACGGTTGTTTCAAGGCCAGTCGGCGATTGGTCGTCAACTGTGGCTCCGAGGATCGGCCTACGAGGTCGTCGGCATCGTGGCGCAGTATGTGAATCTGGCGCTGCAGCCACCCGACCTGGATCCCAAGGTCTACCTGCCGCTTTCGACCGCCGTCGGTCAGCAGGCGAACTTCCTGATTCGTGCCGAAGGCGATCCGTCGCCGGTCGCACGTCTACTGCGTCATGAGGTGACGGCGTCCGCGCCAGGCAATGCCGTCGCCAACCTCTACACTCTTGACGAAGTCATTACCGTGGCCGGTCAGGAAATCCTGGTCGGGACCGCGCCGCTGGCGCCGCTGGTTGCCACCGGCGTCATGCTGACGGCCGCCGGCATCTACGGCGTGCTCGCGTTTGCGGTCGCCCGTCGTTCGAAGGAGCTGGCACTTCGTATCGCGATCGGGGCTGGTACACGTGACATCGTGCAGCTCGTCACGTTTCACAGCTTGCGGCTGGTCGCGCTCGGCACCGGCCTCGGAATCGCCGCAACCTTCGCGCTGAGCCGCATCGTCAGGGCGTCCGGTGGCGGCGGCAGCTTCCTCGACCCTGAGTGGCCGGCGTTTGTCCTTCCGATCGTGCTGATCGTCGTGATCGGTGTCGCCGCGACGTTCGTACCCTCCCGGCGAGCGCTCAGGATCGATCCGTCGGTCCTGCTGCGAACGGCGTAGCGCGAAGGCACCAGTGTCTGCCGTCCCCGAACTGAAGCTGCTGGTTGACAATCCCAAGAGCGGCATTGACGTCTTCACGACCTGGGTGGTCCGCGGCCCGGTCGTGCTCGCCTTCGTCGCCATCGGCGCGTCGAAATTCAACAACGACCCGCACGGTCAGTGGTTCAAAATCTTCGCGCAGATCGGCGTGGGGCAGTGGTTCCGCTACTTCACTGGCGTAATGCAGGTGACGGGTGCGCTGCTCATGCTTACCAGGTGGACGCGCACGCTTGGAGCCGCGATGCTGGCCTGCACGATGATCGGTGCAGCATTGGTCGACATTTTCGTGATTCACGCCGTCGGCTACGCTCTCGCTCCTCTTGTGCTGCTCGGCGCCGTCGGCGCGACCTGGTTCACCGGCCGGACGTGACCGTCTCGGGCAGTCGGCGACACGGGCCACTGCCGGTCAACGCGTAGAATGATCGGGACTCGCGACGTCGAAACCAGGAGTGACACGATGAAGCTGAACACGTACGTGAACTTTTCCGGCAATTGCGCCGAGGCGTTCAAGTTCTACGAGAAACATCTCGGCGGCACGATCGGGATGATGATGACGCACGCGCAGGCGCCGGACCAGGCCAACGTCAAGCCCGAATGGAAGAACGCCGTGCTCCACGCCAAAATCTCGATCGGCGGTACGGAACTGCTGGGTGCTGACGTCCCCACCGCCCAGCCGATGCGCAGCGCTTATCTGTCGCTCAATGTCGACAGCGACGCCGAAGCTGAACGTATCTTCTCGGCGTTGTCAGACGGCGCGGAGGTATTCATGCCGTTGCAGGAGACGTTCTTCGCGACGCGGTTCGGCCAGTTGCGCGACCGCTTCGGCCTCAACTGGATGATCCTTCACGAACGGCCGATGCCAGCGCGGCCGTAGCCGCAGGGTTTCGAGTTTCCGCTGTTCCGACTGTGTGGACATCAACTGATCGACGATGAACTGTTCCGGCGACATCCGGTTTCGGATCGCGACCGGCGCCGACGTACCGGCGATGGCCGCATGTCGATCGAGTGACCCCGCGTTGGGTCCAGCGGATCCGCGAATGGCGGCGTACTTCGACGGCAGACATCATCCTCAGCAGGCGCTGCCTCCACGCGTTGGATACGTCGCGCTCGAATACGGCGCAGTCATCGGTTACATAGCCGGTCACCTGACGACTCGTCACGGTTGTGCGGCGGAGGTCCAGTACCTGTTTGTTGCACCTGACTTCAGGCGTCATGGAATCGCGACCGCGTTGTTGCGTCTGCTGACGAATTGGTTCGGCAGCGCGGCAGCGCGTAAGGTCTGCGTGTGTGTCGATCCCGACAGTCGGGCGGCTAAGCCGTTCTACGAAAGCACCGGTGCGTCTCCGTTCAGGCGACTGTGGTACCGGTGGGACGACATTTCGGTCTTCCGCGGCTGAGTCGCGCCCTTGATTGTGCCTGCAGGCTGCCAACCGGGGCGTCGCGGCAGCGCACCGGTCGAAGAGTCAGCGAAATGGCGGTGCGAGCAAACAGAAATGACCCGATGGCCGTTTATCAGGGTATGAACGGACTGCCAGTGGCCAGCGTCCGGCCGGCCGGTCTCCTGGACGACCCGTCCGAGCGCCTGGCCGCTGCGTTCGATGCCCACCACGAGCGGTTGTTCCGGCTGGCGCGCCGTCTCACCTCAAACCGCGACGATGCACTTGATCTGGTGCAGGAGACGTTTCTGAGGGCGGCTCGCAGTCCGGGTTCGATTCCCGTCGGACCGACGGGCGAGGAAGCGTGGCTGGTTCGGATACTCATCAACATCCGTCGCGATCAGTGGCGCAGAACCGTCGTTCGCGAGCGCCACGATCCGGAAATGAAGCCCTCGTCCTGGTCCAACGGTAACCAGGAGGACGCCGTCATTGCGCGCACCACCGTCTGGCGCGCGCTCGACGCCTTGGCGCCGCGGCGTCGCGCCGTTGTCGTCATGCACGAACTCGAAGGACTGACACCGCCGGCGATCGCCTCGCTGCTTGGCATCAGCGCCGTGACTGTCCGTTGGCATTTGTCGATGGGACGGCGCGATCTGACCCGCCTCGTGACGTCTCAGAAAAGAGAGGGCCATGAAGACTGTTAGCGATCTGCTCCAGGAAGCCGACCCCGTCCGTCAGGAACCGTCGTTGGGCGAGGCAGATCGCGATCGGTTGCGTCGAGCCATACGTGCAGGCGGATCTCGAGCCACCGGTCGTTCTTCGCGCTGGGCTCCAGGACCGGTCGCGTTCGTTGCCGCGGTGGCGCTGATTCTGTTCGGCGCACTGGCCATTGGATCGCGGCTCTGGTCGCCAGGTGGTGCGACGCTGCAGGCTGCGGTTCGCTTCGAGGCGCGCCTCGCCGAGGACGGTCCGGGCGCTGGTCTTCGTGAGGTTCAACTGAGTGGCTCGCGCACGCCGATCTATCTCCACCAGGAGGTCATCGTCAGCAACGAGGACGTCGCGCAGAGCCGGGTGGTCGCGGCCGACGATGCGGCGCATTTCAATATCGCCTTGCAATTCACGACCGCAGGCGCGGAGAAGATGAGGCAGGCGACGGCGGATCATGTGGGCCGGCCGATCGCGGTCCTGATCGACGGCGAGGTCGTGATGGCGCCTAGACTCAGGAGCCCAATCGGCGAATCGGCGCTCGTGACCGGCGATTTCACCAGGAGCCAGGCCGAACGGATCGCGAACGGCATCGGCCTCAAATGACGCCGGCCTTGCGCTGACAGTCGCCTCTGGTGGCGCGCCGGGTTCGGGCTATGCGCGCTTGCGCAGACAGACGTGAGTCGCACGCTCGCCGGCGGTAGAGGTGACGCACTCGTAGCCCAAAGCCCTCAAATCGATATCGCGTAGAAGGTGTTCGCCTGAGCCGAGCAGAACAGGGCTTACGGCCAGTCGCATTTCGTCTACGAGACCAGCGGTGAGATATTGACGCACCGTCGCGACGCCGCCGC
>DASXGC010000352.1:0-14869 GCA_036489235.1 Vicinamibacterales bacterium
CGCCGTCGCCGCGCCCGGCGGTTCCCACGCCAGCAAGTCGGACGTGGTCGCACCGGCTGTCAGCATCGAGAATTTCGGACGCGTGTCGGCGACGCTCTACCGTGGTTCGCAACCGCAGGGTCGTGATTACGCCGATCTCAAATCGCTTGGCGTCAAGACCATCGTCAACCTGACGAGCGACGATGCGGATCCCAGGGAGCGATCGATGGCCGAGGCTGCGGGCATCGGCTATGTGCAAATCCCGATGACGGTGCATACGGCGCCGACGCCGGCGCAACTGTCACAGTTTCTGGCGTTACTGAACGATCCGGCCAGCCAGCCGGTGTACGTGCACTGCGTTGGAGGTCGTCACCGGACCGGCGTGATGACGGCGGCATATCGGATGACCGACGAAGGTTGGAGCGCCGACCGCGCGTTCAAGGAAATGAAGCAGTACAACTTCGGCGCGAGTTTCCTGCACCCCGAGTTCAAGGAGTTCGTCTACAGCTACCGGCCGCCCGTCGTCACGGAGAGCGTTGTGCCGGTTTCCTAGCGGACGGTCTCCAACCGGTCCCCGAACGATCAGCGTTCAGGTTGCGTCGATCGTGCGGTTGCTGCTCCGGCGGCCAGGTAGTAATGGACGGCCGGTGTGACCACCAGCGACAGCACGATCGACGCGACGATTCCCCCAATCACGGCAATCGCCAGTGGCTGGAGCATCTGCGCGCCGGCGCCCCAGCCGAGCGCCAGCGGAACCATGCCGGCGACTGTTGCGAGGGCGGTCATGACAATCGGACGCAGACGGCGCTCTCCCGCGCGAATCATGTTGGCTTCCGGCGGGACACCTTCCGCGCGCAGGCGCTCGTCAGCGTCGAGCAGCAGGATGCCATTCTTGGCGACGATCCCGACGACCATGATCAGGCCCATGAACGACGACAGGTTGAACGTCGTCCTCGTGATGAGGAGTGCGAGGAATACACCGACGGTGGAGAGCAGTGCTGAGGTGATGACCGCAATCGGCGCGGCGAAGCCGCCGAACTCGAACAGCAGCACGGTGAACACGAGCAGGGTCGCCAGCACGAGCACGACCAGGAGGTCGCGGAACGATTGGCGCTGCTCCTCGTACTGACCGCCGTACTCGACGCGAATCGACGCAGGCAGATTGAGATCGGCGATCGCGCGCTGCGCCGCCGCAACGCCGGCGCCGAGGTCAACGCCCTCGAGCCGCGCGGTCACGGTGACGTTGCGCTGCAGGTTCTCGCGCCTCACTTCGACCTGTCCCGGGATTTCTTCGACACTCGCAAGCGTGCCAAGGGTTCCGGTTCGTCCGCTGCCGCTCACGAGCAGCGTGCTCTTGATGGCATCGACCGATGATCGCGTCGACTCGGGAAACCGCACGCGGATCGTGTAAGCCCGATCGTTGAGCACGACCGGTGTCGGCGCCGGCTCGCCCTGCATGATCGCGCTGGCGTCGATTTCGAGTTCCTGTGGCGTGAAGCCCGCGCGCGCGGCGGTGGCCTGATCAACCTTGAACAATGTCGCCGGGCCGCTGATGGTATTCTCGATCCCGTCGAGGACGTCCACGACTCCAGGAAGCTTCTTGATCGCTTCGCCCACCTGCGGCGCCCACTGTCGAAGCAGTGCTGGATCCTGCGAGAACAACTTGATGGCGAGCGGCTCGGGAAGGCTGGTCAAATCGCCGATCATGTCTTGCGTCAGTTGCACGAACTCGACATCCAGCATGGGGTAGCGGCGCGTGACCTTGGCGCGCACCTCCGAGATGACGTCATCCGACCCGCGACTGCGCGAACGCTTCAGCTTGACCGACACATCGCCGGTGTTGGCCTCGGTGACCGTCGCGAGCCCGAGTTGCAGACCGGTGCGCCTCGACGTGCTCTCGACCTCCGGAGTAGCGCCCAGAATTTTCTCGACACCGGTCAGTACGTCGTCGGTCTCAGCGAGCGACGAACCAGCCGGCATGATGTAGTCGATGATGAACCCACCTTCGTCCATCTCCGGCAGCAGATCCGATCCGAGCAGCCGGTACGAGCCGTACGCGACCGCGATGACGACCACGCTCCCGACCACCACGAGCAGCGGCCGTGCAACCGTCGCCCGCAGCACTCGCTCGTAGAACCGCAGCAGCCGCGGCGGTAGCGAGCCGTGCTCAGTCGCGCCCGATTCAGCTGCTGACGTCACGACCACTCTTCGTCCGCGCCTGATGAAGAAGTGTGAGAGCGTTGGCGTCCAGGTCAGCGCGAGGGCGAGCGAGGTGAGCAATGCCGTGCCCACCGTGACGGCCAGTGCCCGGAAGAAAGCGCCGGTGACGCCGGTAATCGCCACCAGCGGCAGGAACACGACGATTGGGGTGATCGTGGATCCGATGAGCGGCACCCGAATCTCGGCAATCGCGTTGCCGATGGCGTCGGCCCGATCCTGACCGGCGTCGCGGTGCATCACGATGTTCTCGACTACTACGATCGCATCGTCTATGACCAGCCCGACGGCGGCTGCCAGGCCACCGAGAGTCATCAGGTTGAAACTCTCGCCGAGCAGGCGCAAGACGATGAACGTGATCGCGAGCGTGGCGGGGATGACGAGGCCGGCGACCAGGGAAGTGCCCCAGTCACGAAGGAACAGCACCATGATCAACGACGCCAGAATCACGCCGATGATGACCGCGTCTCGCACGCTGGCGATCGAGTCGTTGACGAGGTCCGACTGGTCGTAGAACGGCTGCAACTGGACGCCCTTCGGCAGTTCCTTACGGATGGCGTCGATTTCCGCGTGCACCGAATCGGCCACGGTTACGGTATTACTGTCCGGCTGCCGGAACACGTTCATCAGCACCGCGCGTTTGGCGTTGGCGGTGACGCTGACGTAGACCGGCTTGATCGACGCGGAGACAGCGGCGACGTCGCCGATCCGCACCGGCGCTCCGAGCGGCGTGGTCTTGACGACGATTCCAGCGATGTCGTCCTGAGACCGCGACTGGCCGCTGACGAGGCTCATGACCAGCTGGTGGTTGTATTCGAAGAGCCCGGGCGAGTCGATCATGTTGCTACGGCCGATCGCGTCGAGCAGGTTCGGAACCGTGATCTGGGTCTGCAGCAGCCGGGCGGGATCCGGTTTGACCTCGAACTCCGGCTCCTGTCCGCCCTGGACGACGATGGTGGAGACGCCGATCTTGCGATTGAGACGCGGCTTCAGCTCGTAAGTGGCGAGCTCCCACAACCGCGTCTGCGGCACCGTGTCCGAGGTGAGGCTGTAGCCCATGATCGGAAACGCCGCGAAGGTGAGGCGGTTGGCGGTAACCTTCGCGGTGGCGGGAAGTTCCGTCTGAACGCGGGCGAGCGCCGCATTGACGCGCTCGAGCGTCTGGAACATGTCCACCTTCCACGAGAAGAACAGATCGATCTCGACCGTGCCGCGGCTGGTGATCGACTGGACCCGCTCGAGCCCCTGGACGGAGTTGAGCGCCTCCTCGATCGGGCGGGTGACTGTCACCTGCATCTGATCGATCGGCGCCACGCCGTTGTCCACTCCGACCAGAACCCTCGGAAAGTCGACTTCGGGAAAGACGGAAACCGGGACGCCGGTCGCCAGGTAGGCGCCGACGGCGACGAGCGCGAGGATGACGAAGATGATCGGCTTGCCGTGCCTGGCGGTCCAGTGCTCGGCCGCCATTACTCCTTTTCCTCTTCGTCGGCTTCGTCTTTCTCGCCGGCCGCCTTTTCCCCCGGCTTCATGACGCGGACTTTGGTTTTGTCTTCGAGGCCAAGGCCTCCGGACGTCACCACGCGTTGCCCAACTTCGAGGCCGGCGACGATCTGCACCATCTCCGGCTCGCGCAGTCCGATCTGAACGACTTTTTCGTGCGCGACGCTCTGATCGTCCACGACCAGGACGATGGTTTCGCCCTCGGCGTTAGGCAAGACGGCGCCGGCCGGGACGAGCGTGGCGCCGTCGATTGTCGCGGCCACAATCGAGACGTGGACGGACTCGCCGGCACGAAGACGGTCGCCGGGGTTGTCCGCCTGGACCCAGACCTGGATCGTGGTGGTGTTGAGATCGGTGGCGGGGCTGACGACCGTCACCTTCCCGGTCACCAGTTCGCCGCCGTCCACGGGGGTAAGCGTGGCGTCACTGCCGACTTTGATGTTCTTCACTTGATCCTGCGCGAGGTTCACGCGCGCCACCACCTTCGACACGTCCATCACCGTCAGCAGCGGAGCTCCGGCGGCGGCGATTTCGCCGGGATACGCCGGACGATCGGTCACGACGCCGGTCAGTGGACTGCGGATCTCCGAGTAGCTGACCTGCGCCTGCGCGCTCTCGTAGTGGCCCTTTGCGGACACGACCTGATCGGCGGCGGCATTCACTTGCTCCTGCCGGCCCACGGTCTGCAGCGTCTGGAGATGTTGCTGAGCCGTGTCGTTCTGCGCCTTCGCTTGTGCGTAGCCGACCTGGGCTTCGTCCACCAGCTTGCGCGCCAACGCGCCGTCCTTGAACAGCTGCTGCCGGCTGTCGAGGAGCTTCTTCGCCGCGTCGAGTGCCTCGCGGGCAGCGTCGGCATCGGTCTGCGCCTTCGTCATCTGCTCGGGAACGCCGGCGGAATTGGTCGATCGCTGATTGGACTGGGCCTGCTCGTATTGCCCGCGGCTCTCCTCGGCGGACGCCGCGAGGTCGCGGTTTTCGAGTTCGGCGAGCAGCTGTCCCTGCTTGACGTGATCGCCACGGTTGACGAGGAACCGTTTGATCGGCGCACTGATCTTGGGGACGAGGTTGGCCTGGTCTTTCGGATAGAGGATCGCGTCAGCGTTGATGATCAGGCGGATGCTGCCTTTGATCGCCGGCGACACTCGCACCGGCGCCGGCGGAGGAACAGGCTTCGCCTCCTTCCGGCACGCCATCAAGGTCGTGGCGGTAAGGGAAACCGCGACGATCGTCAGCCTCGCTGACAGTGAGGTCCGGTCCAAGCCGGACACGACCAGGCGATCTGACCTCATCTCACAGCGCTCCCGTCAACGTCTGGAGCGAGGCGAGTGCCACGCGATACCGCACCAGGCCGTCGTTATAGGCGTTACGTGCATCAAGCAATGTCGTTTGCGCATCGACCACTTCGAGCACGGTTGCTTCGCCGGCCTGGTAGCGGAGCAGCGTCAGTTGCAGGCTCTCGGTGGACAGATCGAGCGACTGCTGCAGCGACGCCACCTGATCCCGGGCCATTTCGGCCTCACGGTGGAAAGCGATGATGTCCGCCTGCAGTTGACGCTGGGCGAGTGTCAGGTCCGCCTTCGCCGCCTGCACACGTAGTTCGGCCTGGCGCAATTTGCTCTGGGACGCGCCCCAGGACCACAGCGGAACGTTGAGTTGCACCTGCGCCGACGAGCCGAGCAGGCGCTGGCCGTCCGGGTTGTAAGTCGCGAACTGATTAGCGGAGATGCCATAGAAATAGTCGAACGACAGCGACGGCAGCAGGCCACCGCGCGCAGCAGAAACGTCTGACGAGCCTTGCTGAACCGCGGCAGCGGCAGCGCGAAGATCGGGACTCGCCTCCAGCGCTGTCGCACGAGTGGCTTCGAGCGGCGGCACCGGGGCGGCGACGTCCGCCAGATCGTCGGCGACTTCGAACTGGTCGCGAAAATCAGGAAAGAGCAACACCGAGAGCGCCAATCGCGCCTTCAGCGCAACGTATTCCGCCTCCTGCGCCTCGCGCCGCCGCTGAGTCGCCTGGATTTGCGCTTTTACCACGTCGGAGTGCGCGACTTCGCCCCCACCCTCGAGGCGTTGGGTGATGTCGAGGAATTGCTGCGCTTCGTCGAGCGTCTGCCTGGCGCTGACACTCTTTCGCTGCGCGGCGACCAGGGTGTAGTAGTCCTGAACGACGGTCACGACCAGCCCGCGCGCAGCGACCTCGCTTTTCGCCCGCGCGACGGCTTCGGCGGCGCCGGCGCTGCGGTACTCGGCCCACTTGGCCGGCGCGATCAGATCGCCGTGGACGCTCAACCAGGTCGTGTAAACGTTGGGACCATCGTTCGGGACGAATATGCCAGATGGCGTGCCGTTCGGCTCCGTGTAGATGTACTGGCCGAGCGCATTGACTGACGGCAGGTAGGCGGCCCGCGCCTGCTTGCGGTCCTCGGCAGCGAGATCGGCCGTCAGTCGAGCCGACCGGAACTGCTGACTGTTGGCGCGCGCAAGGTCGAGGGCCGCGCGCAGAGTCAATGGTGTTTCGGTTTGCGGGGCTGCCGCCGTCACCGCCGGCGGTTGACCCGCAGCCGCGGCCGCCGCCGGCGCCGCGGCCCCTGCGATAACTCCACCGGCCAGCAGGCCCAGTCCGATGACGCGCCTCATTCCCGCGTCACTTCATCACGTAGGTCAGCACGCGGAAGGTGCCGACGACCGCCTTCGGCCGATCCTTCGACCCCGGTGCCTGCGGCTCGTAGTCGGTTGCCGCCAGGTAAATCGTGTGCGTCACCGGATCGAGCGCCATCGTCCTCGCGCCTCGGACCGTCTTGATCGTCTGCACCACCTTGAGGAGCGAGGCGGATTCCTCGCGCGCGACGGTCACCGTTCCAGAGCCGCCGTTCGACGTGAACGCCAGCTTGGTCGCGGGATCGAACCAGGCCGAATCGACGCCTTCGCCGACCGGCACGCTATAGATCACTTTTCCGTTCGTGCTGTCCATCATGACCAGCAGTTTGTTGTCGCAACCGAGGAACAGCCGGTGCGTGGTCGAATCGAACGCCATCCCAGTCGCCGCTTCGCAGGGCGCGGCAGGCCAGGTCGCGGTGACTTTATGGGTCGCCGTGTCGATGACCTTCACTGAGTTCAGGTCCTCCATGTTCACGTAGACCTTGCCGGCTTTGGAGTCGGCCTGCGCCGTCTCCGGTTTTCCCTCGAGTGGAATCGTCGCGACAACCTTTCCGCCCGCAGCGTCGATGACACTGGCGGTCTTGCCGCGGCCGTTCATCGTGTAGACCTCTTTGCGAGCCGGCTCGTACAGAATCGCGTCGGGATTCTCGCCGGTGTCCACCTTCTGGATCAATTTCAGGGTGCCCAGCTCGAAGATGCTCGATTTGTTCTCCCGGCCATTGCTCACGAAGCCGCGACTGAGGTCGGTCGCGATCGCGACGCCGTGAACGCCCGGCGTGTCCGGAATGTCGCCGATGACCTTGTTCGACTGCGTGTCGACGACCACCACATGCGTTCCGTGGCTGACGTAGAGGCGATGCGCCGCCGCATCGACGGTGAGATAGTCCCAGCCGCCTTCGCCGCCGATTGGAATCTCCTTACCGGCGTGATACGGGGTGTCCTGACCCTGCAAGCCGGTCATCATCGCCAGGCACAGAATCGTCGTCGTTGCCGCCAGTACACGTCGCATATGCAGGACTCCTTCTTCAATCGACCGAAAGCCGAGTGTAGCGATCGCAACATGAACCGAGGATGAACTCGAGTCGGTGTACGCTGTCCCTGTGCGCATTCTCCTCGTCGAAGACGAGCCGAACGCGGCCCACGTGCTCGCCAAGGGCCTGCGTGAGCAGAGCTACGCCGTGGACACGGCTGGCGATGGCGAGACGGCGGTCTTTCAAGCCGGCACCGCCGACTACGACGCGGTGGTGCTGGACGTGATGCTGCCCCTGAAGGACGGGTTTGCGGTGTGCCGATCGATTCGTGAATCCGGCTGTGCCGTGCCGATCCTGATGGTGACGGCGCTCGACGCGGTCGATTCGCGCATCGAGGGGCTGGACGCCGGGGCGGACGACTACCTCGTCAAGCCGTTCGCGTTCGGCGAGCTCCTGGCCCGGCTGCGTGCCTTGATTCGCCGCGGACGCCAGCCGATTCTGCCCGAACGCCTGGCGGCGGGACCGCTGATCGTGGACACCCGACGTCGACGTATCCGCCTCGACAACCGGGAACTGTCGCTGACCGCCAAGGAGTATTCGCTGCTCGAATATCTGTGTCGGCGCGAAGGCGACGTCGTCAGCCGCAGCGACATCGCCGAGCACGTGTGGGATCAGCATTACGATCCGCTGTCGAATGTGGTTGACGTCTACGTCCAGCGTCTACGGCGGAAGCTCGAGCGACCGGGTTCAGAGTCGATGATCCGCACCCGTCGCGGCGAAGGGTATCAGCTCGTCGCGTCAGACCAGCCGTAAGATGCGCCCGCTGTCTCTTCGCGCGCGCTTGACCTTGTGGTACACGCTCGCACTGCTCGTGGCGCTGGCCCTGGTTGGCGCCGATGTGCTGTGGCAGCAGCGCCGGATCGGGCTGCGCCGGGTCGATCGCGATCTCGATGCCCTGGCTGGCACCTTGACCAACGTGATGCGCGACGAGTTGACCGAAAACCCGACGCCGCGTGCCGCGGCGGAGGAGGCGCGCAACACCGTCACCGCCCCGGGCCGGGCGATCGCAATCCTCGCCAACGACGGCGCAACGCTGGCGGCGCGATGGAACGGCCTGCCGCCTCAAGGAGTATTGCCGGGCGTCGAGGCAGGCCCAATTGCGGTGACCATCACTGCTGCCGCCGGCGCCTGGCGAGTCCACGCCGTGCCGCAGTCGATCGAGAAGCAGTCGCTGATCCTGATCGTTGCGAGCCCACTGAACGACGTGCTGCGCGAGCAGCACGAAGCACAGGAGGCGTTGGTGGTCGGCATACCGATCGCGATCGTGCTGTCGGCGGTGATCGGCTGGTGGCTGGCATCGATCGGGCTGCGACCGATCACGGATATGGCCGACCGGGCGGCACGGATTCCGTTGACTGGATTGGAAGATCTTGGCCAGACCAACCGGACGGACGAACTCGGCCGGCTCGCCAACACCTTCAACGCGCTGGTGGCGCGTCTGCGTTCGGCGCTCGTCACGCAACGTCAATTCATGGCGGACGCCTCTCACGAACTGAGGACGCCGGTCTCCGTGGTCAGTACCGCTGCGGATGTCTTGCTCAGCCGTGAGCATCGGGATGAAAGCGAATACCGCGAGGCGCTGGCGATCGTCGGTGGCCAAGCGCGACGCCTTGGGCACCTGGTCGAGGACATGCTCGTCCTGGCGCGTGCCGATGCCGGCGGATATCCGCTGCGTCCAGTCGCTTTGTATCTCGACGAGCTCGTGGCCGACAGCCGTCGCGGCCTGGACGTTCTCGCCCTCGAGCGCGGTGTGACCATCCGGGCGGACCACTTGCCCGAGACGCCGTTCGAAGGCGACGAGGAGTTACTGCGCCGCCTGGTCGTGAACCTGCTGCAGAACGCGGTGCAGCACACGCCCAGCGGTGGGGAAGTGGTGGTCACCATCGAACGGACGCCACGGATGATCGACTTGTGTGTCGCCGACGGCGGACGGGGCATTCCGGCCGCCGATCGCGAGCGTATCTTCGATCGATTCGTCCAGCTCGATCAGGCGCGGCGCGCGCAAGGCACCGGGCTCGGTTTGCCGATCGCTCGATGGATCGCCCAGGTGCACAGCGGCACGCTCGTTCTCAAGAGCAGCGGGCCGTCCGGCAGTACGTTCGAGGCGTCGTTCCCGGTCGCGAGAGATTAGTCGCACCGCGTGACGGTCCGGCTGAAGCCGGACACTACCGATACCATTCGCGCGATCGTTCCGGCGGAACGCCAGAGCGGGAATTCAGTAGAGGGACGGTCGCGGAGATCCGCCAAGCAGCGTCGGATCGATAGTGGCGATGCCGTGGTGGCTGTTGCCGCCCCAGGCGAATGACAGGTTGATCAGCGGGAAGCCACCGGCGCGCAGCGTCAGGCCGACCGCGACGCTGTTCAGCCAGTCTCCGGCGCCGAAGTCGTCTGTTCCCTGAGTGACCTTTCCTTGTTCCACCAATAGATAAGCGCCAATCGGGCCCCAGATGGAGTGTTCAAACGTTTCCTGGAAGGCGATCAGGTTCGGTCCCCGGAACTGGTAGTCGTCGTAGCCGCTCAGCAGGCGCTGGCCGTTGATGTCGGAGCCGCCGATCGTCGGCTGAAAGTAGAACGGCACCTGACTGCCCTGGTTCGCCGTCGATCGACTGGCGAGCAGGCGGAAGCTGATCGTGCCGCCGAGATTGCGGGAGTACGACACCGGCGGGCAGTTCTTCGACCCGACGGCGACGAAACAGTCGTTGGGACCATTGGTGTCCTTGGGTCCGGTCGACCAGGCAGTGTGATACAGCGGAATGTCGTGCCGCAGGTCGAGGGTCCAGCGGTGGAATGACGACTGGGCGTCGCTCGCCGCGAGAAACTGCTGGAAATCCACCAGGTAGTTGATCCGCAGGCGATCGCCGAATGCCGACGGCTTGAGCCGCACGCCTTCTTCGAATTGCCCGAAGGACGGGACCGCCGGCAGCGTAAGCGTCTGGCTCTGGACGTCGAGAAACCGTCCATTGACGGCCCCGACGAACGACGGCCGTAAGATTCGGAGCGCGGCGCTCGACAGCGGATAGATGACGTCGGCGCCGACGATGGTCTGACGCTGGCTGTAGATGTCCTGTCCGGCGGTGACGGCCAGTGTATCGAGCGAGGTCGTCTGCGCGTAGACGTTGAATACCGGGTATTCGGTAATCGGGACCGAAGGCGTACGGGAAGTCAGACTCGAGTCTCCGGGTTGCACGACAGTGATGGTGCGCTCCGGAATATGAATCAGCTTCATATAAATGCCCGCGCGCCACGAGCCGGACGTGGCCGCAACCGCGTCCGCGTTCCAGCTGAGTCGCCAGCGCTCGTTCGGCGTGAAATGTTCCGAGAAGGCCGCGCCGAAGGCGGTGCCGTTGAGCGGCGCGAGGCTGCCGATCGCCACGTGGAACGGATCGTCGGTGGCGACCGCCACCGCGCAGCCGATGACTTGCTTCGCGCCGAAGCCGGAGCCGCAGTTGGCGTGAAGGTCTTCGCCCTCGCGCCGAACGTCTGACCCGAACTGGCTTTCCTGCGCAGCCAACGGCGTGGCAACGAGCAACGTCAATAAAAAGAAAATGATCCGCATCAACGCTTTGGGCGTTTCTTTGACTTGGCTTTTTTCCCCGCCGCGGCCTTCGGCTGTTTTGGCTTGGCCTTCGGCTTTCGAACCGCCTGGACCATTCGCGGGGGCTCGTAAGGCGCCGCGGTTGGCTCCGCCGCCCGCAATGCTGATTGGCGGTGGAGCTCAATCGTCAGTTGCTCAATCCGGCGAGCCGCCGCGGCTTCAGTGGTCGCGCGCTTGATTTGAAATGCTTTTTCGGTGCGCGCACTGGCCGGGCGAACCGCCCATTCGAGATGAAGCAACTGGCTCTGGAGCAGCGTCCCGGCGCGTCGCTGCGGGTCGTACGCTTTCTTCGGCGTTTTCGGGACGCGGATGACGGCCACGGATTACCCCAGATCGAATTCGGGCGCGTCGTTCCGCATCGCGTCCAGTGTCAGGAGATCGAGAAACGTTGACGCGGCCGCCTCGCGCGGTGACCGATCCGCGTACTGTCCGAGGAAACACGTCGTCACGGTTGCAGGAATCGACGCGTGTTCGAAAACACGGTCGCGACCGACGACCGTACCGCGCGCCACCCACGGGGAGACGAGGATCGCCGGCACCCGGACGCCGAGACGGTCGAAGAGGAACTGCCGTCCGGTTGTGGTGGAATCGGGCTGGGCGACGAACCCGTCCGGCAGGCAAGCCGGCGGCGGAACGTGATCGTAGATGCCGCCGTGCTCGTCGTAGACGACCAGCAACGCCGTGGATTCCCAGAGCGCGGCGTTCTGCCGAATCGCGTTATAGACAGCGGCGATGAACCGTTCGCCTTCCTGGACGTGATGGTCAGGATGCTGGTCGGACGCCAGGATCGCGCCGCTGTCGCCGTCGTGATCGCTGTAGTTCGGCTCGATGAAGGAATAGTCGGGAAGCTGCCCGGTCCCGCAGTCGTCCAGGAACTGCTGAAACGTCCCGAAGAACTGCGGCTGGTGCTGCAGCAGGTTGACGACCTCGAGCGACGAGCTCTGGGTGTCGAAGTAGTAAATCTTGCCGGTCTTCCCTGCGTCCAAGAGGCGCTGATAAATGCTCTTGAACCTGGTGTTGGGGTAGAACACGCTGCTGTCCACATGACCGAACGAGGTGCCGTAATGCGCGAACGCACGGTTGCAGAGCGTCGGTCCCGGGATTGACGAGAACCATCGGTTGAAGACCGCGAATTCGGTCGCGAGCGTCGTCAACACCGGCAGCTTGTCCGGCGTGAAGTTGTACATGATCTTGCGCGAGTGGTCGACGTCGCGCCGCATCGTGAAGTAGCTCTTCACGAAACCCTGCATCGTCGCTACCCGCGCCGGACTCGAGTCGCCGTTGAAGATCTGCAGATCCACCGCCGCGAACGTGTGATCAGGATCGGGATCGAGCTGTCCCTGAAACTGCGCCAGCGGCAGCACCGGCGCGCTGGCGCCGGTGGTATCGGGATTGGACTGCGTACCGTCGAGACCGTCGATTCGTGGGTCGGTTTTCGCAAGCGCACCGAGCATGTGATCGAAAGAGCGATTCTCCATCATCAACACGACGATGTGTTTCAGCTTGTCAATACCGGCAGGCGGCATCAGTCCGGCAGTATCTCACGCGGGTCCCGTGGGCTGGATCTGTGAAAAACACCGGCGTGAGTCTAAAGAATGTGAAAAATCCGATAGGCGACCTTGCCGGGCATCACGCGATGCACGCCGACCGAGACGATGTTATTCAGCCACACGTATTTTTCCGCCGCAGTTTCGAACACCGGCACGATCCGCCAGTACTGCGCGCCGCCCTGCGGCGTGTAACTGATTCCGCGATATGTCATGTAGATCTTCTGGCTGTCGTCGGTCTGCAGGATGATGCGCACGTCCAGCACGCTCGATCCGTCGGGCCTGCGGACAATCCAGTCGCCGCCGGGGCCGACGACCGTGCCTTTCAGTTTGGGTCCCTCGAATGTGCCGCCGGACACGGGGACGATCACACGGTTGACGCCCGGCGATCCGATGTTGTTCGCCGGCTGGGTGTCGAGGACGAGGTCGATCAGCAGCTCGGATTTCAGTCCCTCGTCACCCGGGGGCGCCTGCGCGCCGAGGCCGACTGAGCCAGCCGCAGCCGCGCACAACGCCGCAAACGATCGCCGCGAGATGCTGGACATGCTGTCCTCCGTGCTGTTGCTAGTGATGATGGGCGGATGGCATCCCGAGACGGTTGACGGTGTCGCCCTCGAAGTCGAACTCGATCAGCACCACCGGTGTTTTCCCGACGACCCAGCCGTCGTGGCCAGGCTCGATCGCGACGATCTGGGGCGCCCGGTGCTCGACGATGCAGCCATCGGCGTACTCGATGTGGATTTCACCGCGTGCAAGAAATCCAACGTGGGCGTGCATGCAGAGGTCTGTGCCCACCTTCGGCTTCATGTCGACCGACCAGCGGAAGCCGACCGGATAGATCATCCGCTTGACGCGCGCACCGCCGGCGCGCCCAACCTCGAGTTGGACGTGACCGATGTTCCGGCGCTCGGCACCCTTCACCGGCGCCAGGAGCGGATCTGTTGGCCGCGAACGTCGGGCGGCTCGCTTTGCTGTCCGGCCAGAGGCGCTCTTCGCCTTGGTGGCCACCGTCTTCGCTTTCTTCGCCTTCTTCGTGACTCGCTTCTTCGCCATGCGCGCCTCACCTCGGTTACAGAAGGGCCGATGCTAACACGCAGCGTTGATTTAATGCTGCGGGTCGAGGGTCGGTCCGGGCATCGGACCGGTTACGGCGTACGACGGCACCGGAGCCGGATAGTTGGCCTGGCCGAAGACTTCCCGAATCATCCGATTGGTGTCGAAATATACCTGCCAGTAATTGGCATTGCTGCACCAGGGACGGACGCACAGTAAAGGGCCGGCCGGCGTGAACTGCAGCACGTCCACTTCGGGCGCCGGGTTCTCGAGCACATTGGGGATCGCGGCCAGCCCGGTCTTCAGAATGTGGATCGCATCGTGATGGTCGACTGCGCCATTGATGGTCGCAGTCAGGTCGACGCGTCGGTATGGATTCACCGAAAAATTCTGAATCGTGTCCGAGAAGATCTTGTTGTTGCCGACGATCGTCATGACGTTGTCTGGCGTGTTGATGGTGGTCCCAAACAGGCCGATCGTGTCCACGGTTCCGGTCACACCACCGGCGCTGACGAAATCGCCGGTTCGAAACGGACGCAGGAACACCAGAAACGCACCCGCCGCGAAGTTGGCGAGCAGGCCGCCCCAGGCGACGCCGATCGCGACGCCGCCGGCGGCAATCAGCGCCGCGAAGGTGGTGGTCTCGACCCCGAAGAACCCGAGGATGGCGACGATCAGCGCGATGTTGAGGATGACCGACAGGCCGGTCAGCAGATATCGTGCGAAGGTGGCGTCGAACTGCTGCTGGGCCAGCGTCCGGCCGAGCAGGCGAATAGCGAACCCGATCAGCCAGCGGCCGACGATCCAGAGCACGACGGCGCCGAGCAGCTTCCACGCCACGGCAATCAGGATTGCACTCGAGGTCTGAGCCAACGCATTGATGTCCATCTTCTCCTCCGAAGTGTGGGGAGGATACCAGACCCCGGCCGGCCGAAACTGCATAGCCGGTCTTGCTCAGCTGTGGTGTGATTTCAAGATCAATTAACTGTGTTGGACCGGCGGGAAAGGACAGCCATGAAAATCAGCGCGCGGAATACGTTCAGCGGCAAGGTGACGGCGATGAGTGTGGGTCCGGTCAGCACCGAAGTGACCATCCGGATCGCGCCGAACCTCAAGGTCGTATCTGTGATCACGACCAATTCCGCGAAGAAGCTCAAGCTCAGGGTGGGTTCGAAGGCGTACGCGATCGTGAAATCAGACAACGTCATCGTCGGCACCGACTGACGTATCAGTCGGCGCCGAGCGCCGGGTGAGACTTGCGCTATTCGGTACCGGTGGTCGATTTG
>DASXGC010000003.1:0-28348 GCA_036489235.1 Vicinamibacterales bacterium
GCTTCCGCAACCTGCTCGGCGTCGAGGCCCAGAATCGCCGACATCGCGCCCTCGCCGGCCGGCACGGCTTCCTGCATGTACTGCCCGCGTCGGCGTACCAGTCGCAAGCCGTCGGCGAACGCAAAGGTACCGGCGGCGACGTTGGCTGAATACTCGCCCAGACTGTGGCCCGCAACCATCGCCGGGATGAACCCGCGCGATTCGAGCAGACGGTACGCGGCAGTACTGACCGCGAGGATGGCCGGCTGGGTGTTCTCGGTGAGCGTGAGCTGATCCTCGGGGCCGTCGAAGATGATGCGGCTGAGTGGCTCGCCCAGCGCGGCGTCTGCCTGCTCGAAGGTTTCCCGACAAATCGGAAACGCTTCCGCCAGGGCGCGGCCCATGCCGACTTTCTGGGCGCCTTGTCCGGGAAAGAGAAAAGCAATCACGAGTGCGATACCGCCGTCGCCGCAATGTCGGCGCCGACCCGTTCGATGAACCGTTGCGCCGAGAACCGGTAAGCCATCGCGACGGCGTTGCGCACCGCCTTTGCGCTCGATCGTCCGTGACCGACGATGGTGACGCCGGCGACGCCGAGCAGCGGCGCGCCGCCGTATTCGGAGTAATCGACGCGACGCCGGAAGCGCCGCAGGGCACGGCGCGTCAGCATCGACCCCACCCGCATCGTAATCGTGCTCGACAACTCTTCGCTCAACAAGCCTTCCATCACCTCGACCAGCCCCTCGCTGATCTTCAGCGCCACGTTACCGGTGAATCCATCGCACACGATGACGTCCGCCTGCCCGCTGTACACGTCCCGGGCTTCGACATTGCCGATGAACGGGAGTGTCGAGCCCTTGAGCAGGCGGTGCGCCTCGCGCGTCAATTCGTTCCCCTTGGTCGCTTCCTCACCGATCGAAAGCAACCCGACCCGCGGCGCCTCGATGCCGAACGCCAGCCGCGAGTAGACGCCGCCCATGACGGCGAACTGCAACAGGTGATGCGGCCGGCTCTCGACGCCGGCGCCGACGTCCAGCAGCACCGCCGGCCGGCCTCGAGTCGGAATCGTCGCGGCGAGCGCCGGTCGATCGACGCCGGGTAGCATGCCGAACGCGGCGTGTGCCGCCATGACCGTCGCGCCGGTGTGGCCGGCGCTGAACAACGCGGCCGCCTCCCCACGCGCCACCAGTTCCGCGGCGACCCGAATCGACGCGCCTGGCTTGCGCCGCAGCGCAGCGGCCGGCGACTCTCCCATGCCGATCACGTCCGGGGCTTCGACCACCCGCACCCGATCGCGGTCGATCTCGTCATGACGCTCGAGCTCAGCGTCAATCGCTGCCGGCGTGCCGACCAGCGCGACGCCGAGATCGAAATGGCGCGCGGCGGCCAGGGCACCGTCCACCACGTGGCGCGGCGCGAAATCGCCGCCCATTGCGTCCACCGCGATCCAGATCATCGCCGGGGTCAGTGTTCTATTCTTCCTTGACCGCCCGCGCCTGACGGCCACGGTAGTAGCCGCAGTTCGCGCACACATGGTGCGGCTGCTTCGGCTCGTGGCATTGCGGGCACTCGCTGAGGCCGGTGGCGGTGAGCGCGTCGTGCGTCCGGCGCTTGGCCGTCCGGGTCTTGGAGTGGCGTCGTTTGGGATTCGGCATCGTCTTCGTCCTTCAGTTCTTGGTGCGAACGTCTATCGGGGTCTTCGTCAGGGCCCGCAACGCATCGAGGCGCGGGTCCTGCCACTCGCGCGTGCACGAGCACGTCTCGCGATTCAGGTTGATGCCGCAGATCGGACACAACCCATGGCAGCTGTCGCTGCAGAGCGGCTTCATCGGCAGGGCCAGATGGAACTGCTCGCGCAGCAAGTGGTCGAGGTCGATTTCATCGTGCTCGTAAAACGCCGTCGTCAGGTCGTCTTCTTCCAGCTCGCGTTCGGCCTCGCCGCTCGCCTGCGTGTGCGGCTGGTAGCGCAGGTCGAAACCCTGGTCTACCGGCAGCGTGAACGCGTCGAGACAGCGCCCGCACGGCAGCTCCAGCGTCGTTTTGACCCGCCCGACCAGCCGAAACAGCGCCTTGTCCTTGAAGATCTCGAACGCCAGCGACACTGGCGCCGCCACCCGGAAATCCTCGTCGGTGCCAAGCGCCTCAGGCGCGTATTCCTTGTCGAATCGCTCCTGCGCCGCCCTGATGGTGCTGAGATTCAGCGTGAGCATGAACCTCCCAATATACCTTGGAAAAGGGGCCGGGGGCTACTCCGTCAGTCAACCGCCCAGGGCTTGGGGATGTACAGCTGCTCGAAGAGGCGGACGGCGTAGCGGTCGGTCATCCCGGCGATGAAGTCGCGGGTGGCGGCGTCGAGGCCTTCCTGCTCCATCGTCCGGGCGTCCAGGAACTGTTCGGGCCGCTCGCGGACCTTTTCCCAGAGCCCGCTCAGGATCCCCGACGCCTTGGCGAACTCGGCCGTCGCGATCGAATTCTCGTAGACCGAGTCGAACAGAAACGCCCGGAGTCCGAGCACGGCGTTCAGCACGGTCTCGCTCATCCGGATCTCGGTGAGCCCGCCGCTGAGCGTTTCGGTCACCACATCCTTCACGAGCGTGCCGATCCGCGCCGACGACGATCGGCCCAGCACCGCCACGAGATCCTCCGGCAGGTCCTCCGCCTTCAGCAGTCCCGCCCGTGTCGCATCATCGATGTCGTGGTTGACATACGCGATGAGGTCGGCGACGCGCATGATTTGTCCCTCGACCGTGGCTGACCGAAGCGCCGGCGGCATGCCGACCGGCGCACCAGATTTTCCCTTCGAATGTTTGGCGATGCCATCACGCACTTCCCAGGTCAGGTTCAGGCCGCTGCCGTCGTGCTCGAGCAGATCGACGATGCGCAGACTCTGTTCGTAGTGATTGAAGCCGCCCGGCATCAGCGCGCTGATGACCCGCTCGCCCGCGTGTCCGAACGGTGGATGGCCGAGATCGTGGCCAAGCGCGATCGCCTCGGTCAGCTCTTCGTGCAGACGCAGCACCTTCGCGATGGTGCGGGCGATCTGCGAAACCTCGAGGGTGTGCGTCAGACGCGTCCGATAGTGGTCGCCGGTGGGAGCAAAAAACACCTGCGTCTTGTGCTTCAGCCGCCGGAACGCCTTGCAATGGATGATGCGATCGCGGTCGCGCTGAAACGCCGGCCGCACATCGTCTTCCGGTTCGGCACGCAGTCGTCCGCGGGTGTCGGCGCTCTTGGCCGCCTGTGGCGCGAGAGTCTCGCGTTCACGCGCTTCGAGTTGTTGTCTGAGGTTGGTCATACGACGATCAACGTCGGGCCCGCTGAGAAGTCATGCCAGCATCGAGAGAAAGCTGGTGCCGTGTGCCAGCGAGCCGACGTTGAAATTCTCGACCACAGTCTGACCCAGATCGGCGAACGTCGGTCGCGTGCCAAGGTCAACCCCGGACCGGACCGCTGGCCCTGTCGCCAGCAACGGCACATATTCGCGCGCGTGATCCGTACTTCTGGTTGTCGGGTCGTTACCGTGATCGGCCGTCACCACCAGGCAGTCGTCGTGTCGCAGTTGCGGCAGCAGGCGCGCCAGCCGAGTGTCGAAGCGCTCCAGGTTCTGCGCATAGCCGCGGACGTCGTTGCGGTGCCCGTACTGGGTGTCGAAGTCGACCAGGTTGGTGAAGATGAATCCGCGATCGACCGTGGCCATCTGCTGTTCGAGCCGATCCATCCCGTCCTCGTCGCTGACGGTATGGATGGCCTGGGTAACGCCGCGGCCGGCGAACAGATCCTCGATCTTGCCAATCGCCACCACCGGCACGGACGCGGCCTTCAGGTGATCGAGTGCGGTTTCGCCGAACGGCGGGAGTGCGTAATCGTGGCGGTTGGCGGTGCGCTTGAAGTGCCCGGGCACGCCGACAAACGGCCGGGCGATGACGCGTCCGACACCGAGTCCTTCGCCGACGAGTTTGTACGCGATCTCACAGGCGCGATACAGCTCCTGGACCGGTACGACCTCTTCGTGTGCGGCGATCTGAAACACGCTGTCCGCCGACGTGTAGACGATCAGCGCGCCGGTCCGCATCTGCTCGGCGCCCAGTTCGTCGAGAATCTGCGTCCCCGATGCCGCCTTGTTGCCGAGCACGCCTCGACCGGTCTGCTGCTCGAACGCGGTGATGACGGCAGCAGAAAACCCGTTGGGAAACGTCGGGAACGCTCGATCGAGCACGATGCCCATCATCTCCCAGTGTCCCGTGACCGAATCTTTGCCGGCGGACGCTTCCGCCATCCGGCCGTACGCTCCGGCCGGCGGGATCCGGTTCAGCTCGCTTGCGTCACCCAGCGACGCGATTCGGTCGAGTCCAAGACTGCGAAGGGTCGGAAGCGCCAGCGCCTCCTGCTTCGCGATGTTGCCGAGCGTATTGCTTCCCTGGTCGCCGTAGGCCGCCGCGTCCGGCAGCTCGCCGATCCCGACGCTGTCCATGACAATGACGATGACGCGGCGGAAAGGCGAGGAAGCCACGCGCCTTACTGATGGGAGAAGTAGTTGGAAACCGCTTTTGGCGTTTTTATCGCGGCGATGGCGTGCTTGAAGATCATGTGGTCGACGCCACCCTGATCGAGCACCAGCGCGAAACGATCGAAGTTCTTGATCCGTCCCTCGAGCTCGCTGCCGTCCATCATCCGAATCGTGACCGCGAGCTTTTCGCGGCGGACGTAGTTGAGGAAGACGTCCTGGATATTGGGCTGGGACGATTTCGATTCCGACGCGGAAGCCATCAGCGTTCGCGCTCCTGAAGCCGTTCGTTGATCCACTCGAGCACCGCGGCGATCACCGAAACCGATTCGCCAGGACCGTCGAACCAGACAAGAGTAGGCTCTTTGCGGAACCAGATCAACTGGCGTCTCGCGTAGCGCCGATTCTCCTGCGCGATCAGCGCGCGAGTCGCCGCCTCGTCGCGGACAGCGTGGAGATGCTCGAGCGCCTGGCGGTAGACCAGTCCGCCGAATGGCCGCGCATCTTCCGGCACGCCGGCGGCGAGCAGGCCCCGTATTTCCTCGAGCAGCCCGCGCCTGAACTGATCGTCGACACGACGCGTCACCCGCTCCGAGATGGCGGGCGCCGGCAGCCGCAGTCCAAGCGCCAGCACCTCCACTTCCGGAATCAGCGATCTGGTTTCGGCGAAGTGCTCGGTCAATGGCCGGCCGGTCAGGAAGAACACTTCCAGCGCACGCACCAGCCGTTTCAGATCGCGCGGTTGAATCCGCTCGGCGGAGACCGGATCGACCTTGCGCAGCATCCGGTGCAGCAGTGTGACGTCGCGGCGCGCGGCGATTGCCTCGAGCCGGCTCCGCAACGCCGGGTCGGCGCCGGGGCCGGGAAATAGCCCGCGCGTCAGCGCACGGAAGTAGAACCCGGTGCCGCCGACCAGAATCGGCAGTCGGCCGCGCGACTGGATGTCACGGATGCAGTCGGCCGCGTCGCGCGCATATTGCGCGGCGGTGTACTCCTCGCGGGGATCGACGATGTCGATCAGGTGATGCGGGATGCCGCGACGCTCGTCGGGCGCGATTTTATCGGTCCCGATGTCGAAGCCGCGGTACACCGCGGTCGAGTCGCAGTTGACGATCTCGCCGCGATGGCGTGCGGCGATCTCGAGCGCGAGCGCGCTCTTCCCGGTCGCGGTCGGACCGAGCACCGCCAGCGCCAGCGGCTTCATGAGACGCGGACGAAGACGTAGATGATGAACGCGATCAGCAGGATCACGAGCCCCATCTGCTGCGTGCGCGTCACCGCGGCGGTGTTTCGTTGTAGAAGAAGGTGACGGTGAAGAACGCCTTGTCGGACGGATATTCCGGCGGCAGCGGCTGGGTCGGATTCGATGAGGACAACGCGCCCAACGCGGCGTTGTTGAACGCCTCGACGCCGGACGGCCCGGCCACGCTCAGATCAGTGATCGACCCATCCTTGTGCACGTTGAACTGCATCACGACGTGGCCCTTCGTCGACATCGCCGCGTAGGGAATCAGCCAGTTGCGCTTCACCTGCGCAATGAAACGCCGAATCCACGGGCCGAACTCGACGCCCTTGGTATCGAACTGAATCTCGGGGCCGAACTGACCCCCACTGCCGCCGGGATTGTCGAACGTCTGATTCTGGGTGTAGCGATCGAGGTTGCGCAACGCATCGCCCAGCGATCCGCCGGACGCGGGCGAGTGCCCGTTGAGGCCGTTCTGTGAGGCCGAGCGCATCGGATTCTGCAACGCGGATTGCGAATCGGGAATCTTCGAATCAGGCCGGGGATTGTCGGCCGGCGCGCCGGCTGCAGGATCGGGCTGCGGGCCTTGTCCGCGAGCGACCTGCTTGGGTGGCTCCTCGACCCTCTCCGGCGTATTGCCCCTGCTGTACGGCAACGGGTTGGTCGGTTTGGGCGCCTTCTGTGGAGCGGCCGCCACGCGGTTGAGATCGGACGGCACGGCGCGCTCGGGCGCGCGCGCAGCCGGGCGCTCGACGCGGGGCTGGACGAAGACAAACTGCATATTGTCGTGGGGCGCCTGAACGGGTACCGGCACCGGCCGTGACTGGGTCAGGAACGGAAACCACTTCGGCACCACCAGCAGCAGGATGACGAACACCAGGTGCGCGATGATCGAAAGCAGGACGCCTTCACGCCACGAGATGGCCTGCCCGACCGGGCTTATATCCGGGTGGTAATCGTCGAAATCGAAATACATCAGGTACTTAGAGTCAGTATATCAGCCAGCCGCCGCTAATCCCTTCGGGCTGTATAAAGAATGACGCTGCCGAAAGTCAGAGGGATGGGAGAAATATCGCTGAGACCGGCCTGTCGCAGGACTTTCACAAACTCAGCCGGTGTCTCGAATGCCCCGATCGAGGCCGGAAGGTAACCGTAGGCCGCATTGTGCCGCGAGACAGCGCGGCCGATCATCGGCAGCACGCGCCGCAGATACCACAAATAAATCGTGCTGATTCCCGGCGCCGCCGGCACCGCGAACTCGAGAATCGCCAGGCGGCCGCCGGGCTTCAGCACGCGGCGCATCTCAGCGCAGGCGGTCGCGATGCCGTCCACATTGCGGATGCCGAACGCAACAGTCACCGCATCGACGGACGTATCCGCGAGCGGGATGCGGGTGGCATCGCCGCGAACCAGCGCGACGCGATCCTCGAGGCGCTCGCTCCGCAGCTTCGTCGCCCCCACGCGCAGCATGCCGTCGGAAAAATCGACGCCGACCACGCGCCCGGCGCCGGGCATCGCACGGGCGGCCGCAATCGCCAGATCGGCGGTTCCAGCGCACAAATCGAGCACCCGCTGATCACCGGTAAGCGCCAGGGAGGCAATCGCACGCGTCCGCCAGCGACGGTCGATGCCCGCGCTCAACAAGTGGTTCAGGAAATCGTAGCGGCCGGCAATGGCGTCGAACATGCCGGCGATTTTTTTGGGTGCCTTCGAAACGTCGTTCAATACTGGTCCTTAGGACTTAGGGCCTGGTTCTTGGTCCGTTCTTGGCACATGGTCCGTCCCTGGTCCTTGGTCCGTCCTCAGTCCTTGGCCCTTGGTCCACGCTTGGTCGTGGGTCCGGACCTTGGACCAGGGACGGACCAGGAACCAAGTCCCAAGACCTAAGGACCAGGACTCTGTCCGGTCCACGGCGGGTAGAGTGTGTGATCGAAGCCAAGCGCTGAGAGGATCTTCCCGGCCATGAAGTCGGCGAGATCGTCGAGTGTCTTCGGCAGCTGGTAAAACGCCGGCATCGCAGGGAGGATCATGGCGCCGGCCTCGGCGCAGAGGACCATGTTCTTCAGCTGCGGCAGGCTCATCGGCGTCTCTCGCGGGACGATCACGAGACGGCGTTGCTCCTTCAGCATCACATCGGCAGCGCGCTCGACCAGGCTGCGCGACAGGCCATGTGCGACCGCGGCGAGGGTCTTCATCGAACACGGCACGATCGCCATCCCGCGGCAGCCATGACTGCCGCTGGCGATGGTCGCGCCGAGGTCGCGATTGCTGTGAATCGTGATCGTCCCCGCGTTCACTCCCGCGCCGTAGCGCTCGGCAAGATACGGAACGAAACGATCGACCGACGCCGCATCGCCGAGTTCGTCGCGCAGCAGCCGCCGCCCGTAATCGGACACGATCAGCTCGACGTGAACGCCGCGCTCGAGTAGCGCGGCAACGGTGCGGGTCGCATACACGGCGCCGCTCGCGCCGGTAATCGCGATGGCGATCGCCGGCGGACGCTCAGTGTCGCCAGGGGCCATAGAGCGCAACCGTCAACACGAGCAAGTACAGGATTCCGACGTAGCCGTTTAAGTCGAACGCGCGCTTCACCTGCGACAGGTCGTCCGCGCGCACCAGCGACTGCTCGTAGATGAGCATCACAGCGACCGCAGCAACACCCGTGAGATAGACGCCGCCAAGTGGCGCCACGACCGCGAGTGCAAGCAGGCACGCCACGGCAATCACGTGCATCGTCCGCGAAATGGTCAACGATGTGGCGACGCCGAACCGGACCGGAATCGAGCGCAGGCCGTGCGCGCGATCGAAGGCAAGATCCTGGCACGCGTAGAGGACGTCGAATCCGGCTACCCAGGTGCCGATCGCGGCCGCCAGTAGCCATGGTTCCCAGCCGACGCGTCCGCCGACGGCCAGCCAGCCGCCGACCGGCGCGATGGCCATCGCCAGGCCCAGGAACAACTGCGTCCAGGTGGTGAACCGCTTGGCGAGCGAGTACCAGAACACGATCGCCAGCGCGACCGGTGACAGCGCCAGACAGATCGGGTTCAGCCGCCAGGACGCGAAGACGAAGACCGCCGCGGCGACCACGACGAAGACGGTCGCTTCACGCGGCGTCATTGCGCCGGCCGGGAGCTCGCGGTTCGCGGTCCGGGGATTGAGCGCGTCCATCCGCCAGTCGGCCAGCCGGTTGAAACCCATGGCCGCGCTGCGCGCCGCAACCATCGCCACCAGGATCCAGGCGATGGTGGTCCAGGTCACCACGACGTGCTGTGCCGCCAGCAGCGCGCCCGCCAGCGCGAACGGCAACGCGAACACGGAATGGCTGAAACGGATGAACGAGGCGTATGTAACCAGGCGCTTCAGCATTTCAGATTTCACGTCTGCGAGTCTTCGATCTGACTACTGCGATCCGGACCCTCATAGCTCGTCGAGCCAGTGAATCTGCGATGGCTCGACTCCGCCGACCAGATATTCTTCCACATCGACCGTGCCAGGCGGGATGTCGACGGCGATGAGCCGCGCCGACTTGCCCGGCTCGATAGTGCCGTAGTCGGCGTCGAAACCCAGCGCTCGCGCCCCTTGACGGGTGGCGCTGTCCAGCAGCGCGCCCGCCGACACCGTCGGCGCCAGAGCCCTCATCGTCGCCAGTTCGGCGAACACGTTCAGATCCGGCGCGCTGGCGAGGCTGTCAGTTCCGACGGCGACGTTGACGCCGTAGTTGTAGAAGTCCTCGATCGGCGGTGCGCCGGCGCCGGTGTGAAAGTTACTGCGGGGACAGGCCACCACGGTCGAACCGCGCGCCACCAGGCGGTCGAGATCCGCCGTCGTCATCTGGACTCCGTGGACGGTGAGCACACGCGGACCCAGAAAGCCGCTTTCGTCGAGAAACTGCACCGGCGACCCGCCTGGCGGTACCCACGCCGGATCCCAGGATCCGATCTCCTCGAGCAGCACCCGCCACGGTCCCTGTCCGGTGCGAATGAACTCCATCTCCTCGACACTTTCAGAGAGATGAATGCTGCATGGCGCGAACGGATCGCGATCGAGGGCCCGCCGAATCGCGCGGAGCACGAGCGGCGACACCGAATACGGTGCGTGTGCCGCGAGGCTGGCGCGGACGCGATCGGTCGGAACCAGTGCCTCGAGCGCGCGGGTCGCCTGTTCGACGACCCCGGACGGATCGTCGGTGCTGAACCGGATCAGCTCGTAGAACACGATCGCCGCCAGCGGGCTCTGCGTGAGCGGACCAAAGCTGACGAGCGTGTTGCTGATGTCACCGATAATCGCGGTGCCGCACGCCGCCGCCTCGGCGATCGCGCGATTCATCGCGTCCAGAATCTCCGGACTGGTGGCGTCGGGCTGCTGACGCCGGGCTGCCATGACGCCGCGAACCCACGTCACAAATTGCGACGCCGGCGGCACTTCGTCGCGCAGGTACGAGAGCTCGAGGTGCGTGTGTGCGTTGACCAGGCCGGGCAGCACCGCCACCGATCCCAGATCCACTTCGTGAGCGCCATCGGCGAGCGAACGCCGGCCCGACGCGCCGGTCGCGCTGACACGGCCCTGTTCGACGGCAATCCACCCGTGACGAACGGGCGGACCGGCGATCGGCAGAATCCACGAGGCGTGATAGCGGATCAATTGGGGATGACGCGAAGCTGCTTGCCGGACCGGCTCCGGGCCGGATAGTTCACCAGTTCCTCGGGAACGCCGGCGTCACCGGCCTCGCGCGCGATCGCGAGCTCGAGCATCCGCGGCACCTCGCGCTGACGGCAAATCGGATCGCCCAGAATCTCGTAGTGCATGTTGCGGCGCTTGGCCGCGAAGCCGGCGTCCTCGATGTTGCGCACGATCTCGAGTTCGTCCATGCAGTAGGACGCACCGGCGGCACGCACGACGTTCTCCTCGATCATGACGCTACCCATATCGTTGGCGCCGTACGCGAGGCTCAACTGTCCGACTTTGCCGCCCTGAGTAACCCACGAGGCCTGCAGGTTGTCGAAGTTGTCGAGCACGATGCGCGCGATGGCCAGCGTCCGGAGATAGTCGATGCCGGTCGCCTCCGACCCAGCCAGCTCGGTGTGATCGGGCTGATAGCTCCAGGTGATGAAAGCCGTGAATCCGCCGGTCTCGTCCTGCAGTTCGCGCAGCCGCAGCAGATGTTCGAGACGCTCCTGGTCGGTTTCCACCGTGCCGTACATCATGGTGGCGGTCGTGCGCAGGCCGGTGCGGTGAGCGTGACGCATCACGTCGAGCCATTCGTCGGCCGTCGCCTTGCCGTAACAGTGCAACAGCTTGCGGACCCGATCGACCAGAATCTCCGCTCCGCCGCCGGGAATGCTGTCGAGGCCGGCGGCGATCAGCCGATCGATCACCTCGGGCACGGCGAGTTGCGACAATCGCGACAGGTGGATCACTTCTGGCGGCGACAACGCGTGCAGCTTGAAATCCGGATAGCGCAGTTTCACCGCGCGGAACAAGTCTTCATACCAGGCGAGCGGCAGATCGGGATTGTGACCGCCCTGCATCAACACCTGAACGCCGCCGACGGCGATGGTCTCGTCGATCTTGCGGAACAACTCCTCGAAGCCGAGCACGTAGCCTTCGGGCGACCCGACATCGCGATAGAACGCGCAGAACGTGCACTTGGCAACGCAGACGTTCGTGTAGTTCACGTTGCGGTCGATGATGTAGGTGACGACCGGCTCGGGATGCTTGCGGGCTCGGACCGCATCGGCCAGCGACCCGAGCAACGCGGTTGGTGCGCGGCGATACAGTTCGAGCGCCTCATCGGCGTTCAACCGTTGTGCACCGCGGACCTTGTCAGCGATCTCCGGAATGCTCAGCATCGTAGACATGAAGGCTGCCGTCGTAAGACGCCAGGTTCAGTTCAGCGGCATAGCGGTAAAACCGCGTCAGCCCCTCGATTTCCTCGTCCCCCAGATAGTAACGGATATTCTCGCGCAGGTATCGTTCCGCTGCCGCCTGCCGGGCGTGGTCGTCTGGATAGTAAGCGGCCGCCACCCCCGACGGATCGGCGACGCCGGCGTCACGGGCGCGCTGCAGGAGCGCGACCTCGTGCTGGCTCACCGCGCCCGGCCAGCCCACCCACATGGCGTACACAAATGGCAGGCCAGTGGACCTGGTCCACAACTCGCCAAGATCGATCTTCTGTACACCGGCGCGTTCGTGATCGAGGAACAGTGCCGCGTCGCCGATGATCAGCGCAGCGTCGGCCGTCGCCAGCATCGCATCGAGATCGGGCGCCATCGGAATCGCCTGCGCGGTCACGCCAAATTGCCGCCGCATGGTGATAGTGGCCAGCGCGACCGATGTGCGCGAGCTGGTGTCCATCGCAATCGTCCGGACGTCTTTCGGATCCAGTCGAGTGTAGAGAGCGACCGACGCCACTTGACCGCACGACGTCACCGCTGGTCCTGGGACCACCCAGTACGGCCGCGGTCCGCGGAGATACTCGATCGATGGAATCAGCCCGACGTCGATCGCCTGTGCGTGCAGGAGCTTGGCGCATTCCGACGGGATGTCGTAGCGAAGATCGAATCGCGGCTCGCGCTCGAGACCGTATACGAGCGGTCTCGCGTTCAGGTAGCTGACGGCTCCCAGGCGGACGCTGCTCATCGGGTCAGGACGTCGAAGCGGCCGTTGCGCTCGACCGGCTCCTGGCCCGCGGCGATGATGTTGCGGCGAATCTCCTCGAGCGGAGCCCGGCGCCGCCCTTCGCTCGTCTCGTTCTCGGGCGACACCGCGTCCACATCGTCCGCGCCGACCGTCAACGCCACCTGGGCCAGCTTCGGACCGTACAGCGACCAGTCCACCTGAATCGAGGCGACGTTGTCCACGACCATCCGCGCCAGCGCCATATGCTTGACGTCGTCGTATCCGGTCGTCGGGGCGGCCGGGTTGACGCGCCGCGGCAACGGCGCAAACGCACGTACGACCGCGACCGAGCGCTGCAGGGCGGCGACGGCCTTCAGGAGCGGCATCGGATCCTGCGAGGCTGACTGGTGAACAGTGAGACGCGCAAGCGCGAGCCCGGCGATGTTGACTTCCTCAATCGATCGCCGGGCGTCGGTCAGCAGATCGAACGGCGCCTCGGCGACCAGTTCGAGCCCGGCCGCCTTGAGCTCCTCGAGCAACCCACGCAGCGTGACGCCATCAGCCAGCGCCAGCCGTTCCAGATCCGCAAGCGAAAACCCTGAGACCGCGATGCCGCGTGCGGTCGCCGCCACCTGCCCGGTGCGTTCGATCGCCGCGGCCCGGCTCGCAGCGGTGCCGACGATGCGCAATTCGCCGGCGGCGGGAGCGGAAGGTATCGGTGCGGTGAGGTCGGCGGGAACGTCGAGGACGCGTACGAACGTCGTGCGCAGGCCATGACGCTGCTGTCTCAGATCGTCGGCCCGCGCGCCAATCGTGATGATGTCGTGGGAAGCCGCGAGCGTGCTCAATTCCGGGTCTGTCACAGGCATGCCGACCACTGATCATATCAGCGGGCATGTCGGTCCGAAAGGACCTGCTTCAGGGGTGAAGAACGGTGACGGTGTAGGTGACCGCCGCGGTCGCGTTGCCGACGTCACGAACCAGCACACACAAGGGGCCCGGGCTGGTCACCAGCGATAGTTGCGGCGTGGTTCCGGCGGGCGTGACCGTCATCGGTCCGGTGATCGGGATGCAGTTCGACGAGGCATCCGGAACGCCGATCGCCAGTCCCATCGAAATATTGGAAGGCGGCGCGGCCGCGGTCAGCGTCACGTCGGTTTCGCCCGACTGCGACACCGTAAATGTGTTCGAGAAAGAGCCGCGAACGGGAACCGTGCCGTTGAACGTCTCGGTCGTCCGCGTGGCCTGCGTCGGTGTGGTCGAACTGCTGCTGTCCTTGGAGCACGCCGTCGTCAACGCCAGGGCGGCAGTGGCAAGAAGAATCGCGTATTTCACGAGTGCAATACCGTCAGGGTGTAACCAATCGTTTCGACCATGTTGCCTACGTCGTAGACGATCACGCAGTAGGTGCCCGGCACCGTTGCCGTCCCTGACATCTGGACGCCCGGACCCGCGACCGCGTTGATGGTGTCGAGGGCAAGACACGATCCCGAACTGGGCGTGCCCACGCCGACACCGACAGCCGCCGAGGGGCTCACTGTCAGCAGGCTCACCTTCAGCCCGCCTACCTGATTGACGACGAACTGTTTGGTGTCGGAGCCGAGCACGAGCACGGTTCCGGTGAAATATTCAGTGGTCGTGGGAACGACTGGAGTCGGTGCCGGCGGCGGAACCGGATCGGCACACGCCGCAGCGAGAAGACTCGCGGCCATCGCCGCAACAAGAATCCGCCTCATCGTCTTTCCATCATACCCGTCATTGAACCGTCAGCGTCAGCGGCGCGAAGTTGGACAACGTGCCTGCTGTTCCGCTGACCGTCAGTGTGTAACTGCCCGCAGGCGTGCCGCCGTTGCTCGCAGGCGCCGCCTGGCCGGTGCCGGCGAGGTTCACAGTGTGTGGACTGCCGGTGGCGCCGTCGGCAACCGAGATCGTGCCGGTGCGCGCGCCGATCGCTGACGGCGTAAAACTGACGTTAATCGTGCAGCTCGAGCTGGCGTTGACTGCGGTGCCGCAGTTATTGATCTGGCTGAAGTCGCCGGTCGTGGCCACGCTGACGATCGACAGAGGATCGGAGCCGATGTTGCTCAGGTACACCGACTGCGGCGTGGTGGTGGTCGAAAGCGTCTGAGGCGCCGTGAAGGTGACGCCGGCCGGGAACAGCGCGATGCCCTGGTCGAGCGCCGACGCGCGAACGCTGCCGGCGCCGAGGTATACAGCCGGCGCGAGCGCCAAGGCCACCGCGGCAATCCGCACGGCGAGGATCAACGGCCGCTGCAGCGGCAGACGCCGCGCAGCGAGCCCGATCATACCGATGAACGCGAGCCACAGGATTGACGGCGTCCAGTTCACGCGACGCAGGGCCTGCCAGGCTGATGGCCCAACCGGCTCGAGGTCAGTCGGCGGAATCGCCGAACTGGAAATCGTCGAGATCGTCAGCGTCGAGGTCGCGCCGCTGACACCTGGAACGACCGTCGGCGGATTGAAGGAGCAGCTTGTCTGCGGTGGCAGATTGCCGCTCGCGCACGTGAGCGTGACCGGCGTGTTGTAGGGACCACCTTGCGGCATCACCGTCACCAGATGCGACGAGGTCTGCCCTGCCTTGAGCGTCACTGACGAAGGCGACAGGTTGACCGCGAAGTTCGTGACCACTATTTGCAGGGCGACGGCATCGGAATACGCCAGGCTGTTGTTGCTGGCTGTGACGCTGACCGAGTTCGTGCCGAACGTGCAGGTCATCGTCGCGCCAGGCGGCGTACCGCAATCACCCGACCAGTTCAGACCGACGAGCGGACAGGTATTCGGGTCGGTGAAGCCCAGCTGGTCCGGTGTCACCGTGGCGCCGAACGCCGTGTTGCCATCGAGAGTCAGCGTCGTCTTGGACCCGGTGAACGACGGCAGCATTTTTTTTGTGGCTGCGAATGCGTCGGCACGACCGGCGCCAAACACGTTGTCGGGTGGCGCGGCGCTGAGCGGCCCGGCGCCGCCGATGATCGCCTGGCGCAACGCAAGCCGAGCGGTATCCGGAGTCACGGTGGAGGTCGACCGGCCGAGCAGACACGATGCATTCTGGAGCACCAGCGCGGCGATGCCGCCCATGTGCGGCGACGCCGCCGAGGTGCCGAAGAACGGGACTGGGAACGTCCCTGCACCGGTAATCGACACGCCGTCGATCGCGGCGATGTCGGGCTTCACGCGACCATCGATCGTTGGACCCTGGCTGCTGAAAAATTCCGCCGTCGAGTTGGTGGTATCGCGGCACGACTCGTCGGTCGGAACGGCGTTGGCGGCCGCGGCTGACGCCGAGCAGATCGCACCGACCGCCACCACCGAGGTCGGCGATCCAGCGGCGTCGCTTTGTGCCGCGATGCTGTGGCTCGCGGTGTTGTAGTTGTGACGGGCGTGACTCTGTCCCGACAGCAGCGCCGGTCCGGCGGCGGCGCATTCCGGCTGGAAGGAGAAGATGTTGAGGTTCCGCGGTTGCGCGGCGTCGTGGACGTTCTGCACCACGATGTGGAAGAAGTCCTGCGCGCCTTTGTTGACGAAGTCGATCACTTCGACCGGGTCCTGCTTGCCGTTCTGCTGGTCGGTGCTGCTGGCCACCACCCTGCCCGTGCTCTGCTGCACGAGATAGAGGTCGTAGTTGTTGGCGGAGCCGCCGAACGGGTCGTTCCACGACAGGAAAATCGCCACCTCGCCGTTAGTCGGCAGCGAGATCACGTTATAGGGCTGCGCACCAAGCCCCAGTACGTCGGTGGTATCCGGCCCGGACTGGAACAAGTGCATGTGGCCGCCGTTGGCGATCCCATTGACGGTGGTGCCGTCGACATTCGAGTCGGCGTACGCGCCGTAATAGTGCTCGTCGGCGTCGTTGCCGACCGACGTGAAATACGCACGGATCGGAAACGCCGCGTTGTTCAGCGCGGCGGCCGTGTTGGCCGACACGACGCTGGTGCCGTCGTAGGGCTCGCCGAAAAATCCGATGTCGTCGAGCACGATGTCGTTCGAGGCGGCGAGGAAGTTCACCGCCTGGTTGAACGAGAGGTCGGTATCACCGTTGGCGAAGGACAGCTTGGCGCCCGGCGCCACATCGTGGACGATTTCGAGGAGCGCCGTTCCCTCCGCTCCGGCGCCGGCAAACGAACAGGCGGGAGTGGTGACCGGCGGCAGTCCTTCCAAATCACCGTTTGACTGAAACGACCGGCCGATGATGCCGCCCGACGATGAGAGCAGGACGCCGGCGGCATTGCGGACGCCGACCGACGTCGGAAGATCGCCGGTGGAGATCGGGCCGGTCAGGGTTCCGGGGCAGCTCGTCGTGCAGGCCGAGGCGAATACGCCCTTCAGCCCGTCGGAGATCACGCCGACTCTGACGCCGGTGCCGTCGAGTCCCCACGTCGCCCGCACCGTATCGGAGTGGAGGATCGGGTCACCCTCGGTGTTGACTGCGCCGGTTCGTCGCCGTGCGTAGGTCGGCAGCCGGATCGAGTTGACGACCGCAAGCTGCGCCACCGCGAGCAGGCGGGCCGCCGGGATCCGCGCCTGAACGCGACGATGCGCCACGTCCTGGAGTTCGATGGTGACGCCTGCCGCCGTGAGTTGCTGGATGGTCGCATCCGACACTTCACGCATCAGGATGTAGACCTGGACGGCGTTGTTCGCGTCGATGCGCAGCCGGTGTCCCTGGACCGCATCCTGAACGGATCGCGGCATTTTGTCGACCGCCAGCGCGCTCGACGAGCCGGTCGCCGCCTGCGTAGTCGCCTGGGTAGTCGCCGCGCCGGTCTGCTGGGTCACGGCCTGCGATAGATCCGCGAGTACCGTGGTGAGTTTCGAGGACGGATCGACGGCGGCCGGGGTGTCGGGCACATCCCGGCGCTGAACGTCCGCCGACACGGCGACGCCCAGAAGCAAAGAAATAATAAGGAAGCGCATCTTAGTCGGTATCCATTAGACGACCAACCTCTGACAAAAGTATGGCGAGGGAGCTGGTCAGCTCCCCTATTATGGCGCGCTACGGCTCGGCGCGGTGCTCCATGACTTCGAACATGCGGGCAACCCAGGCCGGATTCACGCCCGGAGTCGTGATCGCCGGAAAGTGCGCCCTGTGCGCCGTCATATCAATTCTCCTTGCAGCATCAGCCGCGGGCACCTTCTCGCCGTGCAGGATCGTTGCCTGCTTCCAGAAGTCCCGGAGGTACGCCTGAAACCAGTCGATCCGTTCCTTGCCCCTGAACGGATCGCCGTGCCCGGGGATGACGTCCACGAAATCGAGCGGTTTCAGCTTCTCGAGCGCGTCCGGCCACTCGTCGACGAAGCCGTCGATCAGATTGGCGACGCCGTTGACGAGCAGATCGCCGCTGCAAAGCAGGCGCTCCTTCGGCAGGTAGACGACGAGGTCGCCGCCGGTATGGCCGCGACCGAGATACAGCAGGCGAATCTCGCGGTCGCCGCGAAGGAGCGTCAGCCGGTCGCTGACGGTGACGTTCGGCGGAGTCACCTTCAGCTCCCGCAGGCTGGCGCCGAACGACGTCTGGACGCCGACCTGCTGCTCGAGTCTCGCCTTCGCGGACGGATCGGTCTCGGCGGCAGCGCGCGCTTTGAGGTCGTCCAGTTGTTTCGGCGTTGCTTTGATCAGATCGGCCAGCATGCCCTTGTCGAGGACGTCGCCGGTCATCTTCCTGCGAGTGAACTCGTGACCGATGATCTCCACGCCGGGCGGGAATGCCTGGTTGCCGTTGGTGTGGTCGTAGTGAAAATGCGTGTCGATCAGCACGCGAACCGGTTTGTCGGTAATCGCTTTCAGCTCCTGCAGCATCGCCCGCCCGGATTCCGGGGAGATGTGGGAGTCCACGATCACCACATCGTCCTGGTTGACGATGACCGCGGAGTTCGAGCCGACGTTCATCGTCCCCGTGCCGATGGCGCTGTAAACACCCGGGACGATCTGCGTGAATCTATAGGCGGCGGCTGGCGCGGGAGTCTGCGCGTGGAAAACGAACGAGCCCAGGGCGACACCGGCCAGTGCCAGCGCCAATCGGATGCGGGTCATGAAGGTAAATTATGACACGTGACGCTCAAGGTAAGATCGTGCAGCATGCCACCTGCTGTTACCCGCGCCGATATCGAACGCGTCTACCCGATTATCGAACCGCACATCCGGCGGACGCCGGTCGTCACGTTGAACGGTGCCGATTTCGGACTGCCACCGTTCGCGCTCACGCTGAAGCTCGAACAATTGCAGCACGCAGGCTCGTTCAAGACACGTGGCGCGTTCACCAATCTGCTGACCCGGCATCCGCCATCAGCCGGCGTGGTCGCGGCGTCTGGTGGCAATCACGGCGCCGCCGTGGCCTACGCGGCGATGAAACTCGGTGTGCCGGCCCGGATCTTCGTGCCGACGGTCTCCTCGCCCGCCAAGATCGAACGCATCCGCTCGTATGGGGCGGATCTCACGGTCATTGGTGAACGCTACGCCGAAGCGCTCGCCGCCAGCATCGAGTGGACGAGGACGTCAGGCGCGATGCCGGTTCACGCGTTCGACCAGGTCGAGACGTTGACCGGACAAGGCACGGTGGCGCTGGAGTTCGCACAGCAGGCACCGGAGCTCGACACGGTACTGGTCGCAGTCGGCGGTGGCGGACTGATTGGCGGAATCGCCGCGTTCTACGAATCGAAGACACGCGTCGTGGCGGTCGAACCAGCGGGCGCGCCCACGTTGGCGGAAGCGATGAAGGCCGGGCACCCGGTGGATGCGCCGGCGGGAAGCGTCGCCGCCGACTCACTCGCGCCGAAACAAGTCGGCGAGCTGATGTTTCCGATCGCGCAGGCGCACGTCGAGCGCGTCGTCCTGGTCACCGACGAGGCGATCCTCGCAGCCCAGCGTGCCCTATGGAACGGCTTGCGGGTCGTCGTCGAGCCTGGTGGCTGTACGGCGTTCTCGGCCCTGCTGTCGGGCGTTTATCAGCCGGCGGCCGGCGAGCGCGTCGGCGTGGTGATCAGCGGCGCGAACACCACGGCCGTCAATTTCGCGTAGCGCAAGGGCCTGATAGTTGCTCGAGTGCGGCCCCGAAAGGACCGCGCCACGTCCTCCCCTGAGGGGCGGCACGCCCACCCTGAAAGGGCCGAGCTACGTCTACGGCGCCGCTTACCGCCGTATTTTGGACAGAATCTCCGCGGCTCTTCGTCCGGCCGCTTCGGTGGTGGCGACGCGGGCCGGCCAGTTGCGCATGTAGCCTTCCGACGCCCACTTCCTGGTGGCGTCGATTCCCATCTTGCCGCCGAACGCCGGCAGGTCCGACGCGTCGTCCAGGTCGTCGACGGGACCTTTGGTCATCTGGACGTCGCGCAGCGGGTCGTAATGCGTGCCTACGATCCACGCGACCTG
Organism: Vicinamibacterales bacterium; assembly: GCA_036489235.1. Taxonomy (GTDB): domain Bacteria; phylum Acidobacteriota; class Vicinamibacteria; order Vicinamibacterales; family CAVVIG01; genus CAVQFC01. The sequence goes on from DASXGC010000003.1 coordinate 19,729, forward strand.
ACTCAGGTTGTGGACGTCCACGTCCTTGTCCACGACGATGATCGTCTTTGAAAACATCAGCTGACCAAGGCCCCAGAACGCGTTCATGATCTTGCGCGCGTGGCCAGGGTAGCGCTTGTCGATCGACACCAGCACCAGGTTGTGGAAGATGCCCTCCGCCGGAAAGTGCATGTCGACGATTTCGGGCAGCGTCTTGCGCAGCATCGGCAGGAAGATTCGTTCGCTGGCCAGTCCGAGGTAGACATCCTCCATCGGCGGAATGCCGACCACCGTCGTCAGGTAAGTCGGCTTCTTGCGTCGGGTGATGCAGGTGATATGGAACACCGGAAAGTCGTCTGGCTGCGAGTAGAGGCCGGTGTGATCGCCGAACGGGCCCTCGCGGCGCCGCTCGCCGGGGTCAACGTAGCCCTCGAGCACGATGTGCGAACTCGCCGGCACTTCGAGATCGACGGTGATGCACTTGACCAGTTCGATCCGCTTGCGCGACAGAAACCCGCCGAGCAGCAACTCGTCGAGGCCTTCGGGCATCGGCGCGGTGGCGCAGTATGGCAACACCGGCTCCGCGCTGAGCGCGACGGCGACCTCGAGACGCTTGCCCAATCGCTCGGCAACGCGATGATGCTGCGCTCCACCCTTGTGCCGCTGCCAGTGCATTCCGGTGGTCCGGCCGTCGTACACCTGCATCCGGTAGGTGCCGATGTTCCGCATGCCGGTTTCCGGATCTTTCGTGAACACCAGCGGTAGCGTGATGTACCTGCCGCCGTCCTCGGGCCAGCACTTCAGAATCGGCAGTGAGTCGAGGGTGCCGTCCCGATCGACGATCTCCTGACAGGCCGCGTCCTTGACCGTCTTCGGCATCAGGTCGCGCAGCCGGTTGACCATCGGCAGCATCTTCAACGCGTCCATGATGCCTTCGGGCATTTGCGGCGTCATCAGCTCGTCGATCTCCTTCGCGAGATCGTCGAGCGTCTTGACGCCAAGCGCCAGGCACATGCGCTCGTTCGAGCCGTAGACGTTCGCCGCCACCGGCACGTCGAAGCCGGTCGGGTTCTCGAACAACAACGCCGGTCCGCCGAGCGGCAACTTGCAGGCCTGATCGATGACGGCGGCAATCTCGAGATCCGGACTGACCGCGTCGGTAATGCGCGCGAGCAACTTGCGTTTGTCGAGGTCGGCGAGAAACTGGTCGAGGTCCGAATACATCAAGAGGCCGCGGCTATCTTATCGGTAATCGCCTGAGCCACGGCGAGCGCGAGGCGACCGGCTCCGCCGGTCACCAGGGGCGGCCGGCGCGACACCACGGCGTCCACGAAATCGGTCAGCTCCCGCTTCAGCGGCTCTTCGTTGACGACGGGGACGTCGCCGCCCTGAATCCTGGGCATGGCACCGTCCACCTTTTCGAGGCTCCACATTTCGACTTTCTGTGCCGCGTAGTCGATCGAGAGATACGCCGACGGTTGAAAGAACCGGATCTTCCGGACGCGATCGCGGCTGATACGGCTCGCGGTCAGGTTGGCGATGCAGCCGTCAGCGAATCGAAGGCGCGCGTTGGCGATGTCAATCCGGCCGGTCAGCACCGGCACACCCACGGCGTCAATCGACTCGACCTCGGACCTGACCAGCGACAGCACCACGTCCAGGTCGTGAATCATCAGGTCGAAGACCACGTCGATATCCAGACTGCGTTCGGGAAATGTGCCGAGGCGATGTCCTTCGATGAAACGCGGTGCGCTGAGCAGCGTCCGCGCCGCCACCACGGCGGGATTGAAGCGTTCGGTCTGGCCGACGGCGAGCGCAACGCCGGAACGGGCGGCGGCGGCGATCATCTCGTCGGCCTCGGCCAGCGAACGCGCCATCGGTTTCTCGACCAGCACCGGCACGCCGACAGCCAGAAATGGCAGCGCGACATCGCGATGCATCTCGGTCGGAACCGCAACGGTGACTGCGTCGACGCGGCCCCTCAAATCGTCTGCGGCAAACAGAGCACGGGTCCGACAGGACACGGCAATCTCTTCGGCCCGCGCGCGATTGGTGTCGACCACCGCGACGAGCTCGACGCCTGGCAGATCCGCCAGAATCCTCGCGTGATGTTTGCCCAGATGTCCAACGCCGATGACCGCGACCCGAAGGCTCATGTAGGCGACCGGTCGTCCGATCTCAATCGACCGACAATGCAGATGCCGGCCTCGTCCGCAGCCCGGATGACGGCATCACCGTCAATCATCAGCGTTTGTGCCGCATCGACCGACAGCGTGGTCGCGCCGGCGGATTTCATCGCCTCGATCGTCGACACGCCAACGACTGGCACGTCGAAGCGCATATCCTGATTGGGCTTGGCGACCTTCACCACCCGGACCCCGGCGCCGGCGAGCTGGCCGGCCCGGGCGATGACCGCATCAGTGCCTTCCATGGCCTCCACCGCCACCACCGCCGCCGATTTCACCGCAATCGTCTGCCCGATATCGTGACCGGCGATGAAGTCCGCCATCCGGTACCCGAAGTCGAGATCCGACGTCTCCTCCGCCGACGGCTGACGCCGGGTCAGCACGCCCGCGCCGGCCATCAGCGGCGCCAGGAACGCCGTGGAATTCAACAACTCGACGCCGTGCTCGCGCAACTCGCCGGCGATGCCCGCGATAATCGCGTCGGTGTTCCTGGTCTTGAGCTTCATCACCACGCGCAGCAGCGTCATGTCCGCGCTGGCCATGACCGCGAATAGTTTGGCGTGCTTCACTTGACCGGCCATTACGGCCTGTGTGACGCCGGCCTCCTCGAAGACCTTGATCAGGGTGCCAAGCTGCCCGAGCGAAATCCACTGAAAGGCCGCAGCTGGAGCCTCGGCCGCCTTGCGCTCGAGATCGGGGAAGGTTTCGTCCTTGAGACCGACAATGGTGACCTCGTAGCCAAGGCCGCGGGCGGCATCGAGGACCAGAAAGGGAAAGCGGCCGTTGCCGGCGATCAGCCCGAGCTTCATGCAGCGTTCATCACGAAGTCACGAAAGACACGACGCATCGTGATGCAGATCATCCGCTGGCCGACTATTCGTCGGTCGCCGCGGCTTCGTCGGTGCGGCGGGCGGCCCGGCGCAGAATCACGCCGCGCTGCGAAGAGCGGATGAAGTCGACGAGGTACTGCACTTCCGGACATGCGAGCGACGCGTCCTGCTCGATCTGTTGCAACGCGCTGGTGGTGTTCAACTTGGATTGCAGCAGGTAGCGATACGATCGCTTCAGCTTGACGATGACCTCCGGCGAAAAGCCGCGGCGCATCAGGCCGATGCTGTTGGTGCCGAAGATCCGGGCCGGACGACTGCCGACAGTCCGCGCATACGGCAGAGCATCCTTGGTCACGACCGAGTAGCCGCCGATGAAGGCGTGACGGCCGACCCGGCAAAACTGGTGCACGGCCGACCCGGCGCTGATGTTCACGAACTCCTCGACGGTGACGTGGCCGCCGAGCGTGGCCAGATTGCCGAAGATCGTGTTGTTGCCGACGTGACAATCGTGCGCGACGTGCACATAGGCCATGAACACGTTACGGTCGCCGATCGTCGTCTTGCCGCCGCCGCCCGCGGTGCCGCGGTGGATGGTGACGAACTCGCGGAAGATGTTGCGGTTGCCGATCGTGAGGATGGTCCGCTCGCCCTTGAACTTCAGGTCCTGGGGCACCAGGCCGATCGATGCAAACGGATAGATCTCGCAGTCGTCTCCGATCGTCGTGTAGCCGTCGATGACGACGCTGGCGCCGATGCGGCAGTTGGCGCCGATGCGCACGTCCGGACCGATCGTGACGTGCGGCCCGATCGTCGTCCCCTGCCCGATGAACGCGCGGGGATGGATGATGGCGGTCGGATCGATGTGGGTTTCGTCGGGGATGAGACCGAGCAGCAGGGCAGCTTCAGCGACCAGCTGGTCGCCAACGAAGGCCGACGCCTGCGCGCGAGCCAGACCGCCCCGCCGCGCCCCGAGCGTGACTTCGAGCCTCAGTCGATCGCCCGGTCCGACCTGCCGCCGGAACTTGGCGTCGTTGACACCGCGAAGATAGGTCCGGGCGTTGGGCGGCGCATCCTCGCGCTGCAGCAGCAGAATCGCCGCCACCTGCGCCATCGACTCGAGCATCAACACCGCCGGCATCAACGGCGCGCCGGGGAAATGGCCCTGGAAGAAGTCTTCGTTGACGGTGACGTTCTTCACCGCAACCAGGCGCCGGCCGGCGACGTGTTCGGTGATTTCATCGACCAGCAATGACGGCGACCGATAGCAGAGTCGGTCGAGGAGGATGGGAATATTGAGCACGGTGCGCTGGCTCACGGCTGGCGGGCTGACAGCGATGGGCGATGGCAGAACGGTTGCGATCGACTCCTTCACTACAGCCACCAGCCCTCAGCCATCAGCCATGTCGAACGTTGACTACTCTTTCGGCGTCGTCGCGGGCTTGGCCGCCTGCGCGTCGAGCTTCTTGATCACGTCGCTTGTGAGATCGAGGCCAGCCACCGCCCAGGCAATGCCCGCTTCGCCGGCATTGAACACGATGTGCAGCCCCTTCTCGGTCGCCAGCTCGTTGACGATCGGCGAGAGCTTCTTGACGAACTCGTTCTGGACTTCCTGCTGGAGCTCCTGAACTTCGGCCTGGGCATCCTGCTGAAAGCGTTCGCCGTCCTTCTGCTGCTTCTCGATTTCCTTTTCGAGCTGCGACCGTGCGGCTTCGTTCATCACACTGCCGCTGGTCTGCAGCTTCTGCTGATTGCCCTGCAGCATCTTGGCCTTGTCCTCGGCCTCCTTCTGCTTCTTCTGGATCAGGTTGTTGACCCTGGAGAGCGCGGCCTTGCCGTCGGCGGACGCCTGGAACACCACCTGCGGATTGAAAAAGGCGATCTTCGCGCCCTGCGGAAACGGCGCGGGCGGCCCTGGAGCTGGAGCAACCGCAGGCGGCGCTGCGGGAGCGAGCGGCGGCGCGGGTGGCTGCGCCGGCTTCGCTTGACCGGCGGCTTGGGCGAACACAGGCGCGGCGCTCAGCGCGAGCGACAGAACGAGCGACGCGGCGATAGCGGAACCTCTCATTACCTAGAATCCTTTCATGTGTCGGAAGCCTTTGATTCTACCCCAGTTCGGAGCAGCCTAGAAGGTCGAGCCCACAGCGAAGCGGAACTGGAATCCCGTCTGCGGCTGCAGCTGACTGTTGAGCACGCCGAACCGCTGCGGGTTATACGCAAAGATGAGACGAAACGGCACGTTCAGCACCGGCATAAAGAATCTGACTTCCGCGCCGGTGGACGTCTTGAAATCCGTGAAATTGAAGTTCTTGCCGGGGACCACGACCGTCGCGAGCGAGCCGCCATCGGGCACATAGGCCGGCGGCCCAAGCAGGCTCGCGCCCGCCTGCACTTCGCCGGCGTCGTAGAAGAAGATCAGCCGGACCGGCCCTGCGATCGAGATCTGCTCTTCCACGTTGAAGAGAAGGCTCTTGTTGCCGCCGAGCACGAGGCCCGTGACCGGGTCGCTCGGCCCGATGGTCCGGATGTCGAAGCCGCGGACGCTGTACTCGCCGCCGAGGAACAGTTTCTCGAAGATCGGCAGGCCTTCTGGTCCGGTGAACGCGTGGATGTATTGCGCCTGGGCCCGCAGGCCGAGCGTCAGTCGGTTGGCCTGCTTGAAATACCACACGCCTTCGACCAGCGGCTTGTAGAAGTTGGTATTGCCGCCAAGGCCGGCCAGATCGATGGACACCGTGTAGCGCTTGCCGTTGGTTGGAAAAATCGGCTGATCGACCGTGTTGTAGACGTAGGACGGTACGACCTTGCTGATGATCCGCTCGCCGTTCTGACCGATCAGGAGCGAATCGTACAGATACGGGTTTCTCGCGAGCACCGTGGGATCGAGGTAGAGCTCGTTGATTTCGCTAACCCGGACGCGCTGGTAGCTGTAGTTGACGAACATCCGGGAGAACGCGCTCAGTGGATATCCGAACGTGAACACGACGCCGGTGGTCTGCTGCGTGTACTGACCGACATAGCGGATGTCGGTCCGGAACAGGTTGACCCCGCCGGTGATGTTGCGATCGAACAGGAACGGTTCGGTGAACCCGAGCGAGTAGTTCTGTGCGCGCGATCCGGCCTGCAGCGAAAGCGTCAGGGTCTCGCCGCGACCGAGGAAGTTGGCGGTCTGAAACGACAGCTGCCCGAACACGCCTTCGAACTCGGAGACGCCGGCGCCGAAGGTGAGCTGATTCCGGTTCTGCTCTTCCAGCTTCAGCTTGATGTCGACCTTCTCGGGCTCGTTCGCCACCTTGGGCAGCTTCTGGACATCCACCTCGCCCGGCTTGCCTTCGAGCGCCTTGAAGTATCCCAGCTGATTCAACCGCTTGACGCTGAACTTCAGCGCCTCGGTGTTGAAGACGCCGTCCTCGACCAGCCGCATCTCGCGTCGAATGACGTTGTCGCGCGTGGTGGTGTTGCCGACGAAGGTGATGCGGTTGACGAAGAACTGCGCGCCTTCCTGGATGCGCATCGTCACGTCGACGATCGGCGCCGGTGCGCCCTTGACGGGCGCCACGTCGGGCGCCTTCAGCGCGTCCGGCGCGTCGGGAATCGCGGGATTGGGATCGTCGTGGAATTTGTAATCCGGAAAACCGGTGAATTCGTAGTAGCCGCCGGTGCCGTAAATCTCCCGAGCCTTTTCGAGTCCCTTACGGATCGATTTCTCGCCGTAATATTCGCCCGGCACCAGCTTGAACAGCGTTTTCAGGTAGTCGGACTTGACCACGGTGTTGCCGGCAACATCGAAGGTCCCGACCTTGTAGCGCGGACCTTCGGTGACCGGAATCCGCAGTTCGATCCAACGGGTTTTCTTGTCGTCCGAATCCTCGAGCACTTTCAACTGCGGCGCGCCGACGTTGGCGCGGAGGTAACCGTGGTCGCGATAGTAGGCGACCACTTTCTCGGCGTCATCGTCGAACTTCGCTTCCTGGTAGGTGCCGCCGTCGCCGATCAGCCCGAGCAGGTAGGTGGGAAAGTGAAAGAAGTCCTGGAACTGGCCGCGCTCTTTGGTGTCTTTCAGTTGCCGCTTCAACGTGGCGTCGCTGATCGCCTTGTTCCCGACGAAGTCGAGCGACCGAATCTTGACCTTCGGCCCTTCGTCCATGTTGAAGGTCAGGTGGACCAGCTTGGGACCGCCGGTAATCTCCTTGATCTCTGGCGTGACCTCGGCGAACTGGAAGCCCTTCTCACGCAACATGTCGCGGACAATGCCCGCGACCTTGCGAACCAGGCTGGGATCGATGAAGGTGTCGAGGCGAATCTGGGCGTCGGCGTCCTTCAGCTTCTCGTCGATCTTCGACGTCTCGATCTTCTTCGAGCCGACGTAGTCCACGATCTTGACGCGCTGACGCTCCTCCATGTTGTAGGTCACGATCTTGCCGATCGTGCCGTTGGGGAACTTGTAGTCGCTGACGTCGACGAACAGGTTATCGAGGAAGTTGGTGTTCCACAGCCGGTGAAAGTCCTCGAGGACAATCTTCTCGCTGTTGTCGTCCCAGGGGATCCACACGCCCTGCGACGGCACGCTGGGCTTCAACTGAATGTAATAGACGTAGGTCTGCGGCTCGATGACGGCGGCATTGCCCTGGGCTTCGAAACAGGGCGCGATGAACAGGACGACCGGTCCGCTGCCTGCCGGGGGCTGGGCCCGCGGCACTTGAGGCTGCCCGCACACCGTCACCGGCGGCAGTGCTACGGGCTGGTCCTGCGCGGCCAGCGGCAGGGCGACGAACGACAGCGCCACTGCCGCGAGCAAACGCACCGATATACACATTGTCGCTATTTTAGACCGAGGATCAGGCCGGATGGCCGTTACGCCAGTTTCCGGCCCGATGTGAGCTCGCCCGCCGGGCGGTATGAGAGCTGCCCGGCGTCGAGATACACCTCGATGTCGCCACCATGCAGGTGGCCGCGGATCAGTTCTTCCGAGAGCGGATCCTCGACATAGCGCTGAATGGCGCGACGCAGCGGCCGCGCGCCGTAGGAACGATCCTTACAAGTAATTTCGATAATCCAGTCCACCACTTCCGAGGTCAGGGCGATCTGCATCTTGCGATCGACCAGATTGGCGTTCAGCTGTCCGACCAGCAGCGCCATGATGCTGCGCAGGTCGTCGTCGGTCAGCGCCTCGAAGACGATGATCTCGTCGATGCGGTTGATGAACTCGGGATTGAAGGTGCGCTTCACTTCGCCGAGCACCATGTCGTTGACGCTCTTGGCGATTTCGCCGGTTTCGCTCGACTGGAATCCCATCGAGCTCTTCTTCTGGATGAAGCGGGCCCCGATGTTCGACGTCATGATGATGATCGTGTTCTTGAAATTGACACGATTGCCCAGGCCGTCGGTGAGGTGGCCGTCCTCGAACACCTGCAGCAGGATGTTGAAGATGTCCGGGTGTGCTTTCTCGACCTCGTCGAGCAGCACCACCGAGTAGGGATTGCGCTTCACCTTTTCGGTGAGCTGACCGCCCTCTTCGTGCCCGACGTATCCGGGCGGCGAGCCGATCAGCTTGCTGACCGAGTGCTTCTCCATGTACTCCGACATGTCGAAGCGAATCAGCGCGTGATCGCTGCCGAACAGGAAGTT
>DASXGC010000021.1:0-6568 GCA_036489235.1 Vicinamibacterales bacterium
GAAGGCGCCTCTCAGCACCAGGTTGACGACCCGCGGACGATCGGCGCCGAGCGCCATGCGGATGCCGATCTCGTTGGTTCGCTGAGCCACGGTGTATGCGGTGACGCCGTAAAGGCCGACCGCCGCCAGCAGCAGCGCTACGATCCCGAACAGCCCGGCCAGACTGGCGACGGAGCGATCCTGATCGAACGACAACGCGATCTGCTGTTCCATGGTGCGCACGCTGTTGACAGTCAGGTTAGGGTCGACCTCCGCCAGCGTGCGGATGACGTGCGGTTCGAGCACTCCCGGTGTCTGGTTCGTGACCAGCAGGATGCCTCGAATGGTGTGCGACGATAGCTCGATCCGCTGCATCAGCGGTTGCTTGTAGTCCACGTATTGCGCGAGCGGGACGAAAAACATCGGCCGCGCCGGCCGTTGCAGGGCAAAACCGGCAAACTTGGCGTCGCGAACCACACCGACGATACGGAAGGTTCCGGCGTTTTCCGGTAAGTCGAGGCCGAAATGCTGCTCGAGTGGATCCTCGTCGCTCTTGAAGAACCGCTTGACGAACGCCTCATTGACGACCGCCACGGGCGCCGTCGTCTCGTTGTCGGCCGTGGTGAATGTACGGCCGCGGACCCTGGTGACCCCGAGGTTCTCGAGATAGGTCGCGCTGACTCGATCCCATGACGAACCGGCGTTCTCGTTCATGCCCGGCGGCGGATGTCCGGCGACGAGAATCATCTCGCCCCAGTTATCCGTGAGCGGGTTGTACATCGCTAATCCCGCGGCAGTAACACCGGGCAATGTATTCAGACGATCCTCGAGTTGTCGATACAGCGCCGCGAGCTTCGGCGCCGTATAGTCGGCCGGTGCGCGATTCAACGCCACCAGCACCCGACCTTTCACCTGATAACCGAAGTCCTGATTTTCGAGATTGTTCAGGCTCCGCGCCAGCATTGTCGAGCCGGCGATCAACACGACCGAGAGTGTCGCCTGTACGATGAGGAGCGCCGTACGGGTGAAGGACGAGTGGTCGCCGGTGCTTCGCCCCGAGCCGCGCAGCGCTTCGACAGGATTGGTCCGCGTCGCGAACCACGCCGGCGCCGCGCCGAACACGACGCCCGTGATCAGCGCCAGCCCGAAGGCAAAGCCGAGGACCAGGAACGACGGCTGCGTGCTGATCGGCAGAAACTTTGCGCTCGAGAACGCCAGGGACAGCAACAGACGCGCCGCGCTCATCGCCACGGCCAGACCGGCGATGCCGCCGAGCACGGCGAGCAGCACGCTTTCGATCAACGCCTGTGTGACGATTTGCGCTCGCGATGCGCCGACGGCCAGCCGTACAGCGGTCTGGGTGCGCCTCGCGACCGAACGCGCTAGCAGCAGATTGGCGACATTGGCACACGCAATCAGCAGCACCAGACCACAGACCGCCATCAGAATCTGGAGGCTTCGACCGTACTGTTCCTTCATCACGCCGACGCCCGCCCCGGCCGGGACAACGGTCAGCGTCTGTTTCGGCAGCCAGCGATCGACTTCAGTGAGCCAGTTCGCGGGATAGCCCGAGTCGTTCTTGATCCACTGGCGAAGCAATTGGGTCAACCGCGGCGCCATCCCGTCGGTGGTCGCGCCAGGCTTGAGGCGGCCAATCGCGCGTAGCCAGGCCGACACCGGTTGATGCAACAGTCCGGCGTCCCCGTTGATCAGCGGTTCCATCTGCACGGGAAGAAAGAGGTCCGGCGGGTCGCTGCGCAGCGTCTCGCCGAAAAAGCCCGCCGGCGTTACGCCAATCACCGTGAATGGATGTCCTTCGATCACCATGTTCGATCCGACGACAGCCGGATCGCCGCCGTACGCAGCTTGCCAGGTGTGGAAGCTCATCACAGCAGTCGGTGCTGACCCGGGGAGATCGTCGGTGTCCGCGAACACGCGGCCGCCGAGCGCCCCGACACCAAGCGTCGAGAAATAGTTGCCGGTGACGAATTGCGCGCGAAGCGGTCGCGCCGCCGTATCCACGCCCTGACGCCGGACGCTGACCCGCGCGCCACCAGCCTGAAACGCGGTGACCTGCTCGAATTCCGGCGTTTCAGCCTTGAGGCGCTCGAACAGCGGATACGAAAACATGCCCCACTGACCCTGCGGTCCGCCCTGCACGCAGCAGTCGTCGCCGTCGCCGATGCGGTAGAGCGCCGATGGATCGGCCACCGGCAGCGAACGAATCATCACGGCGTGAATCAGCGTGAAGATGGCGGTGGTGCCGCCGATGCCCAACGCGAGCGTCAACACTGCGGCCGCGGTGAAGACCGGTGACGACCTGAACTGGCGAAAAGCATACCGAACAGCGACGAGGGGGTTCTCCATGTCGAGCAGTTAGACGGATCTCGCGGGCCAGACGTTGTCATCGTTTCCGAGGCGGGTGTTACACTCGACCCCGGAGGCGGCGATCTTCGGATCTGCGGGGCGAACAGCGCTTGGCGTGGTGGTTATCGGCCTGGCCGTCGGATGCCAGAGTTCTCCGGCGCGGCCGGTCGTTGACAACGAGTCGCTGCACGGAGCCAATCTCCTGCTCGTCACCATTGACACCTTGCGCCAGGACCGGGTCGGCGCGTTCGGCAACCAGAACGGGTTGACGCCCACCATCGATCGTCTGGCAGCGAACGGCGTCCGCTTTACTCACGCCTTCTCGACTGCGTCACTCACGTTGCCGGCGCACGCCTCGATCTTCACCGGCCTGTTGCCGCGCCAAGACGGAATACACAGCAACACGCGGTTCAGGCTCGCGGCTCAGCCGATTCAGGCCCTCGTGGCCGCCACCGCCCTGAATGCGGAGATTCTCGGCATGCAGGACCGGATCGGGCTGTCGTGTTCAAGGACGAACTGTCGGCCGCGACGCGTCAAAGACGCTGGACGATGGTAAGAGCGACTTCTGGCAGAATCTCAAGAGTGACCACCAGTTCGAAAGGCCGACTTGCCTTTGGCGTGAGCGCGCTGGCGGTGTTCGTGGCGTGCGGCCGCCCCATGGATCGCGGAATTGGGGGCGCCGCCGCGCTGCGCGGTGCCAACGTGCTGCTCGTGACCATTGACACACTTCGTCAGGATCGCGTCGGGGCCTACGGCAATCCGAACGGCCTGACCCCTACGATCGATCGCCTTGCGGCGCACGGCGTCCGCTACGCGCACGCGTTTTCGACGGCACCCCTGACGCTGGTGGCGCATGCGTCGATCCTGACCGCCCTGTCGCCGCCGCATCACGGGATTCACAACAACACGCAGTTCCGGCTTGGCGTATCGGTGCCGACGCTGGCCACCGTCAGCAAACAGGCCGGGTACCGAACCGGCGCATTCGTTGGCGCGTTCGTGCTCGACGGCCGGTTCGGCCTGAACCGCGGGTTCGATGAATACGACGACCGCCTTCCGGTTGGCGATCGCATCGCGTTTCATGGCGCCGAGCGGCGCGCCGCCGATGTCGTCCAACGGGCCGGCGACTGGATTCTGCATCCATCGGCTCCAGCCGGCACGCCCTGGTTCGCCTGGGTGCACCTCTACGATCCGCATGCGCCGTACGACGCACCCGAAGAGTACCGGCCCGGCCGTGCGCCCTACGACGCCGAGGTCGCGTACACCGACGCGATGTTGGGCAGGCTGTTGGCGCGCCTCGATGCCGCGCATATGCTCGAACACACGTTGATCGTGGTCATGTCCGATCACGGCGAATCGCTCGGTGAGCACGGCGAGGCGACCCACGGGCTGTTCGCCTATAACGCTACGCTCGCCGTGCCGCTCATCCTGAGCGCACCGTCGCTCGAGCCGGCAACGATCGAGGCGCCGGTCTCGCACGTCGATGTCATGCCGACGATCTTGGACCTCATCGGCGTGCCGGCACCGTCGCCGATCGATGGTCGCTCGCTGGTGCAGGTGGTGCCGCCGGATCGGTCGCTGTATTTCGAGGCCCTCGACGCCTCGTTGAGCCGCGGGTGGGCGCCGCTTCGCGGGATGATTCAGGCAAACTGGAAGTACGTCGATCTGCCTGAGGCTGAGTTGTACGACCTGGCGGCTGACCCTCGCGAGCTGAAGAATCGCATCGGCCGCGACCCGCACGGCGATGCGCTGCAGCGCGCGCTGCTGCAAATCGAGGACGCGCAGGTGACCACTGCGCCTCGGGCCGATCTCGATCCGGACGCTGCGGCACGGCTTCGATCGCTCGGTTACGTCGGCGGCAGTTCGCCGCGCGGCCGTCCGGGCGTCAATGACGACCCTAAGCGGCTGGTTGCGTTGAGCGAGCAGTTCAACAGTGCGCTGACCGCGTTCGACCAGGGTCGCCCCGCCGACGCGCTCGCCGGCTTCCTCGCGATCCTGCAAGTCCGGCCCGACTTTGCCGCCGCGCGAGCGAGTGCGGCGATGCTGCTCGTCGCGACGGGCCGAGGTCGTGCCGCGGTCGATCTGCTCCGCGCCGGGCTTGCCTCCGCTCCCGAGTCGCCGGATCTGCTCGCGAAACTGGGATCGGCGCTTCGTGCGACGGGCGACCTGCACGGTTCTGCCGAGGCGTTGGAGCACGCTCGGCGGGCCGGTGACGACAACGTCGACGTCCTTAACGACCTGGCCGTCGTGTATGCCGGGCTCGGCCGACCCGACGACAGCCGTGCGCTCTTTCGTCAGCTGATCGATCGCAACCCGATGTCCGCGACAGCCTGGTTCAATCTCGGGTTGTTCGAATTGCAGAACCACCGGAGTTTGCAGGCGGTGCCGGCATTTCGTCGCGCGACGGACTTAAATCCGTCGTACGGCGAGGCGTGGGAAGCCCTGGGCGCGGCGCTCGTTGGTTCTGATTCGCGCGCGGTTGCTGATGCCTGGATCCACGCCGAGCGTCTGCAGCCGACGAACTACGATCTGCTGTTCAACCTGGGGATGACGCTGGCTGACAGCGACCGCCCGCAGGAGGCGCTGCCGTACCTGCAGCGGTTCGTGAAAGAGGCGCCCCGCGATCGCTACGCCGGTGACCTCGCGAATGTCCGGGCGCGGATTCAGCGACTGGGTGGCCACGAAGAGTGACCGACACGCCTCGTCGCGCTCGAGCCCTGCATTTCCGGCGCGCCGCTCTCGCCCTGACGATTGCCTGGGGCTTGATTGCAGGCGCCGCTTGCCGGCGTCAACCGCCGCCTGCCGTGGCCCCGATCGCGTCCGGGGCGATGCGCGGCTCGAACGTGCTGCTCGTCACCATCGACACGCTGCGCGCCGACTACGTAGGCGCCTACGGCAGTACCAGAGGCCTGACGCCGACCCTGGACGAATTCGCCGCGGCGGGGCTGCGCTTCGAGCACACCTATGCGCACGTACCGCTGACGCTGCCCTCACATGCGTCGTTGCTCACGGCCAGTTATCCGACACGCAACGGGGTCCACGACAACGGCACCTTCCATCTGGGCCCGTCGACACCGACTGTCGCCGAGGCACTGAAGCGCGCCGGCTACCGGACGGCGGCGTTCGTCGGTGCGTTCGTGCTCGACGCGCGATTCGGACTCGGCCGCGGCTTCGATGTCTATGACGATCGCGTGCTCGGACGAGGGGGTGACGTCGAGTTCGTCCGGCGCAGCGCCGAGCAGGTGCTGGCGCCGGCCGCTGAGTGGATCACAAGCGGAGGCCCGAAGCTCGGAGATCGGGGCGCGGACCACTCGCTTGCCAGCTCCCCGTCATCATCACCGAGCCCATGGTTCGCGTGGGTGCATCTCTACGATCCACACGAGCCGTACGAGGCGCCGGAACCGTACCGGTCAAGGTACGCGGCGGCGCCGTATCAAGGTGCCGTGGCGTACGCGGACGCAGCGCTCGGTCAGTTCATGAACAGCCTTCGCCGAGCGAATGCGCTCGACAACACGCTGGTGGTGATCGCGGCCGACCATGGCGAGTCGCTCGGGGAACATGGCGAGCGAACGCACGGTCTTTTCGCCTACGACGCAACGCTGCGCGTTCCGCTCGTGATCTGGGGGCCACGCCGTCTCAGCGCCGGAACATTCACCGACACCATGCGGCTGGTGGATGTGGTGCCGACGCTGCTCGATCTGTTAGGCGTGGCTCCGCTGGTCGGAGCCGATGGCCGCAGCATTCGTCCGTTCGCGACGGGTGAACAGCCATTCGACCGGCAGGCGTCGTATTTCGAGGCACTCAACGCCAACCTCACCCGCGGTTGGGCGCCGTTGACCGGCGTGGTGCGCGATCGCTTCAAGGTCATCGATCTGCCGATTCCCGAACTCTACGACCTCGGGGCTGATCCGGGCGAACAGCACAACGTATACGCCCAACAACAGCCGCGGGCGCGGGAACTCGAAGCCAGCCTGGACCGGGTGGTGAAGGGCGCGGTGCCCGCGTCCGCGTCGCCGATCGACGCGGACGCCGAGGCGCGACTGCGCTCGCTCGGATATGTGGTCGCCTCACCGGCCAGCCCGCGCAAGACTTATGGCGCGGCCGACGATCCCAAAACGCTCGTGCACCTGAACGCGGCGCTCGACGCGGCTGCGGCGGCCTGGGCGGGCGGCGATGCCCGGACCGCGGTGCAGACGCTCGACGGCGTCATTCGCGAACGTCCCGA
>DASXGC010000074.1:0-47847 GCA_036489235.1 Vicinamibacterales bacterium
CCGTGCTCGTCGGCGCTGCTGTCGTGGCGTCCCTGGTGCCGGCCAGGCGCGCCTCTCGCGTGGACGTGTTGCAGGCGCTCCGGTCGGAGTAGGAACACACGGGCGAGGTCGGTTCCTTCGTAGTGATAATCGTCGCGAAGCGCCTACCGACGTTCTGGTTGCGTGCGCTGCGCCCTTAGCTCAGTTGGATAGAACAGGGGACTTCTAAGTCGGGGGTCCCGCGTTCGAATCTCGGCGGCGCACCAATTCCTAGGAAATTCGCCGATTTCGCTCGAGCGGCAAATCGCAAGACGAACACACATCGAAAAAAGTGACCGGTCCTGCGAGTTCGCGCCAGAACTTCGCAAATTCATCGCGCGCGTTTTCCCGAGCAATTCGCGCCATACCCACGTCGCGCGCATGAGTGCCCTCTGAAAGAGTTCTCGTGAGCACCGGTCATAGACTTCTTCACGACGGAAGTCTGGACGTAGCGAGGGTTAGTCACGTACTACACAGTGTTCGTGATCGATCTGGCATCGCGCCGCGTGGACATCGTCGGATCCACGCCATACCCCGCCGCGTTGTTCATGCGCCAAGTCAGTCGTACGCCAACGGCGGCGGACATAGGCCGTTGCGCGGTCACCGCATCCTGATTTGCGACCGCGATCGGAAATGGAGCGGGGACGTGCGGCGGGTGCTTGGCGACGCGGGGATTCGCGTCGTGATGACGCCCATCCGGGCACCCAATGCGAATGCCCGCGGAGCGCTTCGTGCGCTCGATCAAAGAAGAATGCCTCGATTGGATGATTCTCGTGGGCGAGGGCCACTTTCGACGAGCCGTCGGCGAGTTCGTCGACCACTATCATCGTGAACGGAATCATCAAGGACCCAAGAACGAGTTGATTACGCCGCCGGCTGTCCGTACAGCTGGTGGGCGCGCCGACGGCCACGTCTGGGTGGGCTGCTCAACTATTACGAGCGAGCGGCGTCATCCGTTGCCTCGGCCGAGAACTGGGACAATACGGGGGCACGGGCTCGACGTACGGTCGGATCCACGCCGTCAAATGTCTGTTATCGGCGCGAGTCGGGATCCTTTGGCGGCGAGGTCGCACTGAGGCGGCGAAAGTAATCGGCCACCGCGTCTTTGTACCCCGCGGGCACGGCGAGCGGATCCGCGCTGCGGATCTGGCCGGGGCGCTTGTCGTCGATGTTGCGACGCAACTGAAGCTCGAGTGTGTCGATGCCACTCAGCATTCGTTGGTGCAACTCTTCGACCATTGCGGGATTGCCAGGGAAGCGGCGAAGATCGAGGTGCTCCATCGCGGTGATCAGCTCCTGAACCTGGCGCTGCATCTCGGGATCGTTCCCGACCTCTTTCCGTAACCGCGTCAGGTCGTTCACGCCTTGCTGAATCGACCGCTGCGTGTCCGCCTCTGGCGTCTGCGGCGGTGGAGCGCCTCGCGCGGCGCCGGGCCGCGCGTTGTTACCGGTATCAAAGTCGCCGTAGAGCGTGCCATTCCGGCCGCCGGCGCCCGCCTGCTTCGTGCCATCGCCAAACGTGGCTGAACCGTTGCCTCCCTGGCCCGTCTGCGATCCCTGACCGCCTTGTCCACTTTGTCCGCGCTGCTCGCCCTGCCCGCCCCGTCCACCTTGCTGACCGGGCTGGCCGTCACGATTGAGCGGTCCACTTTGGTAGTCCTGACGCCCCTGATTTTGGCCCTGGCCGGCCTGCGCCGGATCGCGCTGGCCGCCATTCTGCCGCCCGCTCAACGCCTCGATCTGGCGACGGAGGCGTTCGACGTTGTCGAGGGCGGCCTCGGCGCCGCTGGCATTGGTCCCATCCTGCCGCTGGCCGCCTGCGACGAGCGACTGCTGCGCCTGTCGCAGCTGATCGCTCAGGCGCTGCAGGCTCGACGCGACCTGGGTCTCGGTGCCGTTGCCGTTCGGGTCGATTCCGCTGCGCAGCCAATCGGCCGTGCGCTGCAGGCGTGTTTCGAGGTCTGCTTCATCCATGCCCTCGAGCGCTTCGCGCAGCTTGCCGGACGCGGAGTGCTGTCCGGCATCCAACTCGCGCGCGGCGTTCCGGATGTCCTGCTCGAGGCTCGACAGGTCGTCGGCCATGCGCTGCCGATCGGCGGCCAGCTGCTGGATGTCGCGCGCCACGCTGGGACCGGCCGCGCTTCCCTTCAGCTTGTTGAGGCGATCGGCTTCGTTCTTTTCTTCGGCGGCCAGACGATCGGCTTCCTTCGAGATCGATCCGAGCCGTCCCGTGGCGACCTGCGATTGCATCCCGCCGAGCAGATTCCCGGCCTCGCGAAGCCGCTCGGCCGCCAGACGCGCATCGGACGCCGCGCGCGGATCGGACGCCGCGCGCCGCATCTCGTCCTGCGCCTGCCGCAAGCGATTCAGCGCCTGCTGCGCCGCCTGTTGCTGCGCTCGCCCACGCGAATCGACGGACGACTGCCCCTGCGAACCTTGAGAACCCTGCGAACCTTGAGAACCCGGCGAACTTTGAGAACCTTGAGAACCCTTCTGTCCCGCCTGCGCGAG
Organism: Vicinamibacterales bacterium; assembly: GCA_036489235.1. Classification (GTDB taxonomy): domain Bacteria; phylum Acidobacteriota; class Vicinamibacteria; order Vicinamibacterales; family CAVVIG01; genus CAVQFC01. The sequence continues at coordinate 2,530 of DASXGC010000074.1, forward strand.
CTTCTCCACCTCGCGCTGCAACTGCTCGGCCTCGCGCTGCAGCATCTCCTGCTGCCAGCGCTGCTCGAAGCCTTGGGCCGAGTTGTTGCGCTGCTGAGCCGCCAGCTGTTCCTGACGGCGCGCCAGTTCGTCGAGCTTCTTCAGCGCTTCGTTGATGTCCTGCGCGCGCTGGTCCGCCGACGAGGCGGACTGCTGTGTCTCGTACTGGTTCTTCTCCGTATCGAGCTCGAGATCGAACAGGCTCGCGAGGTCGCGGCCGGCGCCGCCACCGCCACCCCCGCCACCACCGGCGCCGAACGCAACTTCGATCTTGCGGAACGTCGCCTCGGCCCGGAGCAGATGCTGCAGCGCCTTCTGCTCCTCCGGAATCGCGTCCTGCCATTTCTTCTGCTGGAGCCGCGTCGCGGCCGGCGTCATCGCCTCGGCCGCGGCCGTCATCTCCTGTTGAAACGCGCTGAACTCCTTGTTCTCCCGCGTCAGGTCGCGCGCCTCGAGCCGGCCCGACAGCGACAGCGACTGGTCGCGCAGCGTGGCCTGGGCTTCCGAGAGGAACTTTGCGGTTTCGACCGCCTGCTTCTCCGTCGCCTTCTTGTCGCCCTGCTGCTTGAACGTGGCCGCGATCATTTCCTTCTCGCGGCGCGAGATCTCGCTCGGATCGTTGCGCTGACCGCCGCCACCGCCTCCCCCGCCGCCGCCTGACTGCTGCGACTGCGAGAACTCGCGCTCGAACGGTTCGACCTGGATGAACATCATGTCCGTGCGCGACTCGGACCGCGCGTCCCTGGCGCTGGCGTACACGCTCACGAGATCGCCAGGCACCAGCTTGAAATCTTCCAGCGCCAGCACGCTCGTTCCCGACGACTGCTTGTCGCCCGGCTGCTTCAACAGGCGGACGGTACTCTCGGCGCCGCCGTTCACGGAGTAGTGCAGATCTAGGTCCCTCAGACCAAACTCGTCCTGCGCCTTGACGGCAACGGTCACTTCCTCGATCGGGCTCGCGCGGTAGTCACCGCCGGGCCTCGCGATGGTCACCTCCGGCGGAGTGGCCTTGCGCGCCTCGATGAAGTAGTCCTCAGAGAGACGGACGGCCTGGCCCTGATCGAGCGCCGCCACGTGATACGCACCGTCCTTCTCGATCGGCACCGCGCCGCGATAGTGAACGCCGTCGCCGCCGGACAAGCGCACCTGCGTGCCGCCGTCGAGGACGAGCAGGCCGTCCTTCAGCGGACGATCGGTCACCACGTCAAGGTCCGCGCGCGTACCCTCGAGCGCGCGGAGATCGCCGCCGCGGTCCTCGCTCGTGTCCTTCAAGCCTGTCCACGACGGGTAGTGGTACGTCACCTTGATCTGCTTGACCGACGCCAGATCCACGACGCGGATGTTGAAGTGCTTCGAACGGCGCGGACCCGCTTCGACGTAGTACTCGACGTTCTCCGGAACGCCCGTCAGCACGAACTGATAGCCGGACGCGCTCGATCGCGGCTGCATCGCGACCCGCTCCCATTTCGCCGCGCTCTGGTAGCGCGCGTACAGCGTGATCTGCGGGCTCAACAGTCCCGGCGTCTGCGCCGTGATGAGCTGATCAGTGTTGCGCCGGACGGTGGCGTCGCCTGGACTGACCTGCAGCTCCGTCAGCGGCGCAGCGCCGCCGTGCGATCCGGTCCACAGGATGTTCGCGCCGTATCCGACGAATCCGGGCTTCGCGGTCACAAGCCAGACGAGCGCCGCAAGCGACGCGACGCCGAGACCGAGCCACGCCATCAGCGACGTATTCGGCGCCACGGTTTCGGGTGCTATTGTGCGCGCGACTTCTAGGGCATCGCCGGCCAGCAGCTCGAGAAACGGCTCGTCGCCCTGCTTGTCGACAAATGTTTCGAGACGCTGCTGGAATCCGGGGAACGCGTCCTCCGCCTTCCGCGCGGCGCCCCGGCGCGTCAGGCGCGTGATCGGAATGCCGAGGCCGAACACGACGGCGCCGGCGAGCACGGCAACGAGCAGGAGACGCGCGCCGGTCAGGCCACCGTCGGAAAACGCGAGGGCGCTCAGGACGAGCGCCAGAACGATCGTCGCGCCGAGCGCGGCGGCGATCACAATCGCGGCACCCCGCGACAGCGTGCCGAGCCGCAAACGGCGCTCGAGTTGCGTGACGTAGGCGTTGAGCTCTTGTCGTGCGCTCATCGAGACTCGCATGTCAGGATTCCTCGCGTCGTGTGGCCAGGTACGCGCCCGCCATCCACGACTCGATCAGCGCCGCCATCAGCACCAAGAGCATTATGTACCACCAGAGACTGACCGGCTCGCGTTCGCGCGGACCGTTTTCAGCCGGCGAAACCTGTGGCGGCGGAGACGCGTTCGCGCTCCCCCGCCACAGTGACCGCACATCGTCCGGCATCACGTCGAGGTTGGACTCGCGGCGATCGGGGTTGACGCCTACGACTTCCTCACGCCCGCTCGCCAGCCGGACCTGGTAGAACCCCGCCCTCGACAGCCGGAGCGACTGCGCCGCCGCCGCCTCCGTCAGCGAGAGGGGACGATGGCCGTCCGGGTCGACGACCTCGACGCCGAGCTTCAGTCCAGGCTCCTGCTCGCGCGCGGTGCGCAGGTCGAAGAACGAGTCGACCGTGCGCGCGCTCGCCGCGCGCCCGGCGCCGGACAGATACCGCGCCGTCTGCTCGACGAAGGCGACGAACGCCGGGTGCAGCGGGAAATCGTTCGTCAGACTGTCGAAGCCGGACGTGAACAGCAGCACGCGTCCCTCGCCGAGCTTCCTGTCGACGAGGAGCGGTGTGTGATCGGTCAGGCGTGCGACCACGCGGGCGTCTGCCGGATCGACGTCCACGACGTAGTAGAACTTCACGCCCGACAGGCTGCCGCTCCTCCCGACCGACGCGTGCGACTGATCCGTGTCGCCGACCGACAGAAACTGATCGTGGCCGCCGGACGCTTCGCGAGAGTAATCGTGCACGCGTCGAATCACCTCGCCGAAGACCGGCACGCGGCCGCGGCCCGCGGCCGAGGTGCCGAGCGCGATCAGCACGCTGCCGCCGCCCTTGACGTAGTCGATGAGGCTGCTCTCGAACGACGGGGGCAACCCGAACAGGTTCGAGAGGACGACGAAGCCGTACTTAGAGAGGGACAGATTTATCGCCTGCTCGACCGACACCGACTGCAGAACGAACGCCGATTCAGCCGCCGCACTTAGCGCGTCGCCGAAGTAGCGTGGCGATCGCGCGTCGGCCACCGCATGGACGAACAGCACGCGCTGCGGATCCGACCGCTGTACGGCAAACAGATAGCCGTCGTCGTTCGGAAACGCGTCGCGCGAATCGATGCGCACTTCGCAGCGGCTGAAGCCGTAGGGCACGTCGAGTGACGGGAACTCGACGATGGCGCGTCCGCCGGCGGGGACCGGTACAGTGCTGGTCGCGGTCGTCTTGCCGTTGACGAGCAGCGATGCCGTCCGATTGGCGGCGGGCGTCGCGTACCCGGCGATCACGGCCTGTACGTGCACGGGCTTCGCGTCGCGCGGCGAACCCCACAGCTGTCCGGGTGCCGTGACGCTTTCGACGGTCCAGTTCGGCATCGCGGCGGTGGCCACCGGATGGAGGGTGAGCGCGACCGTGTCGGGCAGCGCCATCTCCCGAAACGTGGGCGCCATGCTCGACCGCTGCAGATCGCTGAAGAGATGCAGCTCGATGGAGGCGCGCGCCTCGTCGCTGACCAGCCGCACGGCGCGGGCAAGCTCGGCGAAGCTGCTGCGCGCGTCGCCGGCCTGGAGGCCCTCGACCGCCGCGCGCGCGGTCGCGCTGTCCCGCGTCGCGGACGTCAGCACGTGGAGCTGCGAGTCGATGGCCATCACCTGCACCGGCGCCGAGGACGGCCGCGACGCCAGCACCGACATCGCCTCGCGCCTCGCGTCGTTCATCCTCGTGCCGGCGCGCATGCTGAACGAATCGTCGATCACGAGCAGCAGCAGCCTGCCGTTCGGTATGCGCGGCGCCGGGCGCGTGATGAAGGGATTCGCGAAGGCGAGCGCCAGCAGCACGAGCAGCGCCATGCGGAGCGACAGCAGCAGCAGATAGCGCAGCCGGCGATGCTTGATGGAGCTCTGAGTCCGGGCCTCGAAAAACATCAGCGAGCTGAACGGCCGCGGCGTCGTCTTGTGACGCCTGAGCAGGTGCAGGTAGATCGGCAGCGCCACCGCCGCGACGCCCGCCAGGAACCAGGGAGCAAACAGACCCATGCACGCCTCAGGGTGGCTTCGACCCGCGTCAGTTCTTGTTGTGCCGGATGGTCAGATACTCGCGCAGCGCGGCGTCGAGCGGACGATCCGTCGGCAGCAGAAAGTAGTCCAGGCCGGCGCCGCGGCTGCGGCGGCGGAGATCGGCGATGTGCGCGTTCATCTTCTCGCGATACTCGCGCTGCGCGTAGTCGGGCGTGACTTCCATCTGCTGGCTGGTCTCGAGGTCCACGAGCACGGCGGCGTCGCGGAAGGCCGGCGCAATCTCGTGCGGATCGAGCACGTGAAACAGGACCACCTCGTTGCCGTGGAAGCGCAGCGGCTCGATCGTGCGCACGATGGTCTCGGGCGACTCGTAGAAGTCGGACACGATGACGACGAGGCCGCGTCGCCTGAGAAATTCCTGGAAGTGGACCATCGGCTTGCTGAAGTCGGTGCGCGCGTGCGGCTCGGCCTGCTCGAGGCCGCTCATCAACCGGGCGAGCTGACCCTGGCGTGTCGACGGCCTGATGTAATTGCGCACCTCGTCGTCGAACACGATCAGACCGGCGGCGTCGCGCTGATTGTGGATGGCGAGATAGAAGAGCGATGCCGCGATGAAGCGCGCGTAGTCCATTTTGCTGACCGCGTGGGACGTGTACTCCATCGACTGGCTGGCGTCGAGGAGCACGGTCACCAGGCTATTGGTCTCGCCGCGGTAGCGCTTTAGGTACGTGCGCTCGGTGCGGGCAAAGACGTTCCAGTCCACATGGCGCAGATCGTCGCCCGGCGTATACGCGCGGTACTCCGCGAACTCTTGGCTGAACCCGAAGTCGGGCGAGCGATGGAGTCCGGCCACGAAGCCATCGACGACGGTCTTCGCAATTAACTCGAGGCCGGAGATCGACGAGAGAACGTCGGGGTCGAGGAAGCGTTGCTGCGGCGGCATCGGACGCTCAGTCCTTGGCCGCGGGCGCCGGCACGTGCGCGATCAGGCGGCGGATGATCTCGTCCGTGTCGATGTGCTCCGACTCGGCGTGGAAGTTCAGGAGAATCCGGTGCCGCAGGACCGGCGCCGCGAGCGCCGCGATGTCCTCGTAGGCCACGTGATACCGCCGGCGGGCGAGGGCGCGCGTCTTGGCGCCGAGCACGATGAACTGCGCGGCACGGACGCTGGCGCCGAAGTTGACGTACTTCTTGACAAAGTCCGGCGCGCTGCCGTCGGTGGGCCGCGTCGCGCGGACGAGGTTGACGACGTATTCTTCGACCGACTCCGCGATCGGCACCATGCGCACGAGCCGCTGGAACTCGAGGATCTCTACGGCGCTCGTCACCGTCTTGACCTCGACCACGCGGTTCGCCGTCGTCTGGCCCACCACCTTCACTTCATCCTTCGCGCTCAGGTAATCGAGCACGGTGTTGAACAGGAACCGATCGAGCTGCGCTTCCGGCAGCGGATACGTGCCCTCGAGCTCGATCGGGTTCTGCGTCGCCAGCACGAAGAACGGCGACGGCAGCGTGTAGTGATTCCCGCGCACTGTGCACGACAGCTCCTGCATCGCCTCGAGCAGTGCCGACTGCGTTTTCGGCGGCGTGCGGTTGATCTCGTCCGCCAGCAGGATGTTGCCGAAGATCGGCCCTTGCACGAAGGTCCATCGCCGTCGTCCGTTGGTCGGATCCTCTTCGATAATGTCGGTGCCGGTGATATCGGACGGCATCAGGTCTGGCGTGAACTGAATGCGCTTGAACACCAGGCCGAGCGTCTGAGCAATGGTACGGACCATCAGCGTCTTCGCGGTGCCAGGCAGTCCCGTGATGAGGCAGTGGCCGCCGACGAACAGCGCGATCAGGATCTGTTCCAGCACTTCGTCCTGACCGACGATGACGGAATGGACTTGCGCGAGGATCTCGTCGCGCACGGCGCGAAAATGTTCGATGCGCTCTTTCAGTTCGGCGGAGTCGAGGGCGAGGTCGGCAGCCGGCGCAGCCATGATTGACGGTCCTATCGGTGCAATGCGTCTTCGATTTTCAGGAGGAGCTGCTGCGCCGGGCGAAAGCCTGGCGCCGCTTCGAGTGCTCCGAGCACGGTCTCTTCGGCCTTGTCGAGTTGGTGCGCCGCGAAGTACGCCTGCGCGAGATCGTACAGCGCGCCGGCCTTGTCGAGCGGGTGCAGGGCCACGACGGTGGCATACTCGCGCACGGCGCCGGGATAGTTCTCCAGCTTCAGCCACAACGCCCCGAGACGGCGGTGCAGGTCGTCGTCGTTCACCGGGTAGATGTCGTTGATCGCGTCGAGCGTCGCGGCGGCCTCGCGCGGCCGCCCCAGCTCCTCCTGCAGCGCCGCGAGCTGCTTGAGCGTTGTCGGGTTGCTGCCGCCGAACTTCTGATAGTCGACGAGCACGGCCGTCGCGCCCGGCGTGTCGCCTTTCACCAGTTTGATCTGGGCGATGAATTCGTACGCGTTGGCGTCCAGCACGTACTCCGGATACAGGCGACGAACGGCTTCGCCTTCCTGCAGCGCCGCGTCCGAGTCGCCGCTCTTGACGAGCTGAACGAGATGCTTGAGGCCCGTCCGCCACTCGTCGAACTTGGTCACAATCGGTCCAGCATTCCTGTAGACCCACGCCTGGAACTGCTGGTCGAACGCGTCCGGCGCCAGGCCGAGCGACTCCTGAATGACGTCCGGCGTCGGCTTCAGGTCGGCGAACGCGTGCACCATCTCCACGAGTTTGTCCGCGCCCCACCGCTCCTGAATGTAGTCGCAGATGCGTCCCGCCTGGAAGTACGACACGAGGATCTGCTCGGGATACTCGGGATGGATGAACCCGCGATCGAGCTGCGCCACCGGCAACAGCTTCTTGTCCTTCATCGCGACGACGACGTCCGGCGTGAGACGGTCGGCCCACGCCGCGTTGCCCTGGCCTTCTTCGTGAACCGCCAGGCCTTCCGCAAACCAGCGCGGCACGCGGTGATGGCTCGCCGTGAGGACATAGACGTGGTCCATCTCGTGCCACAGGGTCGCCGCCCAGTTGAACGAGCCCGGCTTGCGGCCCGACGGGCTGTCCATGGCGACAACCATCCCGAAGGTGACGCCGAGTGCGCCGAGGCCCGGCATACCGTCGGTGCGGACCGCGAAGTCCTCGTGATTCGGGTAAACCTCGACCTGCACCGGACCGGGCAGCGTCATCTTGTACTTCTGCGCGTACGTCGTCATCGCGCGCGCCAGCACGGCGTCCACGTACGGCCGCAGCACCGCGGCTTCTTTCGTGTCGAGCTTCAGGATGGTTTGCGGGCTCGTGAACGTCGTGAAGTTCTTGTAGCTGTCGAGGAGCCGGAGGCTGTTGGCCGTCGGCTTGTCCCGGTAGCCGTTGTTGAAGCACATCTCGAGCTGACGATGCGGCTCGTCCACCTGTCCGAGCCGCATCAGGTTGATCGCCAGCTGCGACCTCGCCGACCACAGACGCGGATCAAGATCGATGGCCTTGCGGTAGTACGCGACGCCGTCGTCGTAGCGACGGTTCATCACCAGCTGCGCAGCGATCAGCGCGTAGCCCTGGCCGTAGCTGGGATTCACCTGCAGCATCCGCTGGAGCCAGGCGTCCGGCTGCCGATCGGCCACGAGTTCGACCGCCGCGCGGATCGCGAACGCATCGAGCGCATCGGGCGCAATCTGGATGGCGGCGTCCGCCTGCTTCACGGCCTCGGCCGGATTGGAATCCTCGAGGGCCAGGTTAGCCAGCAGCTCGCGGGCTTCGAAGAGCTTCGGATCGAGTTCCAGCGCTTTTTCGGCGTACTCCTTTGCCGTTCGCTCGAAATCGTCTGCGGCGACGAGCGCGAGGCCGAGGTACGCGTCGGCGTTGCGCCCATCGCGCTCTAGCGCTTCGTGGAACAGGTTCACGGCCTCGGGACCGTTGAAGCGCTCGTGAAACAGACGGCCCCAGCGCACGCGATAGTGCGCGTTGCCGGCGACGCGCGCCACCGCGGCGCGGAATTCGACGTTGGCATCGTCGTACAACTCGAGACCCCAGTCGCCCTCGGCGCGCAGGTACGGATCGGCGGTCAGCGTCAGCGACTGGTAGCAGGCCATCGCCTCCGTGCGACGACCGTGGCGACGGAGGGCGGCGCAGTCGGCGGGACCGGCAGCCGCAGCAGCCACGCGGATGCTCGCGACGAGCATCACGACGACGGCCAGGAGCCTCCCGGTTCGCGTCACCCTCGCTCCCTACTTGTCCAGCGTCGCCTGGACGCGCGCCAGATCCAGGAGCATCGCCTTCAACTGCTGCTCGTAGTCGTTCTGCGTCATCGCCGCCTTCTGGTATTTGAGCACATCGATCCGCCGTTCCAGATCTTCCTTTTTGGCCAGTAGGTCCCGCTTGGCCGGGTCGAGCGCAGCTTTCTGCGACTCGCCGAAGCGGACCAGCGTCATGCTGGCCAGCAGGCGTCCCTCGCCCCCGTCAGCCGACACCGCGCGAACGGCGTCGCCCTTGCCGGTGTCCTCGAACACGGCGTGCTCGGTCGCGAGGCGTTTCTGCGACGCGTAGAACTCGGCGGTCTTTCGCTCGGCGTACTGGAAGGCTTCGAGCGCGCTCACCGACTCGTTCTTGTCCACGTCGGCCGACGGATCCTGTAGCGCCTCGGCCCAGTAGCGCACGAACACGGTCGCGTTTTTCTCCGTGCCGCTCTTGGTCGACGAAATCACGCCGCGTCCCGCTCTCTGAAACGCGGGAAGCGAGCCGCCGCTCGCGCTCGTGGCGTTCACGATCAGCTGACGCCTGGCCGCGATGCGATTGCACAACGCTGCAAGATCCGGCGCCGAGATGTCGGGGCCGGCGAGGTTGAACTTGTACTCGACGCCGTCGTACGACCCGTGACCGATGAGGGTCAGCACGAAGTCGTCGTCCGGCTGCGCCTCGCGCGCCACCTGCTCGAGCACCTGCCTGAGACGCGCGCGCGTCGCGTCGTCGCCGACCAGCGTATAGACGTGGACGTCAGTGCCGGTGCTCTTCAGCACCTTGTCCAGATCCTTCGCGGCGGCCGTGAAGCGCTGCTCGTAATCCGGCTCGCCCACCAGGCCGGCGATCGTGACGTAATATCCCGCGGCGTGCGCGGGCGTCGCGAGCAGCACCACCATCAGGACCGCGCCGATTGCCGCCTTCATACGATCCCCCACTTCCGGCGCAGCAGCCACTCTGTGGATCGCAGCAGCAGGATCGCCAGCAGAAAGAACGGCATGTTCCACAGCTCGAGCGTGTCGCGCGTCGTCACGCCGGCTTCCGAAAGCGCGATTTCGTCGGACAGGTCCGACAGATCCTCCGGGCGCCAGTACTTCCCACCCGTCTGCGAGGCGAGACGCGTGAGCAGTTCGCGGTTCTGGCCGGTGTGAAAGCTCTCGGCGACGCCGTCCATGCGCTGAAAGGTCAGTACGTCGCGGCCGAGCGGCTTCTCGCCGCGCCGAGCGACCACTTCGGTCAGGTACGAGCCCACGGCGTCCGCAGTCCACTCGGCCTGAAAAGTTCCCGGCGCGTCCGCGACCGGCGTCATGTCGACGTTCGCCGACACACCCGAGGGACCGATGACGTGCGCCTCGACGTGCGCGTCGGCGACGGGCTGGTAGTCGTCGCCGCGCACGTCGACCGACAACACCACGCGGCCATCGTCGAGGATTACCTGGTTCGGGACCGAAGCGGTGACGTGGCCCGGCGATCCGGTGACGAGCCATCGCAGCAGCTGCTGCCAGAAGAGCGTGAACGCCGGATCGCCGACCGGCAGATTCATCTGCCAGCGCCAGGTGCCGGAGGTGGCGAGGACGGCGGTGCGGCCGCGTCCGAAGTTCTCGGTGATGAGCATCGGCATTTTCCGGCCGGCGGCCGACATGTCGGCCAGGACCGTCGCGCCGAGCTTGGGTGTGCCGGCCTCCTGGAAATCCATCAGGTATGGGAGCGACTTCCAGCGCTTCGTGTTCGCCGCGGAATCGTCGACGAGCCGCGTGATGAAGTTGTCCACGCCGGCGGGCGCGAGCTCCACCGTCGCGGGCTCGACGTGAAACGTGCCTTTCGCGTCGGGCAGCACGACCGGCAGCAGGTCCGCGAGATTGGACACGCCCCATCCGCCGTCGGCGAGCGCGAACCGGCCGCCCAGCAGCAGCAGGCCGCCGCCGCGCCGGTCGACGAACTCGCGAATCAGGTCGCGCTGGGCCGGCGTGAAGTAGGTCGCTTCCACGGAGCCGATGACGAGCGCCTGGTACGCGAACAGGTTCTCGGGCCGCGTCGGAAAACCCTCCGATAGCTCTTTGGGATCCTGGATGCTCTGGCGGTAGATCTTGTTCTCGGTCGTGCGCAGCATCGAGACGAGCTGCACGATGCGATCGTCTTCCTCTGCGCGCCGGATGAACTTGTACTCCCAGCGCGGCTCGCCTTCGAGGTACAGCACGCGGCGCTTCTCCGAGTCCACGTTCACCATGCGGCTGACGCTGTTGTTGGCGACGCTCTCTTCGCCCGGCAGCGGCTCGATTGAGAACTGGAGCGCTTTAGCGCCGGCCGCGCCCACGTTGAACAGCAGCGTCTCGGACTCGACGGCGCCGTCCGCCCCGAGAGCGACGTCGCGCGAGGCCAGGACGCTCGTGCCGTCGCGCACGACGAGCTTGGACTTCTGTCCGCCGTAGCCGTACTGATGAAACCGGACGACCGCGCCGAGGCGCGAATCCGCCAGCGCCCGCGGCGCCATCACCGCATCGTCGATCTCGAGGTCGCGCGTGGCGTGGTCCGCGCCGAAGCCGACCGTGTGCACCGGAATGTGGCGGCTGCGCAGCGCGGCGATGGTCTCGGCGTCGATACCGCCCGAGTTGTCGGCGCCGTCGGTGAGCAGCACGATGGCGCCGACCGGCAGCTCCTCCGTCTCCTGCGCGAGCTGCTTCAGGCTGTCGCCGATGCGCGTGGCCGGTGCGTTGGCCCGCAATTCCTTCAGGTCCGCGATGCGCGCGAGCCGGCTGCCGAAGCCGTAGAACCGCGTCTGGAACCGCTTCTCGACGCCGGCGATCACGCCGCCCTGCAGCGCCGCGATCGCCTCGGCCTGCCGCGTAGCGCCATGCCCGGTAAGTTGCATGCTGCGCGAGTCGTCCACCAGGAACACGATGATGTCCTGCTGCGGCTTGAGCTCGGTCAGCGCGATCGCGGGCTGCCACAGCAGCAGCAGCACCAGCGCCGCGGGCGCCGACTGCAGCGCCCAGATGCTCGCCGCCCGCAGCTTCCGCGATCCGAACTCGCCCGGCGGCAGCTTCGCGCGGATCATCAGCGCGAGCGCGGCGGACACCACCGCGATCGACAGCCACAGCATCCACACCGGCCACGCGCCAAGCAGGACGAAGTGGCTGCGTGAAAACGTGGAGAGCGGATACTTGAAGAGAAACTTGAACACGCTAGTGGGTCATGCTGTACATGACGTAATCGATGCCGACGCGAAAGGCCATCGACGCGAACGGCTCCGGATACGACGGGTCGTCGGCCCACTCCCAGGCATCGCCGAGGTGCATGTTGTGGCAGATGGCGACGATGACGCGGCCTTTAGCGTCGCGGATCGCGCGCCATTTCGGGACATACCCGTCTTTCTCGTAGGTGCGCCCCGTGTTGACGTACTGCTCGCCCGGCACCTGGAAGCGTTGGCCAATGTCGTAGAGCACGTGGAAAATCTCGTCGCCGTCGGCGAGATCCGAAATCGGATACGCGTCCGCAGGCAGCACCATCCGCATGCCACGCAGAAAGCTCTCCCAGTCGGCGGTGCCGTGGAAATCGTCCACCATCAGGAAGCCTCCCTTCAGCAGATAGTCGCGCAAGCGGCTGGCCTGCTGATCGCTGAAGGTCCAGCTCTCCACCTGGACCGCATAAACGAACGGAAAGTTGAAGATCGCGTCGCTGTCGAGATCGACGACCTGCTGGTAGTTTCGCGCGTCGATACGCGTCAGCCGACGGAGCGCGGCGAGAAACGTGATGTCGGCCTTGGGATAATCGCGCGACCACGAGGCGAAGCCACCGCCTCTGTAGCCGCCGAATCCCCCGAAGCTACCGCCGAGCGGCGTGTACTGCAACCGCGACCACGCGAACTCGTGCTTCGCATCACCGCTCGCCTCGTACGGAGATGGCATGAGTCGTCGCTGGAACCCGCCGGCTTGGAAGGCGAGCAGGCCCGTGCCGAATCCCACGAGCAGCGCAATCGTGGCGCCTGATCGGAACATCATTGCTACCTCGAGCTCTTACACGGAAGCCTATCAGAACTGCTACTCTCCTCACGTGAATCGTCGAGATTTCGTCAAGCTGAGTGGGCTGGGCGCGCTCTCAGCCGGCGCCCTCCGAATGCCCGGGCAGGAGCCGGCCAAGGCGGACATCACCCTCCGGATCGCACCGGTGACCATCGAGCTCGCGCCCGATCGCGTGATCAGCACCGTCGGCTACAACGATACGTCGCCCGGTCCGGTGCTTCGGATGCGCGAGAACGTGCCGGTCACCGTCGACGTCGTGAACGACACGGACGTCCCCGAGCAGGTGCACTGGCACGGCCTGCTGATTCCAGCGGAGGTCGACGGCGCCGACGAAGAGGGCACGCCGCCGGTACCGCCGCATGGCCGTCGGCGTTACCAGTTCACGCCGACGCCGGCAGGCACGCGCTGGTACCACACGCACACGATGGCGATGACGGATCTCCATCGCGGCAGCTTCACCGGTCAGTTCGGCTTCCTCATGGTCGAGTCGGGTCGGGACCCCGGCGCGTACGATCAGGAGCTGTTTCTCGCGCTCCGCGACTGGGAGCCGTTCTTCACCGGCATGCTCGTCGACACCGACGAGCAGAATCAGAAGTGGCCGCAACCGGAACGCCCCGCGATGCTCGACACGCGCCCGAACGGACTGGAAGTCGGGGCCACGATCTACTCGATCAACGACAAGGCGCTGGGCGCCGGCGATCCCATTCGCGTGCAGGCCGGCCAGCGGGTACTGATGCACGTGCTGAACGCAAGCGCGATCGAGAACCGGGCCATTGCCCTGCCTGGCCATCAGTTCCACGTGCTCGCGCTCGACGGTAACCCTGTACCGACGCCCAAGTCCACCGACCAGTTGTTTCTCGGACCAGGAGAGCGTGTTGACGCTTACGTCGAGATGAACCAGCCCGGCGTCTGGATCATGGGCGCGCCAGAAGACGACGTTCGCAACGGCGGACTTGGCGTGGTCGTCGAGTACGCGAATCAGCGGCGGCAACCGCAGTGGGTCCCTGCGGGGAAACCGTCGTGGGACTACACCATCTTCGGCAAGCCAGGCGTTCAGCCGGCGGCCGACGAGTCACTGCAAACCATCGACATGGTCTTTGAAAAGGTGCCGCGCGGCATGGGCCGGTTCAACAGCTTCACGGTGAACGGCAAGAACTACCCGCACGACCAGGAGTTCGTTCTCAAGCAGGGCGCGCGCTATCGCCTCGTATTTCGCAATCGAACTGACGATGCGCACCCATTACATTTGCATCGACATCTGTTCGAGCTGACGGAGATCTATGGAAAGGCGACTGCGGGCATCATCAAGGACACCGTCGTCGTGCCGTTTTACGGACGCGCGGCGGTGGATTTTGTCGCGAACCAGCCTGGATTGAGCCTGTTTCACTGCCATATCCAGCATCACATGGATTTCGGTTTCAAGGCGTTGTTCCGATACGCATGACGCTCAGCGCCGTGTAGCCCTGGGTGTAGCTCAGTTGGATAGCGCATGGGACTTCTAAGCCGGGAGTCCCGGGTTCGAATCTCGGCGGGCGGGCCAATTCCTAGGAAATTCGCCGATTCGCTGGAGCGGCAAATCGCAAGGCGAACACACATCGGAAAAAGTGACCGGTCCTGCGAGTCCGCGCCAGAACTTCGCGAATTCATCGCGCGCGTTTTCCCCACATGGAGGCGTTGGGGAGGCGGCGGCCACCGGGGGACGCCGCGCATCGCAGAAGAACCAATCCAGTTTATCGCGACCGACGACGCTGCCGTAGTTGTGCGTGAGCGCGAACGTGTAGTGATAGGCGAGGGTATTGGCAAGAGCAATCAATCTGGTCAACCGCCGTGGCTTTCTGCTAAGGCTTGAGCGGCCGTTTCTTCAGAAACGTCGTCATGTCCTCTCCACAACCGCTGAACAAGCTGCTTCTGCGCGGCCGGGTCTGCGTCAACGTACTTCGTCGTCGTCGCTATGCTGGCGTGCCCCGAGCAACTGCTGCACGTCCTTAAACGACGGGAGCAGACGTGCTGCGTCTACCGCCCGCTCGACCTCTACTCAACTGACTTCGCCGCGTGCGCCGTCTGCTTCTCCTTGCGGGCCGCGTTCCGCGTCTGCCACGACTTGCTCTCGGTCTTCGGCTTGGGCTTCAGCTTCTTATGCGACTCACGAGCCGGTGGAGCGGTAGTGGATGCCATGTTTCCTCATTTCAGTGCTGTCGGTTAGGCGCAAGCGTGAAGAGGTCAGAGGGTATCACGTCCGGCAGACTCACCCTTCCGACTGCTCATCCGTCTCCCGTTGCGGTTTTCGGCAAGCAGTGCCCGCATCGGACAACGACTTCATCGTCGCTGCTGCTTCCGCCAAGCGTGGGAGACCTTGAGCGTGTTGTTCTTGTCCTCGCAACACCCACCAGACCCGCCACGCGCCGAGCCTTTTCCGTAACCAGGCACGCACCCGACATCGTGGCGTTCTGTGCGTCGCCCGTTCGCTGCGAAGCCCGTTTCAACGTGGCCCCGACGAGATCCGCGAGGTCCTCCGCGTCTACGCCCACCGACCGTTTCGAGGGCGCGCCAAGGCACCCGCGAGAATCTTGAGCGTGTGATCGCGTCCCCCCGGTCGGCGATCTAAGCGAAAATGCCGGATGATGTGGATTATGCGACTCATCTGCGCGATCGGGACAGCCACCCTTCTCTCAGCGGGAGCCGCGGCGCACCAAGATGGCAAGGGGCGATTGACGCACGACATCCAACGTCTGCGGCCATCTGCCTTCAGAGAGCTGCCAACGCCGCTCGCCCGTCGGTTCGAGGCGATGGGCTGCACGATTCCGCAAGTCATCGATAGCCCGGTCGGTGCAGGCAGCACCAATGTCATCCGCGGTCACTTCGCCGGCTCGAAGCAGATCGATTGGGCCGTGCTGTGCTCACGCAAGGGACGCTCGACGATCGTGGTCGCTTGGGGTGCGCCGACGCGTTGCCCTGCCGAAATTGTTCAAGTCACGGCGGCCGATGATAACAACTACGTGCAAGACGTCGGTGGTGGCCCGACGGCGTTCTCGCGCGCCCTTCGTGCCGTCTCGGAACAGGATCTGCGCGGCTGGTCCGAACCGCCGCCTCCAGGTGTCATGGAGCATCAGGGCATCGTAGATGAGTTCGTGGGAAAAGCCGGAACGGTGTTTTACTGCACGGGCATCGAGTGGAAGATGGTCGCGAGCGCGAACTGAACGAGAACCTCGGAGCTCGCGTTCCGTCGCTTGCCCGTCACCGACGACCGCGATGGATGCGCCCTCAGGGCAATAGCGAAGCCATTCGTCCGTCAACACAGGTGAAGACTGTGGACGCGTGGACGGCGGCAGCGGATATTGCCCATGGCGCGGTCTTCCGACCAATCGACAAGACCGGGCGCGTGTGGGGAGACGGCGTATCGCCGAAGCAGGTCGATTCAGACCGCGGGCGCTGTCGCGTGCAGGCCTACCCGTATACTCACGGTGAGCCAAAAAGCACAGAGCTGTCTTCTGAGAGTGAACACCATGCCTATCATCGTGATCGTCCTCCCGATTGTTGTCGTGCTTGTCGCCCTCTCGCTTCGGGTCGTGAAGGAGTACGACCGAGGCGTCATCTTCTTCCTGGGCAAGTACACCGGTGTGCGCGGCCCCGGCTTGATCATCCTGATCCCGGTCCTCGAGCAGATGACGCGGGTGACCTTGCGCACGATTACGATGAACATTCCCTCACAGAAAATCATCACCAAGGACAATGTCTCTATCGACATCGCGGCGGTGGCGTACTATCACATCGTCGATCCGAAGAAATCGGTGATCGCTATCGAGAACGTGAACGCCGGCATCAACCAGATCAGCCAGACGACCGTGCGGAATGTTGTGGGGCAATTCAGTCTCGATCAGCTCCTTTCACAGACGCTGGATATCAACGCGAAGATCAAGGATGTCATTGACGGGCATACCGAGCCGTGGGGCGCTCAAGTGACGGCTGTTGAAATCAAGGACATCACGCTTCCGGACAACATGCAGCGCGCCATGGCCAAAGAGGCCGAGGCCGAACGCGAGCGACGCGCAAAAATTGTAGCGGCCGAAGGAGAGTTTCAGGCGGCGGTCAAGCTGGGTGAAGCGGCGGATATCATCTCGCAGCATCCGGTCGCGCTGCAGCTGCGAACCCTGCAGACCATGGCCGAGATCAGCGTCGAAAAGAATTCGACCATTATCTTCCCGGCTCAATTCATGACCACGGTTCAGGAGGCCATCAAGATGATCCGCGGGGACGGAGCCGCGTGATCGCGGTTCTTCTCCGTCGGAAGTGAATGATACCGGGGCTGTCGGAGAGGGATACTCGCGACGGTTTCAGCAAGGAATACCCGGCGCATCAGCTCGACCATTAACGCACTGGCAAACTGGGCAGTGTTGAAACGACCCTCGACTGATTGACACTACATCGCAGTCGTACTATGGCTGCTACAGTTCCTCTCGTGTGGGCCGACCTTCGCACGTCGGCGTTCGGACCGGACCTCTGCAGCACGCTTCCTTCGTCCTACATTGTCGAGCGGCTCGGCCATCTTCCCGACCTCCTGCGCGCCGTTCAACGCTGTCGACCGTGGGCTGTCTGCCTCGAGTACGACGTCGAGTATTCGCAAGGTCTAGCGGGCCTCGCGGAATTGAGAGATCGCCATCCGTCGTTGCCTCTCGTTGTGCTGGCCGAGCAAAAGGCGCCGGCACTGCGGACGTTCGCACTGCAGCAGAACGTGTGGGATTACCTGGTCAAACCGGTGTCGGTCAGACGTCTATGCGACTGCCTCACCAGTATCGGGAAGGCGAGCGCGTCAGCCAATGGCAGTCCCGCGCCGGTCTCTCCACCGCTCACGCACGATTCAGCAAAACTGCCTTGCAGTGCGCGCACGCTCGCGCCCGCCCTGTCGTATGTCGCCTCGAACTTTCCGGACAAGCTGCGGTTGATGACTGTTGCGAAGCTCTGCGATCTGAGCCCGTTTCAATTCAGTCGAAACTTCAAGAAACAAGAAGGACTGACGTTCCGCGATTTTGTGGTGCAGACACGAATTCGGCGAGCGGCGGAATTGATGAGGCAGCCAAAGTCTCGGTAACCGAAGCGGCTTTCGTCGTGGGATTCAACGATCTCTCTTACTTCTCCCGGATGTTTCGACGCCAGTTCGGAATGCCGCCTTCTCAATATCGTCGCGCGAACGCTGACGTGAATCAGATGCTGCTGTTTCCCGCCACCGATCCGCGCACGCGGTAGCAAGAAACTACCAGACCCACCGCAACAAAGTCCTAGCACTGCACCGGCGTTCGGGCGCCGAATAGCGAAACGCGTCGCGCGTCCGAATCACAAGTAGACAACCGTCAGCGAAAGACGACGAAGTTTCAGCGGCGAGAACACAGAATGGTCTCGTCCGGGAGGTTCCGATGGCAGTCGCAGTCTCCTTTCCCGGGGTGTACGTGGAAGAAATTCCGAGTGGTGTCCGCACCATCACTGGTGTGGCCACGTCGATTACCACGTTCATCGGATGGGCAGCGCAGGGCCCGGTCGGTTATGCCGGCCTTGTTCTGAGTTGGTCGGACTTTCAGCGGATCTACGGCGGCTTCGACGCCCGCAGTCCGTATCTGGGCTACGCCGTCTCCCAGTTCTTCATCAACGGTGGACAGCAGGCCTATATCGTCCGGCTCGCTTACATGGGCGACACGACGGCCACGCTCACGCCCGCCGCATCCGCGACCCTGAAGCAGGGAGGAATCACCTTTACCGCCGGCACGCCAGGACCCGATGGCAACCTGGCCCAGGCCGCGAATCCCGGAGTCTGGGCCGAGAACTACGGCATTGCCATCAAGAATCAAGCAGGCGGCACGAAGCGGTTTCGAGTGCAGGTGGTGTACGCGCCGGCCGGCGCGGCAGCGGAGACCGTTGTCGAGTCGTTCGAGAACCTGTCGATTGTCAGTCCGGATCCGATCGGTCGTTACGTCGTTGACGTCATCAACAAGCAGTCGAGTTTCATCACTGTCAAAGTTGACGCCGGCACGACAACGCCGCCAGCAGATACCCCAACGCCTACCGCCGCCAAGCCTCTGTCGTCGCCGCTTCTGGACAAGGGAGACGACGGCACGGTCCTGTTGCCGAGTACGAGCGTGTCGACTGGAAGCGACTTCGAGGTGGCGGCCACCGCGGCTCAGGCTATTCTCGATCAGATCGATCTCTTCAATCTGCTTTGCATTCCGGGCGAAATCGTCACCGCGACGGTCGGCGATTTCGAGCAGTATTGCGAGGGCCGCCGCGTGTTTCTGATCGCGGACTCTGATCCCGGCATCACCGACCCGTCGAAACTGACCAGCATTCCGACGTCCGGAAAGAACGCGGCCTTCTACTTTCCGTGGGTCCAGGCGCCCGATCCGCTCAACCAGAACCGGCCCGGCTACTTCCCGCCGTGCGGGTTCGTGGCCGGCATTTACGCTCGCACGGACGGAACGCGCGGCGTGTGGAAAGCCCCTGCCGGCACGGAGGCGACCCTCGCAGGCGCGTCCGGAGTCGCCGTCTCCCTCAACGACAAGCAGAACGGGCTGCTCAATCCAATCGCCGCCAACTGCATCCGCAACTTCAACGTGTACGGCATCGTCGTGTGGGGCGCCCGCACGATGCAGGGCAACGATGAAATCGGCTCCGAGTGGAAGTACGTGCCGGTGCGACGGACGGCCTTGTTCATCGAGGAAAGCCTGTTTCGCGCCCTGAAGTGGGTGGTGTTCGAGCCCAACGACGAGCCGTTGTGGGCCGAGATACGACTGAACGTCGGCGCGTTCATGCAGAACCTGTTTCGGCAGCACGCGTTTCAGGGCCTGACGCCGGCCGACGCGTATTTCGTCAAATGCGACAAGGAAACCACCACTCAAAACGACATCAACCTGGGCATCGTCAACATCGTCGTTGGCTTTGCTCCACTGAAGCCCGCGGAGTTCGTCGTCATCCAGATCCAGCAGATGGCTGGACAGATCGCGACGTAAGGAGGAACTGTCATGGCGCAGTTCACAGCCAATGCGCAGCGTTTCGATCCCTACAAGAATTTCAAGTTCCGCTTGAAGTGGGATGGCAAGTACATCGCGGGCGTCAGCAAGTGCGGCATGCTGAAGCGCACGACGGAAGTCGTGAAGCATCGCGAGGGGGGCGACCCGTCGAGCAGCCGGAAGTCGCCCGGGCGAACGGAGTTCGACGCGATCACGCTCGAGCGCGGCGTCACGCACGACCTGGAATTCGAAAAGTGGGCGAACAAGGTCTGGCACATCGGCGCCGGACTCGGCGCGGAAATCTCGCTGAAGGACTTCCGGAAGGACATCACGATCGAGGTCTATAACGAGTCGGGCCAGCTCGCGATTGCCTACAAGGTCTATCGCTGCTGGGTGTCGGAATACCAGGCGATTCCGGATCTCGACGCGAACGCGAATGCCGTGGCGATCCAGCACATCAAACTCGAGAACGAGGGTTGGGAACGCGACGAAAACGTGACGGAGCCGACCGAACCATCCTTCACGGTGCCGGCGGTCGGGTGATGGTCCATGCGTCCATTGTCCGTTCAAGAGCTCTTGACCGTCTGGGAGCGCGGGCTGACCGCGCGTCCGTTTGAGCGTGCGCTCGCCATTCTCGCCACCGCATCTCCCGAACGCACGACAGCGAGCGTTGCTCAGATCACGATTGGGCGGTGCGAGGCGTCCCTGCTGACTCTGCGCGAATGGGCCTTCGGTTCGGAGCTGGTGTTCATCGCCGCCTGTCCCGGGTGTCGTCAGTCGCTTGAAACGCGAGTGCAAGTCGACGACTTGCGGCCGAGAGTGGAACACGCACCCGAAACCGCGGCCTCCGTAGTGCTCGGAGACTACGAGGTTCGATGCCGGCTGCCGAGTCTGTCCGATCTGTTGACGTGTTCAAGCGAAGACGCGGAGGCCGGCGGCCGCCAGCTGTTCACGTCCTGCGTGATCGACGCACGTCACAACGCCACGCCTATCGCCGGGGACCACCTGCCCGACGATGTCAGGCGTGCCACCGAAGCGCGGATGGCCAGCATGGATCCCCAGGCGGACATGCGAGTGGCGCTCACGTGTCCTGACTGCAGTTACCACTGGAGCGAGCTCTTCGACGTCGCGTCATTTTTCTGGGCCGAGATTGACATGTGGGCCCGCCGACTGCTTCGCGACGTCGACGCTCTTGCGCGCGTCTACGGATGGACCGAGCGCGATGTTCTTGCGCTGAGTCCGGTGCGGCGACAGCTGTATCTCGCGATGGCGCTGGCATGACGGGTTTTCTTGCGGGTCTCGTCGCTCGCAACGCCGGAACGTCCACGGCGGTACGCCCACGCGTCGCGAGTGTCTTCGAATCGGCGACCGATCGACGTCTGTCGATGATCGACTCTGCCGACATGCACGAGACAGATCTCTCGCCCGAGGCGCTGGAACGTGACAGCAGTTCCAGCGCGACATCGCCAGACTCTCGAGACATAGCAGCAAGCGCAACGGCTTCCATGCCAGCCGGTCTCCCAATCGAGGACCGCAGGACCACGCAGCCAATCCAACCGGCTCCTTCCTCAGGGCCGCCGCTGCTGCCGGCGGCGTTGTCGACAGGCGCCGCAGGTCAGGCGGCAGACACAGGAGTTCGACCGAGACGGAGTTCCGAGCCGGACCAGATCCGGATCCAGAGACTCGTCGAGACGGGGCCGGCGTTTCAGCCGTCTCGTGAACCTCCCACCAGCGTGACCGAAGGTCACGGTACGACTACCGCTGTTGACGACGAACCGTCCGTGCGCCGTTCCAGCGAGGAAGAGCGCGGACTGCTCGTCGCCCCGGATGTCAGCGCTCAGATCGCGTCGGAATTGCAACGTGCATTGTCAGGACGGGACTCGAAACGGAACCACCGACCCGACGAACGTGCTCGAAGCGTGGAACCGAATGCTGAGGTGCGAGCCGAACAACAGATCAACGTCACGATCGGCCGCGTCGAGGTGCGCGCGACGACTGAGACCAGGCCGCCGAATCGTGTAAAGGCCCCTTCGCCTGTCATGAGTCTTGACGACTACCTGACGCGCGGAGCTCGGGGAGCCGGCCGATGAGTAATCCGCTGGCGCTCGCGGCCGTGACGTTGACGCTGCAGTCCATTCTCAACAGCGTGGTGGCGGATCCGGATCTCACGGATACGACAGTCACGATCCAACCGCCGGACAAGGCGCGTGGCAGCAACAGCGCGAACCAGCTGAACCTGTTTCTCTACCAGGTGGTTCCAAATGCTGCCTGGCGCAACATGAACATTCCTTCGCAGGTGGGGCCCGGGGAGAGCGGGACGCCGCCGCTGGCGCTGACGCTGCACTATCTGCTGACGGCGTTTGGCCGCGACAACGACACGAACCTGCCGTTCGGACATCACCTCCTCGGTCGGGCGATGAGCACGTTTTACGACCATGCCGTGCTCGGCGCCGACGAGATTCGCGCGGCGACGGCCGCTTCGCTGCCGGCCAGTGATCTTGACAGGCAGGTCGAACGCATTCGAATCACGCTCCAACCGATGTCGCTGGAGGAGATCTCAAAGCTCTGGTCAGGACTCGTGACGCAGTACCGGCTGTCGGTCGGCTACGAAGTATCGGTCGCGCTCATCGAGAGCACGCTGCCAAGAAGGGCGCCGCTGCCTGTGCTGACTCGCGGCGCGAACGACAAAGGCGTGATCTCGCAGGGGAGTCTCATTCCGCCTTTCCCGGCACTCGATTCCATCCAGTTTCCCAAAGCCCAGACGTCCGCCTTGTCCGGCGACACCCTGGTGCTCACCGGCAACAACCTGGACGGAACGAGCCTCGGTCTGGTGTTCAGTCACCCGCTGTGGACCACGACGGTCGAAGTTTCTCCGCAGCCGGGAAGCAGCGCGACGCAGGTGACGGTTGCCATCCCCAATTCCCCCACGACGTGGCCGGCAGGTTTCTACACGATCAGCCTGGCGGTCCAACGCCCCGGTGAAACATACCGTCGTTTCACGAACGCGCTGTCGTTTGCCGTCGCGCCGAAGATCACTGTTACACCCACGAGTGCCGCTGGTCCGAACGTTACCTACACAGTCACGTGCGTTCCGGATGTCTGGCCGGCGCAAAGCGCCGTTCTGCTTCTTTCGGATCAACAAGTATCCGCTCAACCGCACGCCGCGCAGACCGCAACGCTGACGTTTGATGGCGCCGGCCTGGCCGCCGGCGACTACTACGTACGGCTCCGCATCGATGGTGTGGACAGCCTGCTGGTGAATGGCGCCGTCACGCCGCCGGTCTTCGATCCGACTCAGAAGGTGACCGTCACATGACCGGCGGAACCGACTGGGTCGACGGCAACACTCGGTACATGGCGGCGGCACTCGCGTGGTTGCGTGCCTGTCTCGATCGGCCCGCTTCGGATCGGCAGGAACAATCGCCGCAGACACTGCTGGTCACTCCGTCCGCGACTGAGGAGCCGAAGTCGCGCTGGAAGAACATCCTTGGCCGGCCTGGCGCAGTCGTCGGCAAGGCCCCGATCCTTCTGCCAGCCGCGGGAAACGAGGTAGAAGCGAATCACCTGATCGCGCAGGCTGCGCAGGCGCTCGACGCGGCGGCCGCGATCGATCCACCGCCTGCGCTCGTCATTCTCGCGCAGCGGCTCGGCCTGTCGAAATTTGAACAGGACGTGTTGATCTTGGGTGTGGGAATGGAACTCGACACCGGGATTGCCAGCCTGTGCGCGCGCGGTCAGGGCGACGACCGTCGCCCATTCCCGACTTTCGCGCTTGCGTTTTCGCTGTTCGAGAACGCGTCGTGGGACGCACTCTCGCCGGAACGACCACTACGCTACTGGCGCCTGCTCGAGATTACCCAGTCACCCGGCCAGCCATTGATATCCAGCGCACTGCACGTCGATGAACGTATCGTCGGCTACTGCAAGGGCCTGAGCTACCTGGACGATCGACTGCTGTCGCTGCTTTCGCCGATGGACGTAACTGCCGCGCCGGCCGATCTGCCAGCGTCGCATCGCGAAGTTGTGGAGTCGATCCTCCAGCGGCTGAAACTCGCAGAGGCGAGTCGCAGCCTGCCGATCGTGCAGCTGCTTGGCACTGATGCCGCCACCAAGCGCCTCGTCGCCGGCGAAGTGGCAGCTTCGATCGGCCTGCAGATGTACTTGCTGCCGGCGCCGCTGCTGCCCACGCAGCCGACCGACATCGAAGCGCTGGCCAGGTTGTGGCAGCGAGAGAGCCTGCTGTTGCCGCTGGCGCTGTACGTTGACGCGTCTACGCAGACAGCCGAGGTGACCGCACCCAACACGACCGCGCTCGCACATTTCCTGGAGCGGCTGGAAGGCGCCGTCTTTCTGGATGTCCTCGACGCGGCGCCGGCCTTGAGGCGCGCGACGCTTGCCGTCGACATCGCGAAACCAACGCCAGCGGAGCAGTCCGCGGCGTGGAAATCCGCGCTGGGAGCGGCGGCGTCCGACGCGCCTGATCAGTTGGCCGGTCAGTTCAACCTGAGTTTCAGTGTCATCAGCCGTCTGGCGCGCGAAGCCCAGATCGATGCTCCGGCCGATCCCCCCACACTGCGAGACCGGTTGTGGGACGCCTGCCTGACGAGCACCCGTCCACAGATGGACACATTGGCGCGGCGGATCGTTGCGACCGCGACGTGGGCCGATCTGATTCTTCCGGCAGCGGAATGCGCGCTACTCCGTCAGATCGCCGCCCAGGTGGCGCAGCGCTCCACGGTGTACGAGAAGTGGGGTTTCTCTCAGAAGGTGAGCCGGGGCCTGGGCATGAGCGTGCTGTTCTCGGGCGAAAGCGGAACGGGCAAAACGCTGGCGGCGGAGGTCCTGTCGCACGAACTCCGGATCAATCTCTACCGGATCGATCTCTCGGCGGTCGTCAGCAAATACATCGGCGAGACAGAGAAAAACCTGCGGCGCCTTTTCGACGCCGCGGAGGACGGCGGCGCGATTCTGTTTTTCGACGAAGCCGACGCCCTGTTCGGCAGCCGGAGCGAGGTCAAGGACAGCCACGATCGCTACGCCAACATCGAGATCAATTACCTGCTGCAACGGATCGAATCCTACCGGGGCCTCGCGATACTCGCGACGAACATGAAGAGCGCGCTCGACAACGCGTTTCTGCGCCGCCTGCGCTTCGTCGTGCGGTTTCCTTTTCCTGGCGTCGCGGAACGAAAGGCGATGTGGCAGAGAGCGTTTCCCGCCGACACGCCCACCGCCGCACTCGATTATCAACGCCTCGCAAGACTGAATATCACGGGGGGCAATATTCACAACGTCGCGCTGAACGCGGCATTCACGGCAGCGAGCGCCGCCTCGCCGGTGACGATGCCGATCGTGCTGGATGCGGCCAAAACGGAGCTGCGAAAAATCGAGCGGCCGATCAACGACGCTGATTTCAGGTGGGAACCCTCCGCGGGAGCCGTGGCATGAACATCCACGTTCACATCGAGCAGCTGATTCTCGAGGGGTTGCCAGTCACGCGGGTTGAAGCCGCACAGGTTCGGGCTGCCGTTGCGCTGGAGTTGGGCCGAATGCTCGCGCCCGTCAGCCTTTCGCAGCTACCGCGCCAGGGCGAGTCCACGAGCGCGAAGACGGTCACGATGAATTTCGGTGGCGGCGACGCGCCTGGCGAGCTGGGACGAAGTATCGCTCGCAGCGTTTACCGCGGACTCGGGATTCGTCCGTCATCAGTTGCGACCCGGACCAATCGAGTGAACATGCGAGGCAGACGCCTATGACGAGACAACGCGAGGTGCATGTTGGACGCAGCGCAGATTCGGCACAACCTGGTTGGAAGCCCCGCACACCGCCCGGCATCCATGCCAGCTTGTCAATCGAACCGGGGCCTTCCCATGCGCCTGACCGCAGGCCCGGGGGCACACGTTCATCCGATTACAGCTCGATCCGTCCCAGCTCTGGAATGTCTGCGTCAGCGCTGCATCATGCACGCCAAGCGGCGTTCAGTCGCTCGTCGCAAGGCAAAAAGGTCTCCACTCACGGAACAGGACGGATGTCCGGTGAGCCGCAGGGGAACTCGGTTCGCGCAATCTCGGCCGGCGGATCGGGCACGGTCGCGACTACCTACACACCTGAACCAACTGACAAGAGCACCAAGATCGTCTTCATTCAGGTGATGACCGAATCGCTGGACGGCAAGCTGACAAAACCGTCCGACTCGGACGCGTCGTTCGCTTATCAGGATGCGGATACGACCGGCGACTATCACCACGTGGATTACATCAAAGGCGAAAAGGATCCGTACTACAACGGTGACGACCCGTCCGACATCGGAACTCAAGGCAATGCCAGCAAGGGCGTCGCCGCCTCCACATCGGATTCTCCGAGTTATCCCGATGCGCTGTTTCCGGCCGGGAAATCCAGGCTTCTCTACGATTTTCGAACGGCCGCCTTCAGCGCCGCCGGCCCGGACGAGGGAACGTACTACGGCTATTCCGACTGGTCCTATCAGAAGGACAAGGGCATTGCGGGCAAGACGAGCACGAAGGGACTGGGCACGGGAGGTCCCGGAAGCAAGTTCGAAAGCGCCGTCAGGCTCTTCAACTCCAACCACGGTTTCAAGATGCCGGGTGGGGGCGGTCTCGCGGGAGGGATTATCGGCGGTGTCCTCGGCGCGGGGCTCGGTGTCCTTGCCGGCCTCGCGCTCGGTGGCGGGGGCCTCGGCGCCGTCATAGGCGGGGTCGTTGGCGGAGCAGCGGGAGCCTACGTCGGCAGTCGGAAGAATGAAACGAGTTTCAGGGCGGGTTCAAACAGGTAACGCGCAATTCGATCGAAGGAGACCAAACGGTGATTGATGACGCGTTGAACGAGCTTGCATCGGGAACTCCGACTGACTTGCGCAATCTGCAGGTCAAGTTTACCTACGTCGGGCCGCAGAAGAAGCCGGTGCCGACGGTGGTCTTCACTACGCTTCACCACGTGCTCGCGATGGAGTGGTTCTCCCAACTTCGTAGACCTGACTTGCACTACGACAATGACGCGATCGCTACGTTGAACTTTACGGTGACCTCGGAAGAAATGGTCGAAGTCGTCAAAGTCATGGTGACCTCGGGCTTGCACGATGACAACCCGGACGCGAGCCAGGCATGCCTGTCCGTGATGGCGTCCCTCAAAGGGTCCCGTATGGGCGATCTGGCGTTTGAGGCGGTGATCGATAGCGGGCGATGCTCTCGGCTCCTGGATTCAATGCGAAAGGTCTTCCGGTCGAACCAGATCGCGTTCCAGGTCATTGGTCAACAACAACAGCTGTCGTGCCCGTGATTTGCCGAGACTGAGGCCGCCTTTGACAACATTCCCCGGATCACCGCGCATTCTGAAAGGCGGCCTGGTGCTGCTCGATCCGGATACGTTCGCTGTCCTGCCGAACGGCATCGTCGTGCTGCAGTACAACCCGGACACGCTGTCGCGGACGCTCAAGATCAAAGGCGTCGAAGAGGGCGGCGACAGGTCCGAGGCATTGCGGCTGACCGGTCCACCCGTGGAGACGATCAAACTCGACGCCGAGATCGATGCGACCGATCAGCTGGAATCTCCGGATCAAAACAGCAGCACCGTTCAGAACGGCATCTTTCCGCAGCTGTGCGCGCTTGAAACGATCGCATATCCGGCGAGCACTACTCTGCAGAACAACTTCACGTTGTCGCAGGCCGGCACACTCGAGATCATGCCGGCCCTCTCGCCGTTGACGTTGTTCGTCTGGAGCACGAACCGGATCGTGCCCGTTCGTCTGACCGATCTCAGCATCACGGAAGAAGCGTTCGATCCGAAGCTCAATCCAATCCGGGCGAAGGTCAGCCTCGGCATGCGGGTGCTGAGCATCGACGACCTGAACTTCAACGACAAAGGCGGCAGCCTGTACATGGTCTACCAGCGGCAGAAGGAATCACTCGCGAAGATGTATCAGGGCGGCGCCTTCGCGGCACTTGGAATTCGAGGCATCCCATGAGCAACGGCATCCCGACCGATCCGATCCAGGCGTTGCTGGCGCAGACGTCGCTGGCCAGAAACCTGTTCACGGCCACCAGCCGCTACTACGGTATCGAGGTATCGACGTTGACGAAAGCGGATGGCACTGAGATCGTGTATCTGCAACGTCGGTTTCTGCCGTCACCCGATCGGTTCCAGCTGCTTCAGGAACACGTGGTGACGCAGGGCGAGCGGCTCGACAACATCGCCGCCACGTTCCTTGGCGATCCCGAATTGTTCTGGCGACTCGCCGACGCCAACGGCGCCATGAGGCCGGAGGAACTGGTCGAGACGGTCGGACGACGGATAGGCGTAACGCTGCCGGAAGGGATTTCCGGGTCGCGTCTATGAACCGCGGCTTCTACCTGACGTTGATGATGGGCTCCTTCACCGCGAGTCCGGTGCCGCAGCCCGTCGTGGATGCGCTGACCGAAATCCAGGTGTCGTCCACCGTCGGCAGTCAGGGCGGCTTCCAGATGAAGTTCACGATCGGCAAGCAATCGCCTCTGCAGCGGATGCTGTCGTCGGGGTTCTTCGATCCGAGGACGCGCGTGATCATCGCGGTCACGGTGAACGGCTCGGTCGAAGTCCTGATGGACGGAATCATCACGAAGCAGGACATCACCCCCGACAGCAAGCCCGGCAAGTCGATGCTGACGGTGACGGGTCTCGACCTCACCGCCTTGATGGACTTCATCGACCTCACCGGCATCCCGTACCCGGCGCTGCCGGAGTTCCTGATCGTCGAGGCCATTCTGGCGAAGTACGCGGTCCTCGGAGTGATCCCGTTGGCGATTCCAGCGAGCATCCCGAATTTTCAGAACCCGCTCGACCACTTCATCAAGCAGCAGGGCACCGATTACCGCTTCGTCAGCGCCCTGGCGCAGGTGACCGGCGCGGTGTTCTATCTCGACCCTGGTCCGAAGCCAGGTAGCAGCATGGCCTATTGGGGACCCGACATCAGCAAGCTCTTCGGCGGTCCTCAACCGGCCTTGAGCATCGATTTCGACGGCACGACGAACATCGATTCGCTGAACTTTTCCTACGACGGCACCCTCGCGACGCAGTACTTCGTCACCATCATCGAACCCAATACGAAGATTCCGATTCCGATTCCGGTTCCGAATCTTGATCTGTTGAAGGCGCCGCTAGCTGCTCACGCACCCACTCCGCTTCGAAGCGAGAATCTCAAGCCGATCGCCAATGAGAGTCCCGCGGGCGCGGCGCTCGCCGGTCTTGGCGCCCTTTTCAAAACCGCCGACGTCGTCAACGGCAGCGGACAGCTCGACGTGTTGCGCTACGGCCGTGTGTTCAAGGCTCGTCAGTTGGCCGCAGTCCGAGGCGCTGGCGATTACTACGATGGCAAGTACTACGTGAAGAGCGTCACGCACAACATCAAGCGCGGCGAATACAAGCAGAGTTTCAGCCTGTCTCGCGGCGGCGTGGGGTCGTCAGTGTCCTCGGTGAGCATATGAGAGAAGGCCCGAAGTACTACGGCATCTATCGGGGAACGGTGGCGAACAACATCGACCCCCTGCAGATCGGACGCATTCTGGCCACGGTTCCGGACGCCGCCGGACTGGTGCCCACCACGTGGGCCATGCCTGCCGTTCCGTTCACGGGCAAAGCCATGGGCACATTCTGCGTGCCGCAGATCGGCTCGGGCGTCTGGATTCAATTCGAAGCCGGTGATCCGGATCGCCCGGTGTGGACCGGCGGCTGGTGGGGTCAGGCGGCGGAAGTGCCGGCCCTCGCACTGGCCGGCGTTCCCGGCAACCCGAACATCGTCATTCAGAGCCTGCTCCAGAACGCAATCGTGGTCAGCGATCTGCCCGGGCCAACCGGCGGAATCATGCTGAAAAGTACAACTGGCGCCAGCGTAATCGTCAACGACACGGGCATCTACATCCAGAACGGGAAGGGCGCGAGCATCGTGATGACGGGACCGACGGTCACCGTCAACAATGGCGCGCTCGTGGTCGTCTAGGTTGCGGAGAAGGAACCAGGGATGCCAGGATTTTTCGTCCACGTCGGCGCGACGGTGCTGTGCGCTCACGGCGGCCAGGCGCAGGCGACCGCGCCGAACGCGCGCGTCACAGTGAGCGGTCAGCCGACGGTCACGATCGTGGCGCCGTATGTGGTGGCGGGCTGCGCGTTTCCGCCGCCGCCGGCGGGAAACGGACCCTGCGTGACGGCGCAATGGCTGACCGGGTCGACTCGCGTCACCTCCAACGGCCAACCTCTGGTGCTGCTGGACAGCCAGGCCATCTGCGCTCCGACAGGCACGCCCTTGCTGATCACGGTCACACAGACCCGAGCCACCGGAACGTAACGAGAGCGTGCGATGAACATCGATTTTCCATTTCATTTCGACGGGCGCGGACGGACCGCTGCCACCTCAGACGATGACCACGTCCGCGACATGATCGAGCAGCTGCTGTTCACGTCGCCGGGAGAGCGCGTGAACCGTCCGGACTTCGGCAGCGGACTTCTGCAGATGGTGTTTGCGCCCAACAGCCAGGAGCTCGCGGCCACATTGCAGTTCACGACGCAGGCTGCGCTGCAGCGATACCTCGGCGATCTGATCGATCTCCAGTCTCTGGATGTGACATCCGAAGATGCCACGCTCAGCGTCGTCGTGAAGTACGTGGTGAAGAAGACCGGCGACGCGCGTACCGAAACGTTCGTGCGGTCGGCGAACGCCTGAGACAAGGTGGCTATGAGCATTGCCATGAATGGTCAGGAGATGAGCTGCGGGGAAGAGCGCCGCCGCGAAGACGTTCGAGCCGCGCAACTCTTCGGGTTGGACTACGTGGAGGTCGTCGACCCGCAACAGCTCACGTTAAACGTGTTTTTTCTCGGAAAGGCGCCTACCCAGATCGACAAGGCGAACGTGACGCTGACCGGTGGCCGCCGCATTCGCGACGTGCAGATCGTATCGGTTCGCGTCAGTCGTCAGCCCGATCCAACGCTCGACGACTACCTCGAACTGCACGTGAACAAGCCGGGGGATTTCTCGGACTACACCATCAGCATGGTCAGCGCGGCAAACGGTCAGCCGACCAGCGAACCGATGGAAGGATTCGACTCGCGATACAGCACGGTGAGTTTCAGCTTCAAGGCGAGCTGTCCAACCGACCTTGACTGCAAAGACGCCTGCAGGTGCGCTCCGCCGCATCGCGACCAGCCGGAAATCAACTATCTCGCCAAAGACTACGAGAGCTTCCGTCAACTGATGCTCGACCGCCTGTCGTTGACGATGCCGGCCTGGAGCGAGACGCATGCGCCGGATCTGGGTGTGACGCTTGTCGAAGTGATGGCCTACGCGGCCGATTATCTGAGCTACTACCAGGACGCTGTCGCCACCGAGGCCTATCTCGGGACCGCACGTCAGCGAATATCGGTTCGCCGCCACGCGCGCCTCGTGGACTATCCGATGCACGACGGTTGCAACGCGCGCGCCTGGCTCACGATCGATACCGACACCGATCAGCAGCTGAATGGGTCGCAGATCGAGTTCATCACCGCATTCGATGGTGCGCCCCTGGATCGGCACCTGCTGACCGCGAAAGACCTCACGGGCGTGGATCCGTCCACGTACGAGGTGTTTGAACCCCTGTACTGGAATGGCGGCGGCCAGATTGCGATCTTCTCAAAACACAGCCGCATCCCGTTCTACACATGGGGCAATTGCGAATGCTGCCTGGCCACTGGCGCGACGTCCGCGACACTGGCTGACGGCTGGGCCGGCGAAACGCCTGCAGCAGGTCGCATTCTCCAGCTGAAAGTCGGCGACGTTCTGGTCTTCGAAGAAGTCCTGGGTCCAAAAACAGGCCAGATGTCGGACGCCGACCCGACCCATCGTCAGGCCGTGCGCTTGACGAGCGTGACCCAGGGAGTCGATCCGCTTTATGGCGCGCCCGCAGGGACGCCGATTGTCGAAATCGAATGGGCTTCGGAGGACGCACTGACGTTTCCGCTGTGTTTTTCCTCGCGCCAGCCGCCGCCAGAATGTGGCTGTCTCGAAGATGTCAGCGTCGCGCGCGGCAACGTGATTCTTGTCGATCATGGCAGCAGATACAGCGAAGTACTCGGGACCGTACCGACGGCATCGACCGGAGGGCAATGCCCCACCTGCTGCGAACCGTCAAGTGTCACGTTTACGGCAGGACAGTTTCGTCCGCCGCTCACGCAGGAACCTCTGACGAGCAGTGTGCCGCTGCCGCCGCCCTGCTCCAGCGCTGACTTCACTGAACAGGATCCACAACAGGCGCTGCCGTGGATCTCCCTCAGAAGCATTCCTCCTGCGCCGACCTGTTCCGAGGGCGCCGATCAGAACGGCCCGCCGCCGCCGTGTGTCATCCCGTCGCTCTTCACCTTTGACGACATCTCCAATCCAGCGGACATCGCGCGAAGCCTGAAAACGTCTGACAGCGTCAACACCCAATTCCTGCTGGCGCAACTGAGTCCGTCCACGCAACAAACTCTGGCAGCCTGGGACGGCTCGATGCCTGTGCCGGCGGCGCTTGCTTCGGCGATAGGCATCGATCTCACCGACCTGCTCCAGCCGTGGGCGGCGAAGCGCGATCTCCTCGAAAGCGGTCCGTCCGACTTCGATTTCGTCGTGGAAATCGACGACGCCGGCTACGGCCACGTGCGATTCGGCGACGGCGTCTGCGGTCGTCAGCCCGATGCCGGCACGTTGTTCCGTGCCGACTACCGGGTGGGCAATGGCGTCGCCGGCAACGTTGGCGCAGACACCATCACCTACATGCTGCTCGACGGCGAAACGATCAGCGGCGTCAACATGTCTCCGCGCAATCCCCTGGCGGCCGCCGACGGGACGGATCCGGAGCCGATCGACGACGTGAAGTTCTTCGCGCCGTATGCATTCAAGGCGCAGCTCGAACGTGCCATCACCGCGGACGACTATGCAGCAATCGCTGCGGACAACGAGCGGCGGCTGGAATCCAGGGCTGCACTCGCCGCCGAGGATCCGGCGATCTGTGCCGCGTCATTCACGCGTTTGCAGGGCGCGAAAGCGGACCTGCGCTGGACTGGCAGTTGGTACACAGCACGGGTTGCCCTCGACCCAGCCGGCGAGGAAACGGTCCCGCCGGAACTCCTCGACGAAGTCACCCTCTACCTCGAGCCATTTCGGCGAATGGGCTGCGACATGGTCGTGGAAAGCGCCCAATACGTGCCGCTGAGAGTCGGCATCACCGTCTGTGTGCTCCCGAACTACCTCCGAGGCCATGTTGAGGCGGCGGTACTCGACGCGCTGAGCAATCGAACGCTCCCTGACGGGACAATCGGATTCTTTCATCCGGACAACCTCAGTTTCGGCGACGGCATTTACGTCAGTCGCCTGCTGGCGGCAGTCCAGGCGATTGCCGGCGTGCAGAACGCCACGGTGACGGAACTGGAACGGCTGGAAATCAGCAGTCCACTATCCGGCTTTGCGTCAGCCGACGATCACCTGCCGATGAACTCCGCGCTGCTGTTCGGGCCGTTCGAGATCCCTCAACTCGACAACGACCCTGATTATCCGGAGCACGGTCTGCTCGTCCTCGATGTGCGAGGTGGACGATGAGTAAGGGTTGCGGCTGCTGTTCAGGCATCGAAGTCGTAACGCCACAGTCGGTCGCGAACCGACCTGGCCTGGGCGCACTCTCGTATCGCGCCGGCACCCACGCGACGTTTTTCGAAAGCATGTTGGCGCGCATCGCTTCTCTGTATCTCGACGTGCCGGTCGCCGACGGAAGCGGGACGCTCGATCGCGTCTATCCGCTCAGCGGTCTGGCACTAGTTGCGGGCAAGCTTCAGAAAATCAGTTCGGCGCTGAGCACGCGCGACGTCAGCGATTCGTCGATCGCCCTTCTCGATGCCTGGGCGACCGTTGCTGACGTCCTGACGTTCTATCAGGAACGCATCGCCAACGAGGGTTATCTGCGAACAGCCGTCGAGCGCCGATCCGTAATGGAGCTCGCGCGGCTGGTCGGCTATCGGCTGCGGCCCGGCGTCTCGTCGAGCGTCTACCTGGCGTTCACTGTCGCTGACGGTTTCAACGGCGTCGTTCCTTCGGGCACCCGCGCGCAGAGTGTACCGGGTGTTGGTCAAAAACCTCAGCCATTCGAAACCGCTGATGATCTGCCGGCGCGAGACGTCTGGAACAACCTCAAACCAAGGTTGACCCGTCCGCAGGTTATTACTCTTGCGGCCGATCCGGACGGTCAGGTCGTGACGGTCGATCAAGGTACCGATGCCGCGACACGCGACACGCTGTACTTCACGGGCATCGCGACGAATCTCAAGATCGGCGACGCGCTGCTCGTCGTCTCCGGCGATGGCAGGGGACAGCAGTGCCTGCGCTTCGTACGGACGGTTGTCGCACAACCCGATCAGCAGCGCACCGAAGTCACCCTGCAGGAGCCGGCGCTGGCGTTCGCGGGCGGCGGCGGAGCGACTCACGCGCTGCAGATGCTGTCAGAGATCCTGAACCCCTTCATCGAGGATGCTGCGACGCTGTTCGACGGTGGCGACCTGGCGACTGACGTCGCCAACATCCTTCGCGACTTGTTGACGAGCGCGGGAGATGTTCTCGCCGCCAAAGCAAACGCGACGGCGACCGATGTGGCCGCGCTTATCGGTCCGTCGATCGCACACGTACAGGACAAGCACGACATCGCGGTTCGCCGCGGGTTTTCACGTCTCGAGCCGTGGATCGGTGACGTTGGCAACAACCTGACGTCTCTCGCGGAACGGCTTCCCGGCCTCGACAATCGGGCGGGCGCGCCACCGCAGAGTCGTGTGCCCATCACCGGCGGGGCGGCGGCTGTCCCGCCCTCGCTGGGTCGCCTCTTTGGAATCGTCGATCGACTGGCGCTGCCACCGTCGCTGCAGCCTGCGAACACATTTCGGCTGGGTCGTCAGGTCCCGCAGCTATTCGCCCCCGAGTCAGACATCGCACCGCGGCTTCTGGCCGCCTTCAAGCCGGCGGCGGCGAAAACGCTTTATCAGGCGTGGGGATCCGTTGAGACAGCCCCGAGTGCGATTCAGGTTTTCGCGATGCGGTCGAAGGCGGCACCGTTCGGCAACAACGCACCGCTGAAGGTCCACTACGCCGGTAGTCCTCCGAGCGCTCCAATTTACACGGATTGGCCAATCCTGGAAGACGGGCCAATTGGCACCGTCGCGACCACGGTCTCTCACGAGACCGACAACCTCCTTTTTCTCGACTCGGCCAACGACAAGGTTCTTCCGGGAAGTTGGGTCGTTATAGACACCACCGGAGTTGACACGAGTCAGACGAACGTCATTCCCTCTCCCGGCTTGCAGTATGTCAAAGCCGGTGACGTCAAATCTGTGTCGCGAGCCGACTACGGCATGAGTGGGAAAACCACGCGGATCGTCCTGGTGGATCCGGTAGGCGGCTTCACAAGAAACTGGATCGACTCTGAGGCAGCCGTCAAGAACGGCAGCGCCGATTTCATCGCGATTCGCGAGACTGTGGTTTACGCGCAGCCTGAAGAACTGGATCTGGCGGAGGAACCGCTCGACCTCGATGTCTCCGGAAACACGATCGAGCTCGACGGCCTCTACGATGGTCTCGAATCGGGCCGCTGGATCATCGTCTCCGGTCAACGCACGGACATCAGCGATGCCAGTGGGTCAACCAACTCGACCGGCGTGACCGGGAACGAACTCGTGATGATTTCGGCCGTCACACAAGGACCAGGCAAGCAGTCGTGCATGCCCGTGACCGTGAGCTCGGTCCCCTTCAGCAATCTGTATTCAATTGCGGGTCCAAACCCCGCCGGCGATCTGCTCGTCGTCGGCGAACCAAACACGGGATTCGTCCAGTTCCTGAATCAGTTCCCGCTACCGAACGCCGGCAGTGCCGATCAGGAGATCTGCAATCCGATCGAGCTCGCACCAGGACTATTCGCGAATG
Organism: Vicinamibacterales bacterium; assembly: GCA_036489235.1. Classification (GTDB taxonomy): domain Bacteria; phylum Acidobacteriota; class Vicinamibacteria; order Vicinamibacterales; family CAVVIG01; genus CAVQFC01. The sequence goes on from DASXGC010000074.1 coordinate 37,947, forward strand.
CGTACGTCCCGACGACCGACGAGAAGAGCGGCAACTTTAGTCAGTTTGATGGCTTAATCCTGGATCCCGACACCAAACAGCCGTTTCCGGACGGGCAGATTCCCATTACTCGAGTGGATCCTGGTCTTCCAAGCGTTGCCGCTGTTTTCGCGTGGCGTATCAGGAGCCTCGCGAGCGGCGCTGACACGCTGCATACGAACCTGGTCCTCGCAAACAGGCTGGCGTACTCGTACGACAGTGCAACGGTGACGGTGTATGGAAACGTCGCCAAGGCCACACACGGCCAGTCACAAGGCGAGGTACTCGGGAACGGTGACGGCGGACAGGCGTTCCAGCAATTCCAGCTGCACCAGTCTCCGTTGACGTACTTGCCGGCCCCGACGCCGAGCGGTGCCGAGAGCACGCTGGTGGTCCGTGTGAACGACATCGCCTGGGAAGAAGCGGACAACCTGTTCGCTCTCACCTCTTCCGATCGCGAGTTCATCACGCAGACCGACGATTCAGATACGACGACAGTCACGTTCGGCGATGGCGTGCACGGTCTCCGCGTACCGACGGGGAACGCGAACGTGAAAGCGACCTATCGCTCCGGTACCGGTCAGGCAGGGAACGTCGATGCCGGCCAAATCAGTCAGCTTGCCACGCAGCCGCTGGGCGTAAAAGGCGTGATCAATCCGCTCGCGGCAGCGGGCGGCGCCGATGGCGATACCCGCGACCAGGCCCGCCGCAACGTGCCGATTGGGCTGACCGCACTCGATCGCTTGCTGTCGGTTCAGGACTACGCCGATTTCGCGCGCAGGTTCGCCGGCATCGGCAAGGCCAGCGCACGGCGGCTGACCGACGGACGAAGAATCGTTGTTCATCTGACGATTGCAGGGAAGGACGACGTGCCGATCGACCCGACGACGGACCTGTACGCCGCGCTCGTTCAGGCACTGGCGCTCGCCGGCGACCCGAACCAACCCGTCCAGATCGCGCAGCGACGACTGAAAGTAATGGTGATTTCCGCCGGAGTCAGGATTCAATCGGCGTATACCTGGGAATCGGTCGCAGTCACGCTCCGGTCCACGCTGCTGGCGTTGTATAGCTTCGACAACCGCGAGTTGGGACAGAGCGCCTTCATGAGCGAGGCGGTCAGCGCCATGCAGGCGGTAGCCGGAGTGGAGTACGTCGATATCCGGATCTTCGATGCCGTCTCCGAAGCGGTGACGGAGGCGCAACTAGCGGGGCTGGCGACTACATTGAGCCCGAACAGCTTCGTCGAAGCCGAGCTCTCTCACGTCGATCCAACAGCGCTCGATCCCGCGGGACGGATCGTGCCGGCCGAACTCGTGATACTGACCCCGGACATTCCAGACACCTTGATCCTCACCGAGATCACGACATGACCAGCCAGAACGCCGATCGACTCTACGACTTGCTACCGGCAGTCCACCGTTTGCGGGACGCCGATCAGGGCTATCCGCTCCGGGCCCTGCTGCAGGTGATTTCCGAGCAGGTCAACATCGTTGATGCCGACATCGCGCAGCTGTACGAGAACTGGTTTGTTGAAACCTGTCAGGACTGGGTCGTGCCGTACATCGGCGATCTGGTTGGGTATACGCCACTGTACGACAGTGGCCAGCCCGGGAGCGTAACGACATCCCGCGCACAGGTGCGCGAGCGCGTGCTGATTTCGCGTCGCGAAGTGGCGAACACCGTACGTTTTCGCCGGCGCAAAGGAACGATCGCTGTTCTCGAGGATCTGGCCAGTGCCGTAGCGGGTTGGCCCGCGCGAGCTGTCGAGTTCTACCGGCTGCTCAGTTTCACGCAGAACATCAGCTATCAACAGCTCCAACGAGGACGCACGGTAGACGTCCGGAACGGCTGCGCTCTTGAAGACCTCGAAACCGCGTTTGACGGGATGGCGCACGGCATCGACGTGAGATGCATTCAGGCGAAGCGCTTTCCCGAGTTCTTCAACATTCCGAGTGTCGGCGTGTTCGTCTGGCGTCTCAAGGCGTATTCGATTACACAGGCGCCCGCCTACTGCGAGGAGCAGGAGAGTCCGAACTGCTTCGTGTTCAACGTGCTCGGAAGCGACACGCCGCTCTACAACCGACCGCAAGTCACGGCCGCGCATCCGCCTGGAAAACTCAACCTTCCGACGCCAATCACGCGTCGGTCGCTCGAGGGCTGCGGGTCGGGCGAATCCTTGAACGACGTGACGAGCGGCATTCCGAGTTACTACGGCGCCGGAAAGAGCTTCGAGATCTGGACCGGGTCACCACGCAAGCAGGTCGATCCAACAGCGCTTGTCGTCGCTGACCTTACGGACTGGACATATCGTCCTCTACCCGGGCAGGTCGCAATCGATCCCGAGCTCGGCCGCATCGCCTTTCCGCCAACGCAGGGCCGCAAGCAGGGCGTCTGGGTGACCTACCGCTACGCGTTCAGCGCGGATATGGGCGGTGGCGAATACGAGCGCGAGCTGTCGCAACCGGCCGCCTCCACCGTGTACCTGGTTGGCCCTGCCGAAAGCTTCACCAGGATCAACGACGCGCTCGCGCGCTGGACCACAGACGCGCCGGCCAACGCCGTCATCGAAATTACCGACAGCGGTGTGTATGTCGAACCAGTCAACATCACCCTGCAGCCCGGCCAGAGTCTGCAGCTTCGCGCGGCAAACGGAGTACGGCCGGTCATTCGACTTCTCAATTGGCAGACGTCGGCTCCCGACAACCTGACCATCACTGGCGCCACCAGCACGGATCAGCCGAACGCGAACCCGCGAACCTGGTTCACCCTCGACGGAGTCATCGTCACGGGTCGCGGTGTCCAGGTTCAGGGAGACGTCGCTGGCGTCACGATTCGCCATTCGACGTTGGTGCCGGGCTGGGGTCTTGACTGCAACTGCGAGCCGATGCTCCCGACCGAGCCCAGCCTCGAGCTCGATGACTCGCCGGAATGCGTGCGCATCGAGCACAGCATCATTGGCGCGATTCAAGTCAATCGCGACGAGGTTCGCGAGGACCCTTGTCGAATCTATATCACCGACTCGATTGTCGACGCCACGAGTCCGGCTGCCGTTGCGATCGGCGCCCCCGAAAAGCTCTGCGCATTTGCAGAGCTCACCATCCGGCGCACCACCGTATTTGGTCAGGTTCAGACGCACGCGATCGATCTCGCCGAGAACTCCATATTCATGGGCGTGCTGCAGGACTGCCGGCGACAGCAGGGATGCATGCGCTTCTGCTACGTCACCGCAGGTTCGCGCACACCCAAACGATATGAGTGCCAGCCGGATCTCGTGGAGCGCGCCGTGCTGGCGGAGGCGCAACAAGATTCTCTGTCCGGTGCTCAGCGACTCGCGCTTCTGACCGAGGAGCGTGCCCGCGTCGAGCCGGCGTTCGACAGCGTCCGCTACGGGAAGCCGACGTACGGCCAGTTGTCCACACGATGCGCGGCCGAGATCACGGGTGGCGCGGACGATCAGTCCGAAATGGGTGCGTTCCACGATCTGTATCGACCGCAGCGAGCGGCAAACCTGCGCGCGCGACTGGACGAGTACACGCCGGCAGGCATGACCGCCGGAATCATTTACGCCAGCTAGGAGCAGAACATGAAGGTCGATTTGACCAGGGATACGTTTCATCCCTCGAAGCATTTCTGGCGCGTCCTGACCCAGCAGGGACGAGTGCAGCTGGACGCTGACGCGAACGAGCAGGCCGCGATCCTGCTGCGATACCTGCAGACGCTCGCGAACGATCTGATTGGTCCGGCCGGCGGTCCCGCAGCCAACCTCGGCTTTCAAATCAGCCCGTTGACGCCATCGCCGTCGCCGCTCGATTTTCAGATCGGTTTCGGCAACTACTACGTCAATGGAATGCTGTGCCAGGCTGACTTCCGGCCGGTCGCGATCATCCCAGTGCCCGGAAACGTGCCGAACGTCGTTCACGTCGAAAACTGGTCCGCGGATTTCGACGCGAAGACGATTCCGTACTACGAAGTGTTCGACGATGCAGCCGGTCCGGCATTTGATCCGACGATGGTTCAGATTACCAATCCGAACGCCGCCACGAATCAGATCACGATTGCAAACCTTCCGCCGGAGATTGAGTCCGCCGTCAACCCGAAGCTGCGCCGCATCATCACCTACCTGCACCAGCCGGACTACGTGTTTTCGACGACGCAAGGGGCCGTTAGTCCGCCGCCGCTGCCGACGACCGGCTTCGGTCAGATCTATCTCGACGTCTGGGAGCGCGCCATTACCTACGTCGAAGACGACAGCATTCGGGAAGTCGCGCTTGGCGGGCCTGATACGTCCGCTCGGACGAAGTTGGTGTGGCAGGTCAAATGGCAGCAATCGAACAACGGCGGAGCAGACGGCCCTCCGTGCGGAACACCACCTCCCGCGCTGGAGCGTGGATTCCTGCAGGCGCAGGCGAAGCAGACATCCAAGTCGACCAACCCGTGCATCATCAATCCGAACGCCAGTTACACCGGCCCGGAGAATCAGCTGTATCGCGTGGAGATCAACAGGGGCGGAGCGGCAGGGAGCGACGTCGTGAATTCGGCGACATTCAAGTGGTCGCGCGAAAACGGGTCGGTTGTCTATCCGATCGTCAGCGGTGGAGGCACTCCCGTGGTGGTCGTCGAGAGTCTCGGTCGTGACGATCGGTACGGATTGGTCGAAGGCAATTTGGTTGAAGCGCAGGACGATCGGTCAGTGCTTCTCAACCTGCCCGGCAGGCTACTTCCGGTGCAGTCGATCGACTCTACCGCGATGAGCGTGACGCTCGGCGGCACGCCTGACGCCAACGTGGGCAATGACTCCACGTTGAGTCCCCTGCTGCGGCGATGGGATCAGAAGGCCGGCGATCCTGATGAAGGCGGATTGACGCTGGCCGGCGATAACGCCGCGCTCGTTCAGGAGGGCGTGTGGCTGACGCTCGAAGACGGTGTTCAGATTCGATTTCAGCCCGCGGCCGCTGTTGCTGCCGAGACAGGACAGGTCGGCCACGAGTACATCACGGGCGACTTCTGGCTGATACCAGCGCGCACGGCGACGGGCGACGTTGAATGGCCAAAGGTTCTCGACGCGCAGGGCAAGCCCGAAACCGATGCGCAGGGCAACATCATTCCGGTCGCCCTGCCCCCTCACGGCATCACGCACTACTTCGCTCCACTTGCGGTTGTCGGATTCAGTCCGAATGGAATGTCGGTCGTGACGGATTGCCGCAGTTCGTTTCCGCCGGCTGCCGTACCGGTGAGGTCTCAATAGAGGAGCGACGGTGCGGGCCGGCGCGCGTGCTGACATCGTTGCCGCCATTGGTCTCGCGTTTGACGTCCCCCCAGTGTTGAGTAGCATTTTGGTTTGGAGTCCGGCCAACTCGCGTGTTCTATGATTTGCTGGAACGTCTCAAACCGCTGATCTACCTTTGAAACGCCCTCTTGGCATTTCACAACCAGCTCACCTGAGTTACACTCCGCGCCATGAGCGGGCGCCCGACGCTCGCTGTTTATCGCGGAAAGCGTCAAAGGCAAGATCCGGCGGGTTAACTGAACGGGGAAATAGCACCATGCGCTGTGTCAGATCGTTCGGCGTCGCGGGCCTCGTCTTGTTCTGTGCGGTCACGGTCATCGGACAGTCGGGCGCCGCCAACGGCGAGTGGCGCAGCTACGGTGGTGACCTGGGCCACACCCGGTACGCGCCGCTGGCGCAGATCGACGCCACCAACTTCAGCACACTTGAAGTGGCGTGGCGGTTCAAGACCGACAGCTTCGGTCCGCGCCCCGAGTTCCAGTTCGAGTCGACGCCGCTGATGATCAAGGGCGTCGTCTATACCACCGCCGGCTCGCGCCGGGCGGTCGTCGCCCTCGATGGCGTCACGGGCGAGATGATGTGGATGCACAGCGAGAACGAGGGCGCGCGCGGCGCGAACGCGCCGCGGCAGCTCTCGGGGCGAGGGCTGGCCTACTGGGCGGGCACGCCGCCCGGCGGCGATGACGCGCGAATCCTCTATGTGACGCCAGGCTACCGCCTCATCGCGCTCAACGCCAGGACCGGAGCCGTAGTCTCGAGCTTCGGCGTCAACGGCGTTGTCGATCTGAAAAAAGACGACGACCAGGAGATGGATCTCATCACCGGCGAGGTCGGGCTGCACTCGACGCCGACGGTCGCGAGAAACGTCGTCATCATCGGCGCCGCACACAAGACCGGCGCCAACCCGAAGAGTCGCAAGAACGAGAAGGGCTACGTCCGCGGCTTCGACGTGCGGACGGGAAAGCGGCTGTGGATCTTTCACACCATCCCCACGAGCGGCGAGTTCGGCAGCGACACCTGGGAGAAAGACTCGGCGTCGTACACCGGCAATACCGGCGTCTGGGGTCAGATCTCGGCGGATGAGGAGCTCGGGCTCGTGTATCTGCCGGTGGAGTTGCCGACCGGGGATTACTACGGCGGACATCGGCCCGGCAACGGGCTGTTCGGCGAGACCCTGGTCGCGGTCGATCTGGAGACCGGCAAGCGGCGCTGGCACTATCAGCTCGTCCACCACGGCATCTGGGACATGGACATCCCGTGCGCGCCGATCCTCGTGGACATCACGATCAACGGGCGCACGGTGAAGGCGGTCGCGCAACCGACCAAGCAGGCCTTTCTCTACGTCTTCAATCGCGAAACGGGCGAGCCGATTTGGCCGATCGTCGAGCGGCCGGTCCCGAAAGGCGACGTGCCCGGCGAGTGGTACGCGCCCACGCAGCCGTTTCCGACCAAGCCGCCCGCCTACGATCGGCAGGGTGTGTCGATCGACGATCTGATCGACTTCACGCCGGAGCTGCGCGCTGAAGCGCTGAAGACGGTCGCGCGCTACAAGATCGGGCCGATCTTCACGCCGCCCGTCGTGAGCAAGATCGATGGGCCGCTCGCGACACTGACGTCCGGGTTCGCGACCAACTGGCCCGGCGGCTCGTACGATCCCGAGACCCACATCGCGTACATCTACTCGCAGAGCGGGGCCAGCCCGCTGGGGCTGGTGGCGCCGCCCGGTAACTTTTCGGACATGAACTTCATCCAGGGCGATGCGCGCTCGGGCGCCCGGTTGACGGGTGGATCGGGCTCCTCGGCCGGCGGCGGACGCACGGGCGACACGCCGGCTGCCGCGGCGGCAGTGATACCTGCAGAAGGGGGCGGCGGAGGTCTCGCGGTGCAGGGGCTGCCGCTGCTGAAGCCGCCGTACGCGCGGATCAGCGCCATCGACCTGAACAAGGGGGAGATCGTCTGGTTCGTGCCGCACGGCGAAGCCGCCGATAGCTTCCGCAACAACCCCGCGGTGAAAGGGCTGAACATTCCGCGGACCGGCAGGCCCGGCCTGATCGGGCCGCTTGTGACCAAGACGCTCGTGATCGCGGGCGAGGGGGGCGTGTGGACGACGCCGTCGGGACGCGGCGCGATGCTGCGCGCCTACAGCAAGACGGACGGCAAGGACGCCGGCGCCGTGTACATGCCGGCGCCGCAGAGCGGCTCGCCGATGACCTACATGCTCAACGGCAAGCAGTACATCATCGTTGCGGTCAGCGGCGGCAACTACAGCGGCGAGTTGATCGCATATAAGCTGCCCGGCTAAGAAGGTCTAGTCCGGTCTGGATTAGATCCAGTTTCTGTTCGGCCACGTCTCCATCCAGCCGCCATGGCGGATGCTCAATAGGCCGCGCGCGACTTGTCGCGACCTGTCGACTGATCCAACGAAGACGAAACGATCACGATCGGCATCTCAACACAGATACCTCACGAGTTGCGGTCGCCAATGTGAGGTGCAGTTTGTCGCACAACACGTCAAGGAACGCGCGGGTCGTCATCGGCTCGGCGTGGATGTCGATCGCATACACTTCCGTCAATCCTGTCTCGTCCAAGAGCGGACGGTCGAGGCCACCCTCCAGCAGCCGGCACAAATCAGCGACGGTGGACGACTGTCGCAGGCTGTGTACATGCGCGTGGCGGCCGAGCGAACCGGCCAGGTCGTTCCTCAATTCACGCCCGACCGCGTCAGCGCCATCGTCGCGTGGGCGTTCCGACGGTACAGCCCAAAGGTCCATGATCTGCCTGAGGGCAAACTCAGACGCCATCCGCGACATGTCCTCAGCCGACGCCATCTCCGTAAACCCAACCGATCCGAACCCTAGGCCCGCGCGATCGTCGATCGCGACACGAGCGCGAATGCCGTTCGGCGCGGTCAGCACATACGCCTCCACTGACCGGATTTCGATTGTGACGCCGAAATATCGCTCGACACCGGCGCGCATCGCGCGACCCATGGCTTCGCGCGTCGTCGGCCCTGGGAGAACGAGCACGAAATCGTAACGGCCTCGATCTGCCCCCGGTGACAGCTCGATGCGTGTTTCCACCGTCTCAAAGAGCTTCGCCAGGACCGGACGCAGCCTGGCGCCCTCGATTACCCAGTAATCAGGCCCGCTACCGCCTGATGGTCCGTCGTCAGCGGTGCGACGACTCACCGCAATGCGGACCTTGTCGGACGGTGGGCGATTCGGCTTCTTGGCAGGCGGCGGCGGTGGAGATGGAACATAGGGCGGCCGTCGTTCTGAGTGCAACGTTGCCGAGCGGTGTTCCCCCGCACCTCGAAGTCCAGCAGGTCCGGGGACGATCGTGCTTCCGCCCATCTGCGGTAGGCCAACCAGCGCAGCGGCGAGTTCGATCTGAGCCAGAAGACGCAGATTCAAATCGGGGATGCGATCGAGGAGTCGGACGGCTGTGCGCCCTTCGTGTTCGCCAGCTTTGTACAGAATATTGCGAAACTCAAACGCGGACGGCCAGCATTCCTGAGGCGCGTCGTTCGGACGCGTTGCATCAGTGTCGGTTGCGTAGAGTTGAAGCGCGCGCACGAACGACTCTTTGAAGTCCGTTCGCAGCGCCTCGGGTATTGGCATTAACTGAGCACCGACGACGATGTACCGAGGTTGCTCCTCCATGTCAGCGGGAGGACGCTCACGCGATTCCGCGGGGGCGGCGAACGATTCAGGTCCGTACGGATAACGCGCGATCGCGCTGGCGAGTTGCGAGCGAGTGCCAAGCAGAGACTCGGCGAGCTCGGGCCGCAGATGACGCAGGGGACTGAAGATCTCAAACAGCCGATGCTCATGTATGGATGAAAACGCAACATCATTCCACGTCGCGTGGATGAAACCGTCTGGCTGCCCGAGAATCGCCTGCACCATTTCCTGCACGACCGCACTCGCTTCGTCGGGATCGAGGAGTCGCCACCACCGCGTAAACAGAAACGAGAACCGTCCAGAGCGCGAACCTGCGCGGTCGCGCCCCAACGCGGCCTGAACCTGGTTGGCTCGAATCGCCGCGCGCAGGAGCTGCAGCCGCGTCGCGTCGTCGCCTGCCTGGCCGATCGTGCTGAGAGCGGCATCGAAGGGGAACCGTTCGAGCGCCTGGTCGCTGAGTAGGTACTCGATGGCGGCCACCTTGTGGCCGTGCCGCAGCATGTTGAACACGGCCTCCGTCACAACGGCTCCCGGATCTCCGTCGCCGATCGAGCGCGCAAGACGGACGGCTTGTGCTGGAGAAACCGTGGCCGCCAGCGCGATCGCCCGCCCGAGAATGACGCTTCGGACGGGTTCGCGCAAGGCATGAGCAGCTTCGATTCCACGCGCGAGGAGCCGTTCGGCCGCCACGTGATCGAACACGTTGAGGACGCGGGCGATGTAAAGCAGAGCGGCCGATTTGATCGCCGGTTCCGCCCGTTCGGCGTGCGCCAGCGCAGCCGTCAAGAGCGGCTCGGCGTTGGCGGAATCGACGTGCGCCTTAAGCGCCCGCCAACTCGAGAACCCGTGGCGCGTCGCCAACTCGAACTGCGCATCGGCGAGTTTCGCTTCGGGGGCCGTGATTCTCAGTTCC
>DASXGC010000075.1:0-7357 GCA_036489235.1 Vicinamibacterales bacterium
GAGGTACACCGGTACTCCAGCTCGCGCCCTCGCGCATAGACCTCCGCGAGTCCGCGCGCTCGCTCAACCTCACGCGGCGACACATCGATGCCGACGACACGCCCCGCGCGCCTGGCCAGCAGCAGGTCCTGCGGGCCACCGCCGCAGCCGACGTCCAGGATCGCGTCGGTCGGCCGGATATCCAGTCCATCGGTCAACGCGCCGTATTCGACGATCTTGAATGGATTGCGCCACAGATAACGCGATGGCAGCAGTCCACTCGCAATCAGGGTGCTGCGCGCTATGTCACGCAGCGCCATATCGACTCCACGCCGGTTTACTTCGCGGCCGCAACGGCACGACCGATCTCAATTCGGCAGCCAGAACGTATTGAAGGGTTCGTCGCCCCTACCAAGGACGTTGGCCTGGTTGGGTGGCAGCATGCTCGAGTCCTGGGTAATGACGCCGGTGCACCGATGAGTGCGGGACAGCAGGGTCCACAACTCCGCGCTGGACGACTCCGCCGCAGACAGCGCCGAGGCCAGGAATTCGATGACAAGCGCCACGTGCCCATTCGCCAGGATCCGTTCGGCCCCGGCGAGCGCGCCAACCTCGTGACCCTCGACGTCCATCTTCATCAGCGCCACCGTGCCGGCGCGATCGCCGCACAGATCGTCGAGGCGCACCACGGTCACGGGCGTGGTTGCCGTCGCCGCGTCCGTGCGCGCATCGGCCAGGTGCTGGTGCACGTCGTGGCTGGCAGCGCTCGTCACCAGCCGGCCCACGCCATTGACCGGACCGGCGGCGGCGTTCACAAGTTCGACGTTCGAGAGCCCAAGCCGCGCGCAGGTCGTCGTCAGCTTGGTGAACGTGTTCGGGCCCGGCTCGACGGCGATCACCGCGCCGTCCGTTCCGACCGCGCGCGCACACGTGACTGTATAGAGCCCGATGTTGGCGCCGACGTCGAGTACCAGCGCTCCCGGCGCGGAATGCTCGCGGGCAAATCGCAATTCGGTTCCCTCGAAGTCGCCGTACAGGAACATTCGCCGTGAAATCCAGTCAGACGGGTGGTAGAGAAAACGACCTGCGGATCGATGGGTATACGTGAAGCTGCGTCCGCCGCGGTCGGCCCGATCGGCCCGCGCCTTCCGAAGACGCCAGCGCAGATGGGAAAACGACATCCTAGGCGGTGCGCGCCGGCTCCAGCGCGTTGACCTGCCAGACCGACGGCACCTGGATCGGACCCAGCCCCGTTGCCTGATCGACGTAACCGCCGCCCTTGTGTTCGAGCGGCACGATCGCGATCGTACCGAAGTGCACCAGGTAGTCGTGATACTGCCCGCCCGAATACACGCTGACCGACAGGAGGTACCGTCCCGGCAGCAGCCCGAAGGAAGGAATCGTCAGATCGATCGCGTAGCGTCCGCCGGCGACGGTGGCGATTGGGACGCCGTCACGCCGGGAGTCGAAGGTCACGACGCGCGAGCCGTAGAGGTCGTCGATGCCGACTGCGCACGCCATCGACTGGAGCGCAACCTGACTGCTGAACTCGAGCCGGAATTGCAGCGGCTCGTCGAAGCGAAATCCGTCCGCGCGGGCCATGGTCGACGCCATCCGATCCAGGCGCACCAGCTTGGCGAGATCGTCCACCTTGCGCGGCACCGCCGCGAGATCCCAGGCCGCCGCCGAATCGGCGAGGTTGGTCTCGAAGTAATGCCGAACCGCGTCCGCGGCTCCGCCGTCGAACACGGGCCGGCCGCCGGCCATCACCAGCGCGCGAGTGCACAGCGCCGAAACGGCCGCCATGTTATGGCTGACAAAGAGCACGGTCCGGCCGCCACGACTGACGTCCTGCATCTTGCCGAGGCATTTCTGCTGGAACGCGGCGTCACCGACTGCAAGAACTTCGTCCACCAGCAGGATCTCGCCATCGAGGTGTGCCGCGACCGAGAACGCCAGGCGCAGGTACATCCCGCTCGAATAGTGCTTGACCGGAGTGTCGAGGAATTTCGCAACCTCGGCGAAATCCACGATCGCGTCGAACTTCTTCCGCAGATCGGCGCGGGCCATGCCGAGGATGGCTCCGTTCAGGTAAATGTTCTCCCGGCCGGTCAGGTCGGGGTGAAAACCGGTACCCACTTCGAGCAGGCTCGCGACCCGGCCGCGAAGCTCGATCCGTCCCTCGGTCAGATCGGTGATGCGGCTGAGCACCTTGAGCAGCGTGCTCTTCCCGGCGCCGTTTCGGCCGACCACTCCGAGCACTTCACCCGGCGCGACGTCGAAGGAGACGTCTCGAAGCGCCCAGAACCAATCGCCCTCGCTCGATCCGCTGAGGCGCTTCAGCCGCCGGACCGGCGCCTTCACCAGACCCGAGATCAGCTCGCGGAACGAGCCGCCCATCGCGTCGCGAGCGCCCAGCTGATAACGCTTGGACACGTGGGCGACGCGAATGGCTGGCTGCATGCGGAAACGAACCGGCTTCAAATCAGATCCGCGACACGGCGTTCGACGCGGCGGAAATACGCCACGCCGATCCATCCGCTTGCGATCGTGACACCCCAGGCCGTCGCGATCGCCGGAACGTTGAACGGCAGGCCGAGCAGCGAACCGCGAAAGCCGTCGATGATCCCGACGAGCGGGTTCAGATAGAACGCCCACCGCCAGTGATCGGGCACGAATCGCACCGGGTAGATGACCGGCGACGCGAACATCCAGAGCTGCATCAGGAACGGAACGATGTAGCGCACGTCACGGTAGACGGCACACAAGGCCGAGAGACCGGCGCCGATGCCGAACGCCACTGCGATCGTGAGCGCAATGAAAGTAGGAAGCATCAGCGCGTGCCAGCCAAGGCCGAACCGGTACCAGGCCAGCATGCCGAACATGACGACCAGCGCCACCAGCAGATCGATCAATCCGGTGCCGAGCGACGACAACGTAATCAACAAACGAGGAAAGTAGACCTTGCTGATCAAGTGGGTGTTGCCGATCAGGCTGTTCGCGGAGGCCGACACAGCGTTCGAAAAAAACGTCCACGGAATCAGAGCCGCGAATGCAAACGGCGCGTACGGCAGGCCGTCGGATGGCATCTTCGCCCAGCGCCCGAACAGCAGCGTGAACATCACCATCGTCGACAGCGGCTGCAGGATCGCCCACGCGGCGCCAAGGACTGTTTGCTTGTAGCGGACCTTGACGTCGCGCCACACGAGGAACCCGAGCAGTTCGCGATATTCCCACAACTCTGCCCAGCCGATCGGCACCCAGCCAGCCTGGGGCGTCAGAACGCGCACGCTCTCGTGCGCCGTCCCGTTCCCCGCCGCAACCGGGCGCGTCAACATCAGAACAGACGCTGCTTGACCTGAATGGTGTCGTTGGGCTGCACCTTGTCCTCGAGCTTCAGCGAGACCTCGGTGCGCTTCCCGTTGATCATGCGGGTGGAGATGAGTCCTCGCGTCGAGCCTCGCTCGGTCAGCCCGCCGGCCAGCGCGATGGCCTGCTCGACGGTCATACCCGAGTCGAGCACGTAGTTGCCGGGATTCCGCACCTGGCCCTGAATATAAAAACGCTGCGCTTCGGGAACGTTGATGATGTCGCCGTCGCGCAGCACGACCTCCTGTCCCACGCGTCCGAGCTCGAGGTCGCGGCGGTTGACGCGAATTTCCTCATTCCCAGGAGGCGCGTCGGCAGCCGGCGTGGCCCCAGGCGCACTCGGCTTCTTCGGGTGCACGACGATGACTTCATTCGCCGCGTCCGCCGTCGGCGAGCCCGCCAGAGCGAGCGCTTCGAGCAGCGTCATCTGCGTGCCCGTCATCTGGACCTTGCCGGGAGTGCGCACCTTACCGATGACGTAGACACTCTGGCTCTTGTAGACGTCCATCTCGACGCGTACCTGTGGACTCTTGAGATACCCGTTCTGAAGCTGCCTGGTCAGCTCGTTCTGCAGCGCGCTGAGTGTCAGACCGGCAGCGGGTACCCGACCTAGGTAGGGGTAGGAAAACATGCCGTCGCCGTCAACGCGGAATTTCCCGGTGAGATCCGCTTCGTCGACGACGGTGATCGAGATCTGGTCCTGGGGACCGATCACGTAGTTCGCACCTCCCGGCTCGGTCGTCGGTGACGCCACCGGCGCGGGTGTCTGGGTGTCGCTGGCGGGAATCGCGAACTCGGGTTTGTACTTCGCCTGGACGCCCCCGGCTGCGGCGGCAGACAACGGCAGCGCGAGAATGATGGCGAACAATGCGGTGATCAATTTCATGACTCTTCGCTTCCCGACGATTCGATTTTTCGCGCTCGCTTTCAACGCTACTCCGACAGACGCGCGAGCGGAATGCCGAGCTGTCTCGCCTTGCGGTAAAGGTTGGGGCGCTGAATGCCAAGCGTCTGTGCGGCGGCGGCCATCCGCCAGCCGTGGTGCTGCAGAACCGACGCGATGTAGTCGCGCTCGAATCTCAGCCGTGCATCGCGCAGGTTCCCGCTCGGCACGAACGGTGTGCGCGCGCGATCGAGCCGCAGCGCCGGCAGCAGGTGTTCGATCTGAATGACGTCATCGTGCGTGTCGGAGACGACCCGTTCGATCGCGCCGCGCAGTTCGGACAGGTTGCCCGGCCAGGTCAGCGCGCCGAGCAGTGCCAGCGCCGTCTGCGTGAACGTGCGAGCCGGCTGTTCCTGAGCGGCGCAGATGTCGTTCAGCAGACGCATCGCGAGCGCCGGCACATCGTCGGGACGATCGCGGAGCGGCGGCAGGTCGATGCGTACCATCGAAAGGCGCCGGTAAAGATCGCTGCGGAAGCGGTGGCCGTGGACTTCGGCTTCGATGCCAGGAGCGGCGCTGCCGATGATCCGCAACGCGGTTGCGACCGGGGCACCGTCGATCCGGACTTCGCCGTCGCGCGCGACCCGCGCCAGCTGGGCCTGCGCTGACGCCCGCAACTCGGTCACGTTCTGCAGAAACAGCGTGCCGCCGCGCGCTGCGGCGATGCAGCAATCGCTCGAGACTGCCTCGACATCAGTCACCGAGTCGGTCGGCGGCAGCCCGAACAGCTGACGATCGACATCGACCGGATCGCTCGCGTCGCACTCGACCACGACGTAGGGCGCGTTCGAATGGCGGCTGCGCAGGTGGAATTCACGCGCGACGGAGGCGGCGTCGGCTCCCGGCTCCGCGGTGATCAGGGCGCCGCCTTCCTGCGCCGCTCCGCGGCGGACGAGTTCCTGTACGCGGGTGATCGCCGGCGATCGTCCGGTCAGTTCCACGGCGCCGTCACCGGGACGAACGAAGCGCGGGGCGCGAACATCCGCGAGCATCAGGGAATCTGGCATAACTCACTTCTTTAAAAACTGTGATGGGTACAGCTCCGCCCCGTCAGTCACAGAAGCGACGGAAACGGTGATTGAGACACACGGCAACAAGCGACATTGAACGACTTAATATGCCACTAACGACTCGATGTGTCAATACCGATACCGGCACCAATCTTAGCCGATACACTGGCGGCTGAAGTGACCCGATCGACAGGGCGCGATACCGTCCTACAAGCGTATATGTATCAGTGCTTTAGGAGTGAAGACAGGCAGCGGGCGCCGATGATCTTATCGGCCTGGAGGGGTTGTATCGGTATGGAACCCGGTCTGTGTCGGTGTCGACTCAGTCGTGGTGAACTGGATCGACGGAACGTGGAGGTGTAGAGGTCGGCGTGGTGAACGGGCCTGGCGCGGGCAGGTGCCGGTCGACAGGGTTTTCGAACAGGCTGTTGACGAGAAAAGCGGCGCCCATGATCACGAGGAAACCGCCCACGCCAATCGCGGCACCTGGCTCTCCCCCCGCGAATCCGATCATGACCATCAAGCCGAATCCGACGCCCATCAAGGTGATGCCCGCCCGGCGATGACGTCCGCTGCCGCGGCGCTCGAGCAGATTCATGGCCCGATCGAAACCGCGCGGATCCACCTCGGGTGGCGGCACCAGGCCTCGCTCGATCATCGCGATCCGCTCGCGCACTTCCAGTTCCCGGACCCGCGACCTCGCAAGCGTCTGGATGATGGCGTAGACGAACGCGCCCACGATGGCGACGATCGGAATCATGAAAGGCGAGGAAAACACGTCGCTGGCCTCCATCGAGCCCCCTAAAAGTACTCGGCTGAACAGATTAGACTGGAACCTATCCCGAATTGTTTCACGTATCCGTGCTGAAACAAATCGCGTGACCGCGTGCTCTAATACGAGGGCGGATGGACCACGGCAACGAGAGCGACCTCGTCGAGCGCTGCCGGCTCGGCGATGAGGACGCGTTTCAGGAGCTGGTCGATCGCTACAAGGACCTGGTGTTCGCACTGATCGCCCGGACCGTGCCGGATCGATCGCGTGCCGAAGATATTGCGCAGGACGTCTTTCTGCGCATCCACCGTGGACTGCCGTATTTTCGCGGCGAAGCGCGACTGTCCACGTGGATCTATCGGATCGTCGCCAACGTGTGCCTGCAGGATCACACGCGCGGGCGGCCCAGCGTGTCACTCGACGATGACCGCCACGCCGATCTGGCGCCGTCGGGATCGGATCGGCAGTTCGGCGATCTCGAGCTTCGCGATCGTCTCGAGAAGGCGGTGGCTCGGCTGCCGCCCAACTACCGGCTGCTGATCGCGGCGCACTATCTGAAGGGCGTGAACTACGAAGATCTGGCCGACGCACTGCAGCTGCCGCTGGGCACGGTCAAGACCCAGCTCTATCGAGCGAAGCAACAGCTGCGACGCCTGCTCGAGACAGAGCTGAAATAGAAGGATCCGGTGTTCTGCGACGAAGCACTCGACGCGGTGGAGGCCATCGCGTCCAACGACCTGGCGCCTGACGGCCGCGTGGCCGCACACCTCTCGACGTGCCCGAACTGCGCCGCGGCGCTGGTCAGTGCCCGCGCGCTCGAGCAGATGCTGCAGCGGCGGCCGGCGCCGTCGGCGCCGTCGCAGTTCACGTCGCGGACGCTGGCGCGGGTCCGGCGGGCGCGCTGGCGAAACGATCAGTTCCTCGACGTCGGCTTCAACCTGGCGATTGGCGCCGTGGTGCTCGCCCTCCTGGTCGGCATCTGGGTGGTCGTGGATCGCAGCGGCGTCACCACGGTCAGCAACCAGGCGGTGGATTTCCTCGGCATCCGCGTGATCGCGTTCGCGCGGCGCGTCGCGCCTTCGTTGCCGCTCTACCTCGGCGCGACCGGGGTGCTGGCATCGGTGCTCGGCATCTGGTGGTGGGCGGAACGGGACGCGACGTTGTGAGCTTGGATCGGTCAATCGCGGAACCGGCCAGTCGTCCCCCGGTTCGCCCGCTACTGAAGTGGGCCGGCGGCAAACGTCAGCTGCTGCCACAGCTGCGCCAGTATTACCCGGCGCTGTT
>DASXGC010000109.1:0-7091 GCA_036489235.1 Vicinamibacterales bacterium
CAATCAGGCGCGGGCCATGGCCAAGCTGCCGGCGATCGTGAAGTCGCGAGCCAGCGGCGGCAGCAGTGTCGCGAGCGCCGCCGTCTCCGAGATTGCCGCGGCGGCTTTCGCAACGCCCGAAGATACCTTTGGCGTCCTCCGGAATCTCCTTCAGGGTCTCGAGAGCCGTCTCCGTTACGTCCGCAAGGACGTCGAACGGCGCGAGGCGCTGGCATCAGCGACCCCGTCGATCTGGCCGGCACACGGCTGGCTCACTGGGACCTTCGGCGGACGCAGCGACCCATTCACCGGTGAATCCGGCTACCACCAGGGTCTGGATATCTCGCTCGAAAAAGGCTCGCCTGTCTACGCCACCGCGGACGGCACGGTCGAGGCCGCCGCTTACAACGGCGATTACGGCAACCTGATTATCCTGAGGCACGGCTTCGGCCTGACCACCCGTTACGGTCATTTGAGCGGGTTCAACGTCAAGGCTGGCCAGACGATTAAGCGCGGCGACGTCATCGGGTTCGTCGGCGCGACCGGCCGCGCCACCGGCCCGCACCTGCACTACGAGATTCTCGCCAACGGCAAGCTGATCAACCCGCTTCAGCTCCTGACGCAGCCGGCCGTCCGCTAAGCCTCCCCAAACCGCCATCGTCCGTGGCGTCCCTGCGCCACTCGAACCGTCGAAACTGCTACAATCGTCTGATTATTCAGGCTCGGCCTTCCCAATCCTCAGATGCTCGATACCATAATCGCTAAAGTCGTCGGCACCCAGAACGACCGCGAACTCAAACGGTTGCGACCGATCGTCGCGCAGGTCAACGCCTTCGAACCGGCGATCCAGGCCCTGACCGACGACCAGCTTCGCGGTAAAACCACCGAGTTCCGTCAGCGCGTCGCCAATGGCGAGACCGTGGACGATCTGATGGCCGAAGCCTTCGCGGTGGTGCGCGAAACCGGCCGCCGCGTGCTCAACATGCGGCACTTCGACGTTCAGCTCATCGGCGGCGCCGTCCTGCATAAAGGCAAGATCGCCGAGATGAAGACCGGCGAAGGCAAGACGCTGGTCGCCACCCTCCCCGCCTATCTCAACGCCCTCGAAGGCAAAGGCGTCCACGTCGTCACGGTCAACGACTACCTCGCTCGCCGCGACTCGGAGTGGATGGGCAGAATCTACCGCTTCCTCGGGATGACGGTCGGCGTCATCCAGCACGACCTGAACGATCAGGAACGGCAGATCGCCTACGCCGCCGACATCACCTACGGCACCAACAACGAGTACGGCTTCGACTACCTGCGCGACAACATGAAGTTCGAGCTCGCGCATTACGTGCAGCGCGGACACCACTTCGCGATCATCGACGAGGTCGACAGCATCCTCATCGACGAAGCGCGCACGCCGCTGATCATCTCCGGTCCGGCCGAGCAGTCGACCGACCTCTATTACGAAGTCGACCGCATCATCCCGCGGCTCAAGATGGGCGCCGTCGTCCAGGGCGACACCAAGGCTGAGGAACGCGAAGCGCTCGAGGCCACCGGCGACTACATCAAGGACGAAAAACACAAGACCGTCACGCTGACCGAAAGCGGCATGGCCAAAGCCGAGGAGTTGCTCGCCAGCAAGCTGCAGCCGGGCGGACTCTACGATCCGGCGAACATGCCCCTGCTCCACCACGTGAATCAGGCGCTGCGGGCGCACGTGCTGTTCCACCGCGACGTCGATTACATGATCAGCCCCGAAGGCGAAATCGTCATCGTCGACGAATTCACCGGCCGCCTGATGCCCGGGCGCCGCTGGAGCGACGGTCTGCACCAGGCAGTCGAGGCGAAGGAGAAGGTGAAGATCGAGCGCGAGAACCAGACGCTCGCCACCGTCACCTTCCAGAACTACTTCAGGAAGTACAAGAAGTTGTCCGGCATGACCGGCACTGCCGACACTGAAGCCGAAGAGTTCGCCAAGATCTACAACCTCGACGTCGTCATCATTCCGCCCAACCGGATTCTGCGCCGCGTCGAGAATCCCGACCTCGTCTACCGGACCGAAAAGGAAAAGTGGGACGCGATCGTCACCGAGATCGTCGAAGAGCACGCCAAGGGTCGGCCGGTGCTGGTCGGGACGGTCTCGATCGAGAAATCAGAAAAGCTCTCGACACTGCTCGACCGCCGCGGCTTGAAGCGTGGCACCACCACCGGCGGCGGATCCGACAAGCACGTCGTGCTCAACGCGAAGTATCACGCGCAGGAAGCGGAGTTCGTCGCGCAAGCCGGACGCAAGGGCTCGGTGACCATCGCGACCAACATGGCCGGTCGAGGCACCGACATCCTGCTCGGAGGCAACCCGGAGTTCATGGCCCGTCAGCAGTGCCTGGCCGAGCAGGTGGCCGAACGCCTGCCCAAGGGTGAAGAGCGCTTCATCGAGGACGAGCAGTACGCCTACTTCTATCACCTCGATGCGTTCTATCGCGTCCCGAAAGAGGTCTACAACCGCATCTTCGAGCATTTCAAGGCTCAATGCGACGCCGAGCATGACGAAGTCATCGCGATCGGCGGCCTCCACATCGTCGCGACCGAACGTCACGAGGCGCGGCGCATCGACAACCAGCTCCGGGGCCGAGCCGGCCGCCAGGGCGATCCCGGGGCGTCGCGCTTCTACCTCTCGCTCGAGGACGACCTGATGCGCATCTTCGGGTCTGACCGCATCGCCGGCCTG
Organism: Vicinamibacterales bacterium; assembly: GCA_036489235.1. Lineage (GTDB taxonomy): Bacteria > Acidobacteriota > Vicinamibacteria > Vicinamibacterales > CAVVIG01 > CAVQFC01. Next base: position 2,696 of record DASXGC010000109.1, read on the forward strand.
ATGCAGCGGCTGGGTATGGAGGAGGGCGTGCCGATCGAACACGGCATGGTTTCAAAGGCGATCGAGCGCGCCCAGAAGCAGGTCGAGGCACAGAACTTCTCGGTCCGCAAACATCTGCTCGAGTACGACGATGTGATGAACAAGCAGCGCGAGAACATCTACGCGCTGCGCCGTGAAATCCTCGACGGCAAGATCCGGATCGACGAAGAGGATGTGGTCGGCACCCGCGAGTACCTGATGGCCCTGGCGCAGGACACCCTCGACTCGCTGGTCGAAACCTACGCGCCCCGCGAGGCTGACTTCGAGGAGTGGGATCTCGACGCACTGAAGCGCGAGGTCAACCGCATCTTCGCCATCGATGCGACACCGCTCGACTTCAGCGATCGCACCGCCGACGAGATTCGCGACACGCTCTGGGATGCGATCGTCAAGTCGTACGAGGACAAGGAACAGCTGGTCGGCCGTGAGGTGCTCGAACGCGTCGAGCGCGACATCATGCTGCAGATCGTCGATACGCAGTGGAAGGATCACCTCTACAGCCTCGACCACCTCAAGGAAGGCATCGGTCTGCGCGGCTACGGCCAGCGCGACCCGCTGGTCGAGTACAAGAAGGAAAGCTTCGAACTATTCCAGGCGATGAAGGAACGGGTGGACGAGGAAATCGTCCGCTACCTGTGGTGGCTGCGCCCGATCCTGAATGAGGAAGGCGCCCCTGGTTCCGGCGGTGCGCCGATCGCGCCCCGCCCGAGTCCGCGCCGTCCGCCGCCGCTGATTCTGAACGATCCGTCCGCCGAGTCGCAGCGCGGTGGCGTGCTGGCCTTGGGCCGGACTCAGACCCAGGCCCAGCCGGCGAGTCCCTTTGGCCCTTCGCACGATGCCAAGCAGCCGGCGCGTGTTGGCGGCGACGATGCAATGCTGAAGACCGTACGTCGCGACGAGCCAAAGGTCGGACGCAACGACCCCTGTCCGTGCGGTAGCGGAAAAAAATACAAAAAGTGTCACGGGACGGCCGCGTGAAAACCGCAGAGACGCCATCGCTCCTCTCCATTGAATCCGGTCTGGCCACGGCGCTCACCTTCGACGATGTGCTGCTGGTGCCGCAGCACTCGGACGTGGTGCCGACTCAAGTTGACGTGACGACCAGGCTGACCCGCAACATCCGCCTGTCGGTGCCGCTCGTCAGCGCCGCGATGGATACCGTCACCGAATCGCGCCTCGCCATCGCTATGGCTCAGCAGGGCGGCATTGGCATCGTCCACAAAAACCTCTCGATTGAGGAACAGGCATCCGAAGTCGATCGCGTGAAGCGGTCAGAGAGCGGGATGATCGTCGATCCAATCACGCTCTCCCCGACCAACCGCATCTTCGAAGCACTCGACCTGATGAAGAAGTACTCGATTTCAGGCGTGCCGATTACCGAGGACGGCAGCAAGGAGGGCCGGCTGGTCGGGATTCTCACCAACCGCGACCTGCGCTTCGAGACCAACGTGAACCGCCCAATCGCTGACGTCATGACGCGCGAGCCGCTGTTCACCGTGCCGGTCGGCACCACGCTCGACGCGGCGCGAGAGATTCTCCATCAGCACAAGGTCGAGAAACTGCTCGTCGTCGATCGCGACTACCGGCTCAAGGGCTTGATCACCGTCAAGGACATTCAGAAGGCGGTGAAGTACCCGAACGCGAGCAAGGACTCGCTCGGCCGCCTGCGCTGCGGCGCGGCCGTCGGGATCGCTCGCGACACGGTCGATCGCGCGGACGCGCTGGTCGGCGCCAACGTGGACGTCCTCGTCGTCGACACCGCTCACGGACATTCGCAGAACGTGCTCGATATGGTGCGCCAGCTGCGCCGGCGATTCCCTGGCGTGGATCTGGTGGCGGGCAACGTTGCGACTGCGGAGGCGACTGAGGCGCTGATTGATCTCGGGGTTGACGCGGTCAAGGTCGGCATCGGCGCCGGGTCGATCTGCACGACACGCATCATCGCCGGCATCGGCGTCCCGATGATTACCGCGGTCATGGAATGCGCGGCCGCGGCGGCGGCGCACGATGTGCCGGTGATTGCCGACGGCGGCATCCGCTTCTCGGGCGACATCACCAAGGCGATTGCCGTCGGCGCGAGCACGACGATGATCGGCAACCTGTTTGCCGGCACCGACGAGAGCCCGGGCGAGATCATCCTGTATCAAGGGCGGAGCTTCAAGGAATACCGCGGCATGGGCTCGATCGGAGCGATGCGAAGAGGCAGTCGCGACCGTTACTTTCAGGACGAGTTCGATCTCGAAGCGCCGGGCGGCAGCGAAAAACTGGTCCCCGAGGGCATCGAAGGCCGCGTCGCCCACAAAGGCAGCATCGCGGCGATGGTGCATCAACTGGTCGGCGGCCTGCGCGCGGGCATGGGGTACTGTGGCGCAAAGAACATCCCGACCCTGCAACTCAACCGAAAACTGATTCGGATCACCCCTGCCGGCGCACGCGAGAGCCACGTCCACGACGTCGCCATCACGAAGGAAGCACCGAACTACCGATCCGAATAAACGATCGTGATGCGCCGCCCGGTGTCGCCCGCATGCTCGATCGAGATGCGGACACTGTTCTGCGGTGGCGTAGGCAAGCGCTCCGCCCATTCGATTGCCAGCACGCCGTCGACTGCGAGTTCGTCGAGGCCCAACTCGTCGAATTCTCGGGGATCGTTGATCCGGTAGAGATCGGCGTGGAATAGCGCCAATCGGCCGCCGCGATATTCCTGAATCAACGTGAACGTCGGGCTGCTGACCTCTTCCGGCGGAACCCCGAGTCCCGCGGCCAGGCCGCGCACGAACGCCGTTTTCCCCGCGCCCAGATCGCCGTACATCAGCAGGACATCGCCGGCCGACAACGCCGACGCCAGCGCGTGCCCGGCAGCAGACGTCTCGTCTTCCGAATGCGTGGTGATGGTCTGAATCAGTGGCCGGCCTACTCTTTGTTCACAACCTTGCGGCGGGCGGTGAGCTCCATGACCGCATCGCCGAGATGCGCGGCGACGTCGGCCGAGGTCATGGCGACTTCCCCCTCGTCGGCCTCCGCGAGGTCGCCCGCCATGCCGTGCAAGTACACCGCAAGTTTGCACGCAGCCTCGGCGTCGAGCAGTTGCGCCAGCCACGCGGCGATCATTCCGGTGAGGACGTCGCCGGTGCCGCCGGTTGCCATTCCCGGATTCCCGGTGGGGTTGATGAAGACCTTCCCGTCTGGCGTGGCAATCAGCGTTCGATGCCCCTTCAATACGACGAACAGATGGTGGACGACCGCGAAGTTGCGCGCGATTTCGAGCCGGCTGCTCTGCACTTCCTCGATCGACATCCCGACCAGCCGCGCCATTTCGCCCGGGTGCGGCGTGATGATGACGTCGCGCCCCTCGCGTCCGGCCAGCTTCTCGGGGTCGCCGGCGAAGGCATTCAGGCCGTCCGCATCGACAACGATCGGCATCGTCGCCCGATCGACCAGCTGGCGGATGAATTCACGCGTGCCGGATCCCTGCCCGAGGCCGGGCCCAAGCGCGATGACGTCGCGGGCGATTTCGATGACCTGATCGACGGCCTTTGCGTCCAGCCCGTCCGCGGTTTCGGGAAGCGCCTCGGTCATGTACTCGGGCGCCATCGCCGCCACCACCGCCTGGCAGGAATCGGCTGTGGCGATGGTGACCAGACCGGCGCCCGAACGCAGGGCGCCGATGCCGGCGAGATGCGCGGCGCCGGTTTTTCCACGTGATCCGGCCACGATCAGGACGCGGCCGAAATCGCCCTTGTGGCTGTCCGGTGTCCGCGGTGGCACCAGCGGTCGCATCGACGCACGGGTCAGAAGGTCGACGTGCGGACCACTGACGGCGTCGATGACCTCGTCCGGGATGCCGATATCGGCGATCACGATGTCGCCGGCGCGAGTCTCGCCCGGCGGCAGCACCAGCGGCAGCTTCGGAGCGGCCAGCGTAATGGTGACGTTGGCCTCGATTGACGGCCCGATCGGCTCAGGCGAATCGGCCGAAAGGCCGGACGGCAGGTCGATCGCGACCACCGGGATGCCCGACGTGTTGATGTCGGTGATCACCGACTCGATGAATCCGGACACCGGAGCGTTGAGGCCGGTCCCGAAGATGGCATCGACGATCAGCGTGCAATCGCTGACCTCTGAAAAATGGAGTTCCCACGCCTGGCTGTCGGCAACCTCGACGACCGTGTGACCAAGACGGCCGAGGATTTCGAGGTTCACGCGCGCATCGCCGCGGACCTCCGAGACGCGTCCCATCAGGAACACCGAGACGTCCACGTTGCGCTGGATCAGCGTGCGGGCAACGACGAAGCCGTCGCCGCCGTTGTTGCCGCGGCCGCACAGCACCGCGACCTGACGGTCGGACAGGTCGCTG
>DASXGC010000125.1:0-10189 GCA_036489235.1 Vicinamibacterales bacterium
GTGTGCGATCCGATCGATGTTGGGCGTTCTGTAGCCCATCATGCCCATCGTGTAGGCGCTGATCTGCGGCACGCCGATGTCGTCACCGAAGATCACCAGGATGTTGGGTTTTCGTCCCGCCGCCGTCTGTTCGGCGATGGCGGCGTTGATGCTCTTCATCGCGCCTTTGCCCTTTTCGACGGGCGCGAGCGTGACGTGCCTGCCTTCAGGCGTGACGGCGTTGGAGGAGCCGGCTGTATTGACCGCCGGTGTGACCGCACTTGCTGCTGACAGGTTCGATGTCGACAACTGACTGCCGGCCCAACCGACAACAAGCCCACTCAACGCGAGCGTTAACCACGCCGCTCGCGTTTTGATTTTCGTACTCATTCGCCCTCCCAGCAGCCGAGATCTGCGGACTTAGGCTAAGTGGCCCATCACCGTTCGCCCATGCAGATTCGGAAACACTCTGACGGGCAGACATGAGCTCACCTTACCGAGTGGCGCCGTCACCGGCAATCCAGCGGAAGTAGAGATTGCCGGGATCGGCCGTCAAAGCGGCCTGTAGTGTTCGTGTTCGTGTCTGCATCATTTCCGTTCCTCTGTTCATCGGGGTGCGTCGCTCGTGAAAACCCGCTTCCACTCGCTCTTCATGTCCACCACGGTCCAGCCTTTTGCCGTCGCCTCGTCCCAAGCCTTGTCCAGTTTGCCGAACGACGAGGTGCGGTCGTAGGCAACCTCGCGGTCGCCGTCGGTGTGATGCACGATGCCGGCGAAACGTGGCCCGCTGCCTGCCGTCGTCCACTCGAGCATCTGCTGATCGCCGTCGGAGTTGCCGAAGGCGAACACGGGACGCCGGCCGATGAACTTGTTGATCCCGACCGGCTTGCCCGGCCCGTCGTCGATGAAGTCGACCTTGGGGAGCCGCATCAGCGCCGGCTTGCCGTCCTTCATCTGGAACTCGGTTTCGATCATCGAGCCGACCACCTGCTCGGGCGGGATGCCGTAGACGCGCTGCGAGAACACCCGCATGAACTCGACACCGCCGCCTGAGACGATGAACGTCTTGAATCCGTTGGCGCGGAGGTACGACAACAGCTCGAGCATGGGCTGAAACACCAGCTCGGTGTACGGCTTCCTGTATTTCGGATGGCGCGCTGTGCGGATCCAGTCGGCGACGATCGTGGCGAACTCGTCGGTGGTGATCCCGGCGTGAGTGGCCATGACCAATTCCACGAGTCCTTTTTCCCCGCTCGCGCCCAGCGCCTTCATGTCGCCGTCGAGCACCGCTTTGAACGGCTGCGTCGTTTTCCATTCCGGATGTTGCGGCGCGAGCGTCTTGACGCGATCGAGGGCGAAGGCCAGCTGGAAGTACATCGGCTGCTCGGACCACAACGTCCCGTCGTTGTCGAACACCGCGATGCGATCGGCCGGCGCGATGAACCCTGCTTCGCCGCGCGTGACGGCCGCCGAGACGAACTTCACGATCGCCTGTTTCGAGGGTCCGTCGTTCCACGAAGGCAGCGGATTCTTCGGCGCCTGTGCGACCACCATCGCCGGCAACATCGCCAGGGCGACGAGGCCTGTAACAAAGGTGCGACAGGTAGACAGTATTCGAGACATCGAGCTCGATGCTCGGATTGTCGCTACCAGCCGTGCGGCGCGACTATGCGATTTCGGAACAAGGTTGGGAACGTGCCGTTCGCTATTTCCTCTCGAGTCCGTTCGGCACGGGATTCAGCCGGCTGCCTGAGCTGATCAGAAGCGGACGATGAAACCGATCGGCAGCGACCAGCGGGCGCTCTCAGCGTTGATGGCTGACAGCTGTGGCGACGCCGCCGCTGGCGCCAGCGAGCCGGTGTGCTTGAAAGCCAGCTCGAAGCCGAAGCTGACACCAGTGCTACCGCCGAAGAGGTAACCGCCTCCAAAACCGAACGACGGAGCCGTGGTTGAATCGTAGAGGCTTCGAATCGACGTAAACCCGGGTTGGGTCAGGGTCATGTCGATCGAACTCACCTGCCGGAATCCGAACGTCGCGACGCCATATCCACCATGGCCGTGGTCGAGACCGGCACGTACGCCCCCGTTGAACCCCCAGAACTGATACGGGCTGAACGACGCGTTGAGCGGCGCCCCGAGCTGGGATCCGACCGTGAGCAGATTCGATCCGGCACGGCCGTATTCGAATCCGCCGAGCACTTCGGTGCGCGGCGCCACCGTATAACCAAGATCGACTTCGAGCAACGGCGAGTTGGTCGAGTGCGACTCGGTCCACTTGGTGCCGGTGAAGGTCGCCGGGCCGGCCACTCCGGGATTGAGGACAGTCCCGCTGAGCGATGGGTCGACCGCGATCGCCGCGCTGATCGAAATGCGGCCGTCCTGGGCATGGGCCGACGAAACGAGCGCGAACAGCGTTACGGCAATAATCGAAACGACGCGAACGATTTTCATGGTCATCCTTATCACGGCAATTCGGTCCAACTGGGTGAGGTCAGTTCGCTGGGAATGTTCGCCAGCGCGTCAGTGTAACGCTGCTCATGCGGCGAAGTAACTGCGGCCGGCGTGTCCGTCCAGCCGCGAGATGCGGGCGAGCACGCTCCGAACAGGGTCACAAGGGCGAGCGCGATGAGAAACCTGATCGGGCTGATCGATTCTGTCTCCTGATCGTCGGCCCACGGCGACTGACGGCGTATCGCCGGCGCCCGCCGCGCCGGAATCCCGACCGCCGCACGCCAGCCGCTCGCGAAAGATATCCTCGCCATCATCAGCAGAGACCCCTCACTATTCGACGACTTCAGCCTAGAGAAGCGGCCGGGAAGGGACTATGCAAATTCGGCAGGGCAGATTCGGCAGGTTCAGAATTTCCAGCCGATCGAATTGGTCACGCCGAAGTCGTTCTTGTTGGCGTTGACAGGCGGGTTGGAGTCGTAGTTCTCGTAGAGTGTGAAGTTCCAGTAAAGATTGCGGGCGATCTCGAGATTCAAGGTCGGCGCAACATTGAGGCGCACGCGGCCGGGCGTCGTGAAACTTGGATACACGGACAGCGTCGAGGAGATATCGGTCGTCTTGAAGCGAAACATGGCGAACTGGAGTCCGAGCACGCCCTCGATGTTGTTCGCGTTCTGCGATCCAGGCTCGTTCGGATCGGGCGGCGCCGAGTAGCGCTCGTTGGTGTAGACCACGCCGCCGAAAACATTCAACGACGTCCGTCCGGTCTGCACCAGCTGACGGCCGAGGCCGCCGCCGAGGGTGGTGCGCAAGTCCAGGTCCTGCTGGTCGCTGTGCAGCAGTTCCCCGAGGACGACCGTGTAGAGCTTCGGCTTGATTGTGAACTGGTTGGTCAGGCTGATGTTGTTGCGGTTGGTGTTCGTGCCGTCGGACTGACCGCTGAACGTCGAACTGCCGCTGAGATTGAAGACATAGCGGCTCGTGATGTACGCCACCATGCCACTCGCTGTGAACTGCGTCTGGCTGTTGCCGCTTGTGTAACTGAAGCCGCTGTCGATGTTGCCGGTCAACTGCGCCCAGAAATCAGTTTCGACCGGCAACATGCCGATGACCTCGGTGGAGACGGTCGCAACCATGGTTGAACCGGATCGCGAAATCGTGAAGGTTCCGTCCGCCGCACGCTCAATGGTTCCGGTCGGCTGCTGGCCGTTCGATAGCAGCACCTGATACTCGTCCTGACTGCGAAGCTCGCGCACCTGGGTCCAATCCACCTGCATCGAATTCAGCATGTAGTCGGCCTTGAAGTAAAGCTGACCGTGTTCGAGCTTCTTGACCTCGCCAACGAGCTGGTCGCCGTTGGCCATGATGAGGTGATCGTCTTTGCGTTTGGCGGATACCGAAATCGACTGGGCGGCGACGAGGAGGACGACCAGGAGCCAGAGGGGACGGCGGGTCGCGGTCATGTAGAAGCTGTCGGATGGATGATTCCGATCCGACAGCCTACCATTCGCTACGGGCGCGTGCGGGTAATCATCGTCAACTGCGAGGGTTTGCCGGAGTAGTCATCGACGGTGACACTGGTCCCGTTCGCCGACGGCTTGACGCGGGCGGCACCCGCGAACGTGCCCTTGCCCATCCCGATGGTGTCGATGTCCATCTCCGTGACGCTCATCTCGTAGCCGGCGCGTGGCTTGGCATCCGGCTGGCTGCCGCCGACAAAGAAGACCGGCTCGTCGGTCGCGATGGTGATGTGCGCACCCAGATCTTTGGGCTCGAAGACCGCCCATTTCACGTTCCATTTCTGGTCCTTGATCTGGATATAGCCAACCGGCGGGAGTTTCCGGAACGCCGGGAGGAACGCCTGATATCCGTCGGTGCGCAGGGCTTTCACCATCGCCATCCGATCGCTCTCGGCCGTGTAGCGGTCGATGTGAAACTTGATGATGCCCGTGGCCGCACCGAGTTCGCCGGCCACCTGCACGGTCCCGCTGAAATCCGCTGGAACATCGGTCGGCTTGCTTTGTGGTGCGCCCACCACGACGCCCGCCATCAGGGCCGAAATGAGGAGGCTTTTCATGGGACTACGATGCCACAGTCCGGCTGAGTTTGCTATGCGGTTTCGGCATGCTCAGACCCGCACATCCCACTGCCGGAACTGCATAGCTGAGATCGCGGAACCAAACGAGCATCAGGGCTTGAAAACGAAACTGCTCGGGGCGGTTGCGGTTTTCCTGATCGTGTTTCCTTTCGCGGCCGCGGCGCAGGAGCCGGGCGAGAAGACACTCGTTCAAGCTGCACCGCCTGGGCAAGCGGCGACCGCAACTCCTGCCGCGCCGGCCGCCGCAATCGATTCACCAGACCCGACCGATCCGGATGCACTGATGGATCTCGGCGACTTGTTCAGGGCTATCCGAAACAAGGATCCGAAACCGCCGCCTGATGCCGCAGAGCTCGGCCGGCCGATGATCACGGCCGCGCCGATCATCGGATCGAATCCGTCAACCGGCGTCTCGATCGGCGCGGCGGCGCAGGTTGCATTCATTCGCGGCGATCCGGAAACGACGCACATCTCATCGCTGCTCTCGAGCCTGACCTACACAACGAAGAATCAGCTGATCTTCAACGCCAGGTTCGGCATGTTCACTGGCGACGACCGGTGGTTCATCGAGGGCGACAACCGCATCCAGTTGACCGCGCAGGACACCTATGGCCTCGGCACCAACACGCCGGACTCGGCGGCCATCGACACGAACTTCGACTTCTACCGCATTCACGAAACCGCCTACCGGCGGGTCCGCAAGAGTCTGTTCGTCGGCGGCGGGTTTCTGTTCGACGCGCACGCAAACGTGAAGGGAGCGGATGGAGTCAGCCTCGAGGGCTCACCGTACGAGACCTACAGCCTGGACCACGGGCTGCCGATCGATCGGCAGATTTCCGCCGGTATCAGCGCGAATGTCCTCTTCGACACGCGCGACAACTTCATCGACCCTCAGCACGGGATGATGGCGAACGCGGCGTATCGCTTTTCGTTCGGCGGCTTCCTCGGCGGCGATTCGGCCTGGCAGTCGCTCCACCTCGAGTTTCGAGCCTACGCTCCACTTCCGACCAAGCGACGCCAGCATCTCGGCTTCTGGTACTACACCGACCTGACAACGACCGGCGCGCCGCCCTATTTCGATCTGCCGACGACGGTCATGGATCTGCTCGGACGATCAGCCCGCGGCTACCGTGAAGGACGCTACCGGGGCGAGCGCCTGATGTACGGCGAAGTGGAATATCGGGGCGATCTGATGCAGAACGGACTGCTCGGGATGGTCGCGTTCAGCAACCTGACGACAGTGACCAATCTGGAAGCGGGCGAGCGCCTCTTCGAGTCGAGCGCGCCGGCATTCGGCGCGGGCTTGCGGCTGTTGCTGAACAAGCGCTCGCGCACCAACCTCTGCTTCGACGTGGCGTGGGGGAAGAGCGGCTCTCATGGCGTGTACCTGGCGATCCAGGACGCGTTCTGAGAGCCGCGCGCAAGCTATTTGCGGTCGACGTTCGCGATGATGGCTTCGGTGTAGGTGATGTCGATCTTGTCGCCGGCCTTCACGCCTTCGAGGTTCTTCTTGTCGTCCACCTTGCGTGTGACGGTGCGGCCGTCAGCAGTCACCACGGTAATCGACGGGATCTTCATGTCGATCGACTTGACCGTGACCGTCGACTTGGTCTGCACCGCCATCGTGCCGCCGGGCATGGCACCTTTGGACGGCGCGAGCGCCGCGGACTCGCTGCTCATCTTCGAAGGCGAACCGGGCTTGCGCAGCTGATAGACGGTCGACTCGTAGTAGGTCAGATTGACCTTGTCACCCACCTTCAGCTCGCTGAAACGCTGAATCTCCGGACCCGCCACCATCGAATCTTCCGTCCCATCGTCACTCTTGAACGTGATGTGACGGGTGGTCGAGTCGATCTGAACGATCGTGGCGCTAGTCTTGATCGTGTCCCCCTTGGTGACCGTCTTCTGCCCACCGGCGAAAGCGGGCACGGAAACGAACAGCGCGGCGACAAGAAGATAATTTTTGATGTTCATGCCCAAACCATAGCCGGGCCGGCCAGACCCAACTATGCAATTTCGGCACGCCGGCTATTTCAACTCGACGACGATGAGCTGGATGGTGGTGTTGGTGGCGTTGACATCTTTATGCATCGCTCCTGGCGGCATGGGCGTCTGCCAATAGGCCTTTCCCGTCTCGTAGTGCGTCACGGTCCGGCGTCCGGAGGCGTCCTCGGTTGTCAGATCGCCGCCGACGATGGCGATAACAGACCTGTAACGATCGTGACGGTGCAGCGTCGATTCGGTGTGAGCCGGAATGATGCTCTTCCACGAGACTGCGCGATCGTTCTCGAATTGCGGAACGCGCTGCATTTCGGCAACCGGCGCCTGCAACAGCGCGGCAGCGATCAGACAAGCGCACCAGTTCATTGGACCTCCTCGAAGCAGCGTCGAGCCGGGCCGACCGAAGACGGTCCGCTTACCCGGTCGAGCGTTCCCTACGGTACATCGACTGCACCGTCGCGATGGTGTCTGATTCCGCCGCTGTCTTGTCGGCGCGATAGCGCTTCACACGCGCGAAGCGCAACGCGACGCCGCCCGGATATTGTGGACTGGCCTGCAGGCCATTGAAGGCGATCTCGGCAACCACCTCGGGCCGCACGTGCACGGTGTGACCGTCCCGTCCGATCTCGAGCTCGAGGAACTTCCTGGTCTGCCAGGCGAGCATTTCGTCGGTGAGACCCTTGAAGGTTTTACCGAGCATCACGAACCCGCCACGCTCGGCATCTCTCGCGCCGAGGTGGAGGTTGCTGAGCGTGCCGCGACGGCGCCCACTGCCCCACTCGGCGGCGAGGATGACGAGATCGAGTGTGTGCGCCTGCTTGATCTTCAGCCAGTCAGCGCCGCGACGCCCCGCGGCGTAGACGCTGTCGAGCGATTTGGCCATCACGCCTTCGTGACCACTCGAGAGCGCCCGCGCCGCGAACACGCGTGCTTCGTCTGTATCCGAGGTCACCAGACGCGGCACCACATTGGCGTCTGCGACCTGCTCGCGCAGGAGATTGGCGCGGCGATCGAGTCGCTCGTCGACCAGGGCGACGCCGTCGAGATAGAGGATGTCGAAGAACACCGGCGTGATCGGTAGCTCCGGCATCAACCGATCGACATCCACGGTCCGGCCGAAGCGACGCATCGTGTCCTGGAACGGCCGCGGCCTTCCGTCGCTGTGAAACGTCAGGGCCTCGCCGTCGAGGACGATGGAGTTCGCTGGAAGAGCGCGTACGACGGTGACCACTTCGGGCAGGGCGGTGGTGACATCGCGCAGATTGCGCGAATAAATTCGCACGTCATCGCCGTCCTTGTGGACCTGAACGCGCGCGCCATCCAGCTTGTATTCAAGCGAGGCTGCGCCGAATGCACTGAGCGCCTCCGCCACATCGGTCGCAGAATCGGCGAGCATCGGTTGCACCGGATGAAACGGCTGCAAGGCGAAGGATGCGAGTCCGGCCTCGCCCGCGACGAGCGCCTGGTAGGCGACGGTGGTCAGATCGCCTGCCAGCATCGCGGCGCGCCGAAGTTGCGCGACCGGAATCTTCGAGGCGCGAGCCACGGCATCCGCCAGCACGCTTTCGAGCGCGCCCTGTCGCAACTCGCCAAACAGCAGACGCAGAAGAAAATCCTGCTCGGCGCTGGTGGCGCGTTCGAACAACTGACGCAGCAGCTGCGCACGGAGCGCGGCGGAGCCGGCGCCGGTCACCTGCGCGAGGCGATCGAAAGTCTGGTCCACATCGTGAATAGCGAGCGTTGGAGCAGCCGCAGAGGGAACATCGCGCATCGCGGTCAGTTGCGCACCGCCGATTCCGAACCGCCCCTGGCGCGGTTCGCCACTCAGTAACGGTACGGCGATCGCAATGTCATCGTGGGGCAGGCGGGCAAGCAGATCGCCAAGCAGCGCGATCTTTTCGAGTCGGGATGCAGTGCGGCTTACGGCTCCGGAAACCTCGACGATGTCGGCGAAGCGCATCGCGCGATGTTACTCGGAGCGGCGCGTGCGACGCGCAGTCAGCGCGGCTGGCGCCGGAGCCTCATGAACATCTGTCCGAACACGTTCATCGCGATAGAGCGGCGCGACGCGCGTATTTCCGGCAACGGTGCTTCGACGCCGGTCCCGCGCCGATCGCTTTCGAGGGTTCGCGGCATGTCGTCCTTCCACACCAGGTTGTCGTGGCCGACGATTTCGGCGTGGACGCGAATGGTCGGCGCGAGTCGGCGATCGCCCTGGGGAAACCACTTGCAGAATTCGTGGACGACGGCCTCGGGCTCTTCGCGTATTGCGTTTGCGTAAGCGCGGACGAAGGCACGCGCAAAAATGCCAGTGGGCCACTTGGCAAAATCGTTCCGCTCCAAGCCGGCAAGCAGCTCAGCATTTATTTTCGTCTTGTTCGAAATCTGGTCGAGTGTAATGCCACGCTGCATTCGAAGACGACGGAGGTTGGGGCCAAAGGCGTCAAGTCCGCTCATGCCGGCCCTCGATCGCAAAAAGCTGACCAGCTTCAAATCCGTTAGCGACGGCGCAAACGTCCGTGTGCTAACGCTTATGCGAATGACAGCAACTGACAGGGCCCGCGGCCGTGTCTCTTTCCGATTCGCGATTACGATTTTGAATATCCGCTAGAACTCGCGGCCCGGCGGTGTCTGGTCGCGGCCGACTCTTCCCGCCACGATATTTGCGCGCGAGTAGTTCTCGCTTTTCATCCGCGCACCGCTCAAGCGCCGCAGCATCGCGAGTTGTCCCACGTGGGTCAGCGAATCCGCGATCGCTCCTTGAAACAAGTGCTCGGGCGCGACCGCCAGCGCCGCATCAGACGCGAGAAAGTCGTCGAACCGTTTCAATGCGGCAAAAAAGCGATCGACTTCGCGGTCCCAGTCGAGCGGCGTCGCGTTATTCCAGGCTTCAACGCCACGTGCCTGCGACAGCGCCCAGTCATAGAGATCGCCCACGTGCGCGAGGATCGACAGCGCCGTCCGCGGCGATCCGTCCGGACTGTACGAAGCGAAACTGTCCGGCGCGCCGTTGACCGCCTTTCCGCCGCGATAGGCAACCGTCGCCACCGTATGCCGCAACAACGCTCGCTTGTCATCCATAGAGGAACTCCGGAACAGATGCTTGATTGCTGATTATCGATGCTCGACGATGAGACTGCAGCACGTGACCGCGCCTTCCGCCTTCGCCAGCTCGCTTGCATCCACAGTCTGCAGCCGCAGCCCCAGCCGTGCAAGGCGCTCCGCCGTGAGCGGGAAAGCTGACGGGAAGATGACCCGGTCGCGCAGCCGAAGCGCGTTCGCCGCCATCGGTTCGCCCGGATCCACGGCGATGACATCGAAGCCATCGAACGTGTGGACGTCGATCCACTCCGGGTTGACGAGGAGGAGCCGCTCGTCAACCACGGTCACCGCCGACTTCAGGTGCAGGCAGCCGTCGACGGTGACGGCGGTCACCGAATAGCCAATCGGCTGCAGCAGCCTTTCCATCTGAGCGACCGCCGCGTCATTCGTCCGGCTCGATCGCCCGACGAATACACGACGCCCCGCCACCAGGACGTCGCCACCATCAATGGTTGCCGGCGCCTGGATCGTTTCGCAGCGGCGATGGCGTGCGAGCACTGCGGCGACCGGCGCGGTCTCGGCGCGCCGGGATTCGGCGCCCGGCCGGGTCAGGATCGCGAG